>DHLW01000150.1:0-140 GCA_002405485.1 Phycisphaerales bacterium UBA4658
CGAATGGGGCGGCGATGTGGAAGTCGTGCGGACCAGCGCGACCAAGGGCATCGGGATCGAGAAGCTGCTGGAAATCCTCGACCTGCAGGGTCAGCTCCTGGAGCTCAAGGCCGGATACACCGGCCCGGCTCGCGGAGCGG
>DHLW01000150.1:382-520 GCA_002405485.1 Phycisphaerales bacterium UBA4658
TCATCGTCGTGGGTCGCGGCTTCGGACGTGTGCGCGAGATCGTGGACGATCGCGGCGCTCGGCACAAGGCACTCGGCCCGACCACGGTCGCCCGCATCAGCGGCTTTGACGAGGTGCCCGACGCCGGCGACAAGTTCT
>DHLW01000150.1:834-1140 GCA_002405485.1 Phycisphaerales bacterium UBA4658
GGCCGACGTGCAGGGCTCGGTGGACGTGCTCAAGAGCGAGATCGAGCGTGTCAAGACCGACGAGGTCCGGGCCCGTGTGCTGCACTCTGCGGTGGGCGGTATCACCGAGAGCGACGTGGTGCTGGCGGATGCGTCCAAGGCGGTGATCATCGGGTTCAACGTCATTCCCTCGGGCAAGGCGCGGACGCTTGCGGAGCAGAAGGGCGTGGAGATCCGGTCGTACCAGGTGATCTACGAGATCACCGACGACATCAAGAAGGCCGCCGAAGGCCTGCTCAGCCCGGAGCAGAAGACGCAGATTCTGGG
>DHLW01000150.1:1310-1479 GCA_002405485.1 Phycisphaerales bacterium UBA4658
CGGCTCGGTGGCGGGCTGCTTCGTCACCGACGGCACGATCGAGCGGGACGCGCTCATCCGCGTCACGCGGAACGGGATCGTCATCGAGAACGACCGCCGGCTGGAGCAGCTCAAGCGCGTCAAGGACGATGCCAAGGAAGTGCGTGCGGGCCTCGAGTGCGGCATGAAG
>DHLW01000150.1:1657-3539 GCA_002405485.1 Phycisphaerales bacterium UBA4658
GGCTACGACGACATCAAGGAAGGCGACGTGCTCGAGTGCTACAAGACGGTGGAGGTCAAGAGGACGCTCTGACATCCAGGCACTGGACTCAGGGCGCCGGGCATCGTGCATCGGATGACAAACCCGATGCCGACTTCCTGACGCCTCCTCCCCAACGCGACGACCCATCTCCCCCATGCACATCGCCATTCTCCAGTTCGAGATGCACATCCCCGGCTCGCAGTCCCTCAAGGACAAGCGGCGCGTGGTGCGGTCGATCAAGGATCGGCTGCACAAGCAGCACATGGTCTGCGTGGCAGAGGTCGGCGCACTGGAGACCTGGAACCTGGCGATTCTGGGCATCGTGGCCTGCAATCGCTCCGGGGCGTATCTCCAGCAGGTCATGGACGCGATCGTCGAGAAGCTCAAGGGCCATCCTGAGGCGACGCTCGGCGAGTGCTCGCTGGAGATCGTCAGCGCCCAGATGCTCACCGCCGGCGACGTCGACGAGCAAGGCCAGCCGCTGTGGTCCGAGGACGAGCGGCGGGATTCTCCGGCGGAGTGACATTGCCCGCACGTTCCGGGCTATTGTTCCATTCGGGTTCGGGCCGGACTTTCGTCGCTACCACCATGTCGCACCGCGTCGAGAAGATTGAATCCACGCTGGCCCGGGCCGTTCAAGAGGTCCTGCGCCGCGGGCTGAACGACCCGCGGGCTCGCGGGCTGATCAGCGTGACCAGCGTGGACGTCTCCCCGGACCTGCACAACGCCATCGTGTTCGTCTCGATTCTGCCGGAAGAGCACCAGGATCTCACGATGCACGCGCTCCGGCACGCTTCCCGCCACATCCGACGCGAGGCGGGCGAGCTCATGGCCATCCGCCGATTGCCCGAACTCGAGTTTCGGCTTGATCTGAGCCTGAAGAAGCAG
Organism: Phycisphaerales bacterium UBA4658; assembly: GCA_002405485.1. Taxonomy (GTDB): domain Bacteria; phylum Planctomycetota; class Phycisphaerae; order Phycisphaerales; family UBA1924; genus UBA4658. The sequence continues at coordinate 2,567 of DHLW01000150.1, forward strand.
GCGGAGGTCTTCGAGGCCCTCTCGAAAGTCCAGAAGCAGCGCGACGGGTCCGACACCCGTCCCGAAGACCCCTCCGACGATCGCACCGAGCCCGGCAGCGCCGAGGGGCGGTCATGAGCGCAGGCGAGCACAGTCGCGAGCTGGCAAGCCTGCTCAAGTCGCTTCGTGCCGAGCACGATTCAAGCTCGCTCGTGGCGGCCGCAACAAGCCCGATGACGCTCGGCGGGAGTCCCGTTGAGCCGGTGCTCAGCCAGTTCATCCGGTCGTTCCTGGTGTGGGAATCCACCAGCACCAAGGCGGCGCAGGCACAGAAGAAGATCGAGGCCGCGGTGGTCGACGTGAACGAACTGCGGATGTGCATGCCCGACGAGTTCGTGAAGATCATCGGCGAGCGGTATCCACGGGCCGCCGAGCGGGCCTTGCGACTTCGAACCGCGCTGAACGTGATCTACTCCCACGAGCACGCCGTGACGCTCGAACGGCTGACCGGTCTGGCCCGCAAGGATGCCCGAGAGTACTTCGATCGGATCGATGGCGTGCCCGCGTTCGTCGCCTCGCGGGTGTCGCTCCTGGCCCTGGCGCACCACGCCGCGCCAGTTGACTCCCGCATCCGCCGGCGGTTGAGCGAGGCCAAGGTGATCCCCGCCGACGCCGACGAGCATGACGCGACGGCGGTTATCGAACGCAAAGTTCGTGCGGGGGAGCTCGTTGAGACCTATGTGCTCATCCAGGCGGGCGCGGACACCGCGTCGTATCCCGCCGCCGACAGCCACCTGTCGGACCTGAAGCCGATGCACACGCCGGTCGATCGGCGGATCCGTGAGGAGCACGAGGCCGCCCGGCGTGCGGCCCGGAAGAAGCTCTAGGCCGCGCGGGTGGGGAAGAAAAAACCCGGAAAACACAAGCCCAGCCCATCCGGCAGTGCCAAAGCCAGGAAACGCCCCCCATCCCGCTGAAACGCCCGCATCCGCCG
>DHLW01000015.1:0-50263 GCA_002405485.1 Phycisphaerales bacterium UBA4658
ACCGAGATCTACGACTACCTGCGCCTCCTGTTTGCCCGCTGCGGGTCGCCCACCTGCTGGCACCCGACCAAGGTCAGGAAGGACGGCGAGGTCCTCGAACGCTGCGGCCGCCAGATCTCGGCCACCGGCGCAACCCAGATCATCGACGCCGTCATGGCGCTCGGCGTGAACGCTCTTCGGCCCGCTCCTTCGGAGTCCGCAGAGTCCCCCGGACTGCGGACCATGATCCTCGCCCCCGTCATCCGCGCCCAGAAGGGCTTCCACAAGGATGTTCTCGAAGACGCCCAGCGCCAGGGCTGGGGGCGTATCCGCGTCGCCCCCGGCGGGAAAAACCCGCAGATTCTCGAGATCCGCGACGTGCTCGCCAAGGGCGGCGAGAATCCGCTCGGCCTGGGCCGATACGAGAAGCACTCCATCGACATCGTGATCGACCGCATCGTCCTCCGCCCCGACGCTCGCCAGCGCGTCGCCGAAGCCGTTGAGTCGGCCCTCAAGCTCGCCGCCGGCTCCGTCGTCGTCGCCATCGAGTCCGCAGGTGAGTGGAGCGACCGGGTCTACAGCGAGAAGTTCGCCTGTCCGGATCACCCCGAGTGCGCCCTGGAAGAGCGCGCCCCGCGACTCTTCAGCTTCAACTCCCCGCACGGGGCCTGTGCCGAGTGCCACGGCCTCGGGCTCATCATGGAGTTCGACGCCGACCTCTGCATCCCCGATCCCTCCAAGTCACTCGCCGAGGGCGCCGTCAAGCCCTGGAAGGTCCCGCCGCCCATGGGCCGGTTCTTCCGCAAGCGGCTCCGCCATTTCTGCGAGCACTTCGGCGTCAGCCAGCACCTCTCCGTGAGCGCCTTCACGCCCACCCAGCGCCGAATCCTCCTCACGGGCGCCACACCGGATGACCAGAAGAAATTCGGCGCCAAGTTCGAGGGCGTCGGCCCTTCACTCCGCTCGTGGTATGAGAAGACCGAGAGCTCGTTCATCCGCGAGTGGCTCGGCCAGTACATGCAGGAAAAACCGTGTCCCACCTGCAACGCCGACCGCCTGCGCATCCAGGCGTTGCACGTCCAGCTCTCCTCCGCGCACGCCGTGGACCTCGCCCGCGCCGCGTCCAGGACCGTCATCGGCCGCTCCGAGCAGGCCCGGTCGCTCGGGCCGGGTCGCACGCTGAACATCGCAGAGCTCGCCCGCCTCACCATCACCGACGCCGCCGACTTCGTCGCCTCCTTGCAGCTCACCGCCGAGCAGCGCACCATCGCCGAGCCCATCCTGCGCGAGCTCGCCTCACGACTGGGCTTTCTCTCCAGCGTCGGACTCGAGTATCTCTCGCTGGATCGCAAGACCGGCACGCTCTCGGGGGGCGAGGCCCAGCGCATCCGCCTGGCCACCCAGGTCGGGTCCAAGCTCGTTGGGGCCTGCTACGTGCTCGACGAGCCCACCATCGGGCTCCACCAGCGCGACAACGCCCGGCTCATCCGCACCCTCAGGCACCTCGCCGACATCGGCAACACCGTCCTCGTCGTCGAACACGATGAGGACATGATCCGCTGCGCAGACCACGTTCTGGACGTCGGTCCCGGCCCCGGAGTTCACGGCGGCCGCGTCGTCGCCCAGGGCACCGTCCCCGAGATCATCGCTTCCGGCTCGCTCACCGGGCAATACCTCGGCCAGACGCGGTCGATCCCCGTTCCCGCCGCCCGACGGCCGCTCGATCCCGCCCGCGCCATCTCCGTCATCAACCCGCGCGAGAATAACCTCAAGGGCGGCGTCGTCTCGTTCCCGCTTGGCGGGCTGGTCTGCGTCACCGGCGTTTCAGGTTCCGGCAAGTCCACCCTCGTCAGCGACATCCTCCTCGCGGCGGCAAAGAGGCACGTTCAGGGTTCCAAGGTCCGCGTCGGCGCCCACGACAAGATCACCGGCTTCAAGCACGTCGACCGCATCATCGAGGTCGACCAGAGCCCCATCGGCCGAACCCCGCGATCCAACCCCGCCACCTATACCGGCATCTTCGTCGAGATCCGCCGCATCTTCTCCACCACCAAAGAAGCCAAAATCCGAGGGTACAAGCCCGGTCGGTTCAGCTTCAACGTCAAGGGCGGCGCGGGCGGCGGGGGAGGCCGATGCGAGGCCTGCGAAGGCCAGGGGCTCAAGAAGATCGAGATGCACTTCCTCCCCGATGTCTTCGTCGCCTGCGAGGTGTGCAACGGCAAACGCTACAACCGCGAGACCCTCGAAGTCCTCTACCGCGGCAAGTCCATCGCCGACGTCCTCGCGCTCACCGTCGAGCATGCCTGCGACTTCTTCCAGAACCATCCGCGCATCCTCCGCTTTGTCTCCTGCCTCCGCGACGTTGGTCTTGGCTACATCGAACTCGGCCAGCCCTCCACCCAGCTCTCCGGCGGCGAGGCCCAACGCGTCAAGCTCGCCACCGAACTCGGCAAGATCGGCGGTCCGCTCCCCGGCTCCGGCAGGCGCAAGGCCGGCGACGAGGACGACGATTCCACACACCTGGACAACCTTGACGGCGACAGCGATCAGGACCTCGAGGGCGAAGATGACTTGGACGATGCCCAGGCCGAGGCCAGCATCCGCAAGGGCTCGCCCGCGTCGCTCCCCCGCTCCGCCGCTCCGTCCCTTCCCGCGCAAGCCCACACGCTCTACGTCCTCGACGAGCCCACCACCGGGCTGCACTTCGAGGACGTGCGCCGGCTCATCGAGGTGCTCAACCGCCTCGCCGACGCCGGGCACACGCTCGTGGTCATCGAGCACAACCTCGACGTGATCAAGTGTGCCGACTGGATCATCGACCTCGGTCCCGAGGGCGGCGACCGCGGCGGCCAGGTCATCGCCGCCGGCACCCCGGAGCACGTCATGACCGTGCCGACGAGCTCCACCGGGCGGTTCCTGAAGGCCCACGGCCTCCACGGTCGGACCCGCTCAACAGCTCACACCGTGCGTTCCATGCGCTCGGCTCCGGTCTCGCCGGTCTTGACCCCTCCGTCAGCGCCGGGCGTGCTGTCACCACTCACCACCCGCACGCTCCCATCCCCGTCCACCACTGTCGCCCCAAGCACCCCAAGCGCATTCAGCGCCGCCTGCTGCTCGGCTTGCTTCTTGCTCGCGCCCCAGCACGATGGGTACCGCTTCCCGTCGATCTCCACCGCGACCTCAAAGCACTTGGCGTGGTCCGGGCCCTTCTCGTCCAGCACGTGATACACCGGCGAACTCGAGAACCACTGCTGCGCGAGCTGCTGCAGCACGCTCTTGAAGTTCTCCTGGTGCCCGCTGCTGGCCGCCCTGTGCACCAGCGGCGTCAGGATCGGCTCCAGAAACCCCCGGGCCGCACCCAGTCCCGCGTCAAGGTAGATCGCCGCCACCACCGCCTCCAGCGTGGCCGCCGCCAGACTCTGCGGCAGCACGCGATGCCCCTGCATCCCCTTCCCCAGCGACAGAAACCGGTCCAGCTCAAGCTCCCGCGCGATCGCCGCGCAGGTCTGGCGCGACACCACCGTCGACTTGATCTTGGTCATCTCCCCCTCGAGAAACTCCGGATACAGCGTGTAGATGAGCTCGCAGCAGATCAGCCCCAGCACCGCGTCGCCCAGAAACTCCAGCCGCTCGTTGGAGTCCTTCCTCGAATCGGTCATCGAGGCGTGCGTGAACGCGCGGCTGAGCACCGCCACATCGCCAAAGCGATGCCCTAATCGCCCCTGAATGGCCTCAAGTTGATCCGGAGTCATCGCCCGCTCCACGTCCCGGTTCGGGCGGCGTGCTCCGCCCGATCCTGGGGCCGTGTCCGTCCAGACTGTCGCAGGCGCGGGTGCTCGACCCGTCGAACGCCCCAGCAACTGGAGCGGCGGCGGGCGAGCAAACGCACCTACACCTCGCAGGGATGCACGTGTCCCCGCAGGCCCACTATACCGCATCCCCGACAATCTGCGCGGTGATCCGAAAGATGTTCCCCTATTCAGGTGTACTTCGGACCGAGATACTGGCCATCACACAGGATTTTAGTGAGTGTTTGTGTTCTGGTAGGATATCGCTGAGACGGAGATTCCCGATCGGCCTCGCCAACGGAGCGGAGCGGGGCTACCATCTCGACCCGCGATGGCGGCAGGGCGTGCCCGGCCGATCGCTCCGACTCCCGTTTCGCAGGTGAACTTTCATGGGCATGCACTATCCCAAGCGTTTCAGCCGCAAGACCCGCAAGCGCCGCATCGGCTTCCGGGCCCGCATGAAGACCAAGGCCGGTCGCAAGATGATCAACCGCAAGCGTGCCGCGGGCCGTTCGCTGAACGTCGCCGACGAATAGTCCAACGTCCGGTCCTCTTGCGGATCGAACCCTGCCAGCCCTCCAGACTTGGGGGGCTGCTTTGTTTCGTCAGTGTGTGTGCGGGCCCTGTTCTCGGCGCAGTCTTCGGACGGCGTCTTCGGCCTTCGTCGGGCAGTCGAACGTCGGAACCTCGCACCGATCGTTGAAGTGCTCGAGGATCCAGTGCAGGTTGCCGCTCTGGAACTGCTCGATGAACGCGTCCACGCACTCTGGGGCAAAGTGCGTGCCCCGGTCGGCCTGGAGCTGCGCTGCCGCCGATCGGGCCGCGGCGAGCCCGATCTCGTGGCGATACGGCCGGATGCTCGTGAGGGCGTCGAAGGTGTCAACGACGGCGAACATCTTCGCGGCCTGGGGAATCTGCCGTTCGCGCAGGCCGTCGGGATATCCAAGACCGTCGACGCGCTCGTGATGATGACGGACGAGCTCAAGAATGAGCGGATCATCCTCACCCATGCTCACAAGACGCTCGTATCCGAGCACCGTGTGGGTCTTCATGATCTCGAACTCTTCGGGGGTGAGCTTGCCCGGCTTCTGCAGGATGTGATCGGGGATGTCGATCTTCCCGAGATCGTGCAACGCCGCGGCGGTGCTCAGCCGGGCAATGGTCTGGTGGTCCAGTCCGAACACCTCTGCAAGTGTGCGCGTGTAGAGCACCACCCTCCAGGTGTGGGCGGCCGTCGTCCGATCCTTGAGTTCGATCGTGCGGACGAGCGCCTCGATGATGTCATTCTGGAGAATCACTGAAGGGTTCAGCGTAGACCCGTCGTCGCACTGGTCACTCGGTCGGAACGTTGGCGACGGTGCTCTCGGTGGTGATCGGGGTAAACGCCATCCGTCCGAAGGCGTCCGACGCGGTCATGTACTGGCCCGAAGGCGGCCGGTTGGCGGTCGTTGACCGCTCCCAGGCCCTCATGGCGGGGGACTTGTTGTCCACGCAACCGATCATGGTGGTTCCAGCAAGTGCCACAAGGCCCGTCAGGACAAGCACACGACGCGCGGGACGGTTGGAACGCATGGGGCAATCTCCGTGTGCGACGAACCGCCGGCCCGCCGACGGAAAAGTGATCGGGTTGTGCATCTCACCGCTTGACCGGGGGTGTCGCGCCCGGGTGCTGAACCAGGGGTCAACGTCGTACGATCGTCACGGACCGCATAGCCGGACGGCCCAGGGCAACCGCGCATCAGCCACGGCCGACACCCCGAGCGTGGCCGCCGGTGGCCTGCACGCTGACCCGAGCCGATGCGGCCGCGCGTCGGAGCCAATCCCCGGTTTCAGTACCCATGTGTGTTTGCAGAATGGTGGGGGAGGCCGATAAACTGTGCGGCGTCGAGTTGACGCCCGGGTTGACCTGCCCGCGGATGGTGAATGCGGACGAGTCCGGAACCGGACCGGGTATGACACCGACCTCTGGTCGGGGAGAGTTGCGTGGGATCGATGAGCGCCGATATCTCCTTGAAAGCCGCGGCTCTGGCCAATCGGCTGCGCCTTGTGCAGGCGGACTTTGCCGACGAACCGGTTCAGGCCCGAATCGAACAGATGCAGGACGAGGTCCAGCGCGTGCTGGGAACGCTCGGACCAGCCGAGCGGGAACACCTGCTGGCTCTGCTGGCCGAGAAGTTCCCGTCGTGGGACGCGAACGTCTCGGCTGCGGCGCCGCCGCAGGCCGCGCCCGCCCAGGTGCAGTCGGCCATGGACCAACGGGAGCTGCAGGATCCGAGCTTTCTGGTCGCTCGGCTGGCGGAACTGGGGTCGAAGATGTCGGCGGAGGACAAGAAGGCCGCCGCGGCACAGCTCCGCGCCGTGGGGATCGTGGAACAGGTTTCCGGGGGTGCGCTTCCGGATGCCCAGTCCAAGGCCCTGATGCAGGCCCTTGGGATGAACCCGGCGGACACGCTGGACGCAGCCCGGCTGCTTGACCTGGCCACCCTGCTGGTGGAGCTTGCCGAGAAGCTCGACCAGGTGGTCTGGAACACCTGGAAGGCGGTGGCTCCGACGTCGCAGATCAAGCGTTCCGGCTCTGTCAAGATCACCATGGCGAAGTTTGCCGGCGGGGATCAGGACACTCCGCGCGGGCAAGTCAAGCAGGATCTCGAGCGATTGCGGCAACTGACGGCGGCGCTGACGGCGAGCGTGAATCAGGCCGGTCGATCGTTCGCCCAGAAGCACGTCGAGAAGTTCGCGCCCGCGGAGATCGAGAATCTGGCAAAGATGAGCTCCGGCGGCCTGCTGGTGAGCCAGGAGGTCAAGTGCTGGCGGAAGTACGTGGAGCTTGCGGGCCCCGTCGACGCGCAGGCCATCGAGCGCGAACTGCTCAACGCGATCGCGGCGTATGCCGAGAGTCTGATGAAGGGCATCGGATCGCGATAGCGTGCGACGGGGGTGCGACGACTCGTGTGGGTCCGAGAGGGGCAGGAGCGGGGCGGGGAATCGCAGGGCCGGGAACGATCGAGAGTCAGGCAGCAAAGGATGCGCATGGCAACGAGCGGACAGGTTCACTGGCACGAGGGTCTGTTCCTGCAGCCGCACCACCTGCAGGTGGCGCAGCGGTTCGGCCTGGAGCAGCACGCCGAGATGCGGAAGCTGCTGACGCCGTATCCATACGGATTGATCGAGTCGCGGGTGAGCGCCGATGCGCTGGAGAACTTCCTGATCCGGTTCGACAAGCTGCGGGTGGTGATGCCCAGCGGTCTGGAGGTGTCGTTTCCGGACAACGCCGACCTTCCGCCGCTGGACTTCAAGAAGGCGTTCGAAGCCACCACGCAGCCGATCGCGATCGATCTGGGCGTGCCGGTGTGGTACGCGACGCGGGCCAACACGGTGGAGATGTCCCCGGACGCCGACGCGCGGGTGAAGCGTCTGTACAAGGTGAGCGAGGTGACGCGCGCCGACGAGAACACGGGGGAGAATCCGCAGGTGCTCCTGACGCGTCGGGTGAACGCTCGGCTGCTGCTGCCCGATGACGATCGGACCGACCTGGAAGTGCTCCCGCTGATCCGCGTGCTTCACGCCACGGGGCAGGACGTGGGAATGCCTCGGATCGCCGCGGCGTTCGTTCCCCCATGCCTGGTGATCGCCGGTTCGCCGGCGCTGCGCGAGCTCGTGCGGGACCTGATCAACCAGATCGAGGCCAGCCGAAAAGAACTGGTGATCCAGATCTCTCGCGGCGGGTTCAGTGTCGACACCATGAGGGGGATCCAGTTCGAGCAGATGCTCCGCCTGCGGTCGATCGCCTCGGCGTCCAACCGCCTGTCGGCGCTCATCGCCGCGCCCAACGTGACGCCCTTCGAGATGTTCGTCGAGCTCCGCGGGCTCCTCGGGGAGCTGGCCTCGCTCCGCCCCGACCGCGACCAGGCCGAGACCGCCCCGTACGACCACAACGCCCCGATGGTGTGCTTCCAGGAGCTGTCAACCAAGATCCGCGGACTGCTCAAGGGCACGGTGGCGCCGAACTTCATGAAGGTCGACTTCGCCAGGCAGGACAACCTGCTGGTCGCTGCGCTCACCGACGAGCACCTCACGCGGCCAAACGAGTACTTCCTCGGCGTCAAGACCAAGGACGACGCCCGCGCCGTCGCAACGCTCGTGGAGAACGCCGACGAGTTCAAGCTCATGGCCAAGAGCATGGTGCAGCGGAACATCTTCGGCGTGAAGCTCAGCGAGGAGCGGCACCCTCCGCTGGAACTCCCGAGCCAGGCCGGGCTGCACTACTTCCGCCTGGGCCGCGGCGAGAGCCAGCGCATGTGGGACAAGATCAAGGAAGAGCGCGAACTCGCCATACGCTGGCCCGGCGTGGAAACGTCGGACTTCCAGTGCACGCTCTTTATGACCGTTCCCAGTGGGGGGTGAGCGTGGAGTGGGGTGTGCGGGGCACCGCAGGGGGACCGACGGCAAGGGCATCGACTGATTCGCACTGATTCGCACGAACAAAGGTCACGTCACCATGACGCTGGTTGAATGCTGTGAGCCCCTGTTTCAGTACGTGTGCCGCCTGAACCGCAGCGCCAGAAAGGGCGTGAGCCCCGAGATGGCTCAGGTCAAGGCCGACCTCAAGGGCCTGCTTGCCGAGTGCAAGGCCAGGGCCGCGTCCAATCGGCTGGGCGACGCGTACGACAAGGTCGAGATCATCCTGCTGTACTTCATCGACTTCATGATCCGCGAGAGCAAGCTGAGCTTTGCGCGGCAGTGGCGCGATCTGGCCCACGAGCGCAACAAGCTCGCGGGCGATGAGGACTTCTTCGACGAGCTTGACCAGACCCTCAAGGACCCGTCGGACCAGGCGACGGAGCGGCTGGGCGTGTACTACACGTGCCTCGGGCTCGGGTTCACCGGGTGGTACACCGGCCAGCCGGAGTACCTGCGGAAGAAGCAGCTCGAGGTCGCCAGCCGCCTCCGCGGCATGATGGACGCGGATCGATCCGCGAAGATCTGCCCCGAGTCGTACGAGAACGTGAACACGTCGGACCTCGTGCAGCCCCCGGCCAGGACGCTCGTGGCGGTGGCGATCGTGCTGATCGGGCTGACGCTCACGCTGTTTGCGGCCAACGCCGCGCTGTACATGGACAAGCAGGGACGCATGAAGGAGGCCCTCGGGGCTCTGCTCAAGAAGCAGGCCGAGATCGTCGGCGAGACCGCGTCTCCGTCTGGGACCGCGAAGGGAGGCGCGTAAATGAGCCGAGTCATCGAAGCCATCGCCGGGCTGCCCATGCCCGCCAAGGTCGCGGGCGCCGCGCTTGCCGTCGGCGGGGTCGCCGGGATCTTCGCGGCGTTCGGGGGATCCACCCGGGCGATCGTCGTCGTGGTCGCCGGGCTGGTCCTCATCGGCGGCCTGCTCATGGCGTACACGTTCGTGCTGAAGATGCTCCAGAAGCGCAAGGCCGCGCCCATGGAGAAGTCCATCTCCGGCAACGCCGCCAGCGCCCCGACGGGCATCACCGAACCGGCTCGCCGGGCCCGACTGGACGATCTCCGCAAGAACTTTGACGGCGGGGTCGAGAAGTTCAAGGCCGCCGGCAAGAACCTCTACGCCCTTCCGTGGTACCTGCTCGTGGGCGAGCCAGGATCGGGCAAGACCGAGGCCATCCGCCACTGCAACGTCGGCTTCCCCCCGGGCCTGCAGGACCAGCTCCAGGGCGTCGGCGGCACGCTGAACATGAACTGGTGGTTCACGAACTACGCGATCATCCTCGACACCGCCGGGCGGCTGATGTTCGAAGAGGTCGAGCCCGGCACCACCAGCGAGTGGCAGGAGTTCCTCAAGCTGCTCCGCAAGAACCGCCCGAACTGCCCGATCAACGGCATGCTGCTGGTGATCCCCGCCGAGTCGCTCATCCGCGACACCGCCGAGTCGCTGGAACGCAAGGGCGGCAAAATCGCCAGCCAGCTCGACTCGATCCAGCGGATCCTGGGCGTCCGGTTTCCGGTGTTTGTGATCATCACCAAGTGCGACCTGATCAACGGTTTCCGAGAGTTCTTCGACGAGATCAACGATCCCGCGCTCCAGCACCAGATCCTGGGCTGGTCCAACCCGGCTCCGCTGGACACGTCGTTCAACCCAGAGCTCGTCGAGCAGCACCTCAAGACCGTGCAGGAGCGACTGACCCGCCGCCGGCTGGGGCTCATGCTGGACCCGGTGAACACCGAGGACCCGCGCGCCCGGCGGAGCGACCAGGTCGACGCGATGTACGCCTTCCCCGACGCGATGATCAAGATCGCCCCGCGACTGCGCCGCTATCTCGAGATGATCTTCGTCGCCGGCGAGTGGTCGCAGAAGCCGCTGTTTCTCCGGGGGATCTACTTCACATCGTCCATGCGCGAGGGCTCGGCACTGGATCAGGAGCTCGCCGAGGCGTTCGGCGTGCCGGTCGAGAGTCTGCCCGAGGGCCGCGTGTGGGAGCGGGATCGCTCCTACTTCCTGCGTGATCTGTTCATGCAGAAGGTCTTCCGCGAGAAGGGGCTCGTCACCCGGGCGATCAACACCAGCAAGCATCAGCGCATGCGCCGCAACATCGTCCTTGCGACGCTGACCATCGGGCTGCTGTCCATCGGCGCGTTCACGTACTTCGGCGCGCGATCGCTGAATCAGACCATCGTCACGCCCTCGGTCTTCTGGGAGAAGACCAGCGAGGCCTACCTCGCCGAGGCCAACGTCGAGAGGCCGCCGCTGGTCCCCAGCGTGCAACTGCTCCCGATCGTCTCCAAGGCCGCCGCGGGCGACAAGGACTTCAAGTATCGCGGCGGCGAGGGCACCGACGCCGTTCCGCTGGAGGCGCTCCCCGTCGACTCCGACAAGCGCACCCGCGCCGGCATGGCGGTGGTGCTGCGCGATCAGGCCAAGCTCGAGATCGGCGTGCCGTGGGTCTTCCGCCCGGTCGCCGCCGTTCTGGGCGACGCCTCCGGATCGCTCGCCGAGTCTCAGCGGACCGACGCCGCCCGGGTGGTGTTCGAGGGCAGCGTCCTTCGGCCGCTGGTGGACGCCGCCAAGGTCAATCTTGATCGCGACGCGGGTGAGGGGACGTGGTCCACCGAGGCCACCGGCGCGCTTGCGCAGCTTCTGCGTCTGGAGATGAGCAATCTGCCCAAGAACGGCACCGCGCAGCTCATCGATCTCGAGCCGCTGCTCCGCTACGCGCTCCGCGGCAACGAGGACTTCACCAAGAAGTCCGCACAGGCCGACCTCAAGACCCTCGACGAGGCCTATCGATCGCTGTACTCCATCTCCGGCGGCTCCTGGCCTCCGGCGTCCATGGCGGGCTCCAACCGCGTCGCGCTCACGCAGGGGCTGGATGCCTTCACCAAGAGCTGGACCGAGGCCGCCGGCTCGGGCGGACCCGCCGCGGAGTATCTCGCGATCAAGCGGCTCGCCGACGGGCTCGCGGACTTCGGGCGCGCCGAGTCGGAGCTGTGGGCCCTCGGGAACGCGCCGGCCAGCTTCGACGCCGCCAGCGCGGACTGGCGGACCAAGTTCGCCGCCGTCAGGGCCGCGGCGGAGAAGATCGAGAAGGACATCGGCAACCTCAAGGGCCGCACCATCAAGGCGGCCTTCGGGGACGAGCTCGAGAAGTACCGGACCGAGGCCCGCAAGCAGCACGATCTGCTCCTGAAGGAGCTCGCCGCGCTCGTCGATGCCGAGGGCAAGCCCACGGCGCTGGCCAAGGTCGAAGGTTCGTCGGCGGGTGATCTGGCGGCCCGGGTCGACGCGCTGACCTCGGCACGACGCTTGCTCAGCACCAGCATCGAGTCGCTCGCCAAGGACTCCAAGGACATCGCCGACCTGAAGGCCCGGCTGGACGAGCTGGACGCGATCTACATCAACAACCCCGCCGATCCGGCGTATGCGTCGCGATATCGCATGTACCAACTCGCGGACCAGCGGCTGACGCTGGGCACGCAGGCGGCCCAGCCGCGGCCCGGCGAGACCCGTGCCGCGCTCAAGTCCATCACCGAGAACACCGCCGTCGACGCGCGCACGCTCGAGTCCGAGCTCAGGCCACGCTCCGGCGCCGAGTCGCTGGTCACGCGGTACAACGACGCTCAGAAGTCGGCCCAGCGGGTGTCCGGTGCGATGATCGAACTGGGCAACACTCGGCGCCGCGCCGACGTGGTCGGGGCCTTCCTTGCCGCGACGCGCGGCACGGTTGCCGACGCGGTCTCGGCCGTGGCCGCCGCGGACGCCGCGATGGTGCCCGCGATTCCCGACGTGCCGATGACCGCCCGCAAGGCGACCTTCGACGCGCGTTTCGCCCCGAAGCCCGCCGCGCTGGTGCTTGGCGACTATCTGGCGGTGCGGGCGATTCTCCGAGCCGCGTCCGCCGCGGCTCCGCCCGGCAGCGCGGGATCGCCGGCGAGTGTGCTGGGGGCTCAGGACCTGCGGCAGCGCTTCGGTCCGATGGGCGAGGATGCGCTGGCCTACTTCCGCCAGTTCTGTGCCTACTGGTCCGGCGGGATCGCCGATGATCTGGCCGTCAACCAGGGCGCCAACTGGGCCGACTTTGCCGGGCTGCTCAACAGCGCCGGCCGGGTCGACGCGATCAACCAGGGTCTTGAGGCCGTGCACCGGGCCGCCGAGGCGGCCGCCGCGGAGATCACCGGCGTCGTGGATCCGGCCGCACTCGACAAGCCCTCCGCCGACGCGCTCGATGCGCTCAATCGCCTCACCGCCCAGGCCAAGACCACGCTGTCGTCGCAGGCGTTTGTCGCCCGAGCCGATCGCGTGCTCAACAACTGGCGAGGCCTCGGGACCGAGGGCGGCGCGGCCCGTCGCCTGCTGCTCACCAAGCTCCAGGGCCCGACAGGCGTGCAGGACCACCTGCTCCTCACCCCGGGCGAGATCAAGGATGCCGACTTCGTGCAGCGCTTCTATCGGGACGTCACCTACAAGGCGCTCAGGTCGCTTGCCGCCGACTCTGCCGGGGGCGTCGCACAGGCGATCGCCCAGCTCAAGACCACGCTCAAGTTCCCGCTCGCCAGGCCCGGGGCCGCGGCGGGCGAGATGACGCTTGCCGAGCTCGCCACGCTCAAGGGCGCGTTCGACCAGGTCAAGAGCGCGGTGGGGACCACGTCCGGGCCGGGGGCCGCGCCGGCGCCCATGGCTCAGGTGAACGATCGCGAGATCAACGACGAGCTCAACCGGCTCACGGCTCGCGATGCCATCACCGACGCCGATCGGGAGTTCATCGACCGCATCGGGAAGATGCTCGCCGCACTCCCGACAACCGCTTCGGATCGCCAGCGCGCGACGATCACCTTCATCGAGAAGGGCCCGAAGCCGGGGAATCTGCCGATCGCCGAGATCATTCCGATCGCCGCCCTGCAACCAAAGGGCGCCACCGGCAAGCGTGTGGGTATCTACGGCGTCAAGGAGGCCGAGATCGCCACCACAAGCTCGCCCGACGAGCCCCTGGTGCTCAGCTTCCAGGCCCAGAACGGCGCGGAGCTTGCCGCCCTGGACATCCCCAGCCGCTGGCCCGCGATGTGGCTGATCGATCGGTTCAACGGCCGGCCCCGCGAGTCGCGGAAGACCTGGGAAGTCGAGGTCGAACTCCCCGTGCCCGATGGTCAGGGGAACATGAAGACCGGCTCCATCTGGCTCAAGCTCGAGTTCGAAAAGGAACTGCCGGAGATGCCCTGGTTCAAGTGAGCGGCCCCCGAGCCGCCCTCTTCGCCCGGGCCCACCTTCACCCACTTGCCCCGCGTACCTCTCCCGGATTCCATCCACCCTCGCAGACCGCATCGCAGGCCCATCGGCCTGATGACCCAACCGGAGCCCACCCATCGCGCTACTCAGTAAACTCTTCGGCAGGTCCCCGGCGCCGGCCACGCCCGAGTTGTACCTCGGCGCCTTTGGCAAGCACCCCGGTTGGAACGACCACATCGATGATCTCGGGCTGGAGACGCAGCGCCTCGTCGATCTCAAGACCGTCATGTACGTCGAGGGGATCTCCGCCTGCGTCGACTCCGGACGATGGGACAAGCTCGAGCCCGACGCCCAGATCGACGGCTTCGGCCACGTGGTCCTGCTGCGCATCCGCGGCGACATCATCATCGCTCGCCTCTGGTCCAGTTCCGACGGCAAGGGCCGAACCAAGTACCCGATGGTGGTCGCGGCACAGGTCAGCGGAGTCACCCTCGACTGGGCCCTGAACGCCGTGCTCCCCGAACTCGAGAGCGTGCAGGAGCGATGCCAGAACGCCCGAACCGCCGCCGAAGTCGTGGCGATCGTCGACACCTCGCGACAGTCGCTCCGCGCCGCGCTCACCCCGGGCGGAACGCCCGATGGCGCCGAGACCGTCATCCCGGCAGGACTGCTCGATGAGCTCTCACGCCACCCCGCGTTCGGGCCCGATGCACAGGGCCTGCACCGCGTGCTCTACCAGATCGGACGCGAAGCCGGCGACTATCTGCTTGGCGCGCAGCCGACGAGTCGAATCGGACGACCCGATCAATCGGTCACCCATCTGCGCGTCCCGCAACTGAGCGCCGATCCGAGCCGCCGGGCCGGAGTCAAGGACGACTTCCTGGCGTATGCCAGACTGCTGCTTTGCAAGCTCGAGCCCTGGGCCCCCACGCTGCTCATCGCTCCGCTGGGCAAGCCGTTCGTCGACGTGCTCATCGGCGAACCCTCAGGCGGGCCGCTCTACTGCCTCCGGGCCGCGGAGAAGGCCATTCCACTCACCACCGAGATTCCCTACTCGCTGGACGCCGCCTTTGTCTCGGACCTTGCGGCGTGGCGGGCCTCCCGTCGCGGAATGGGTGACGTGACCGTGAACTTTCCTCCGCCGAGCGTTCTCAAGAAGTCCGCCGGAACCTCGGGCCGGTTTCGGTCTCCGGTCCATCTCTGGTCATGCGCCGGCTTCGCCGGTCTGGCCCTGGGTGTCGGTGGCCCCGTTCAGCCGGTCTCGGCGGCGGCCCAATCCGCCTCCCAGCCCGCCCCAGCCACGCAGCCCTCGGGCGCCGCGCCCGCCTCCGGGTCCGGCGCCGACCAGCCCGCATACGAGGAGCCGCGGCGAAGGTACAACGAGTCCCTTCGGCAACTCGCGTCGGATCTTGTCGGCGTCGACGACGCGCGTGCCCGAGCGCTGGTGGAGAACTTCGCACAGAGCGTCGGTGCGCTCCCGGGCGGAATCGCATTCCTCGCCGAAGTCGAGTCCACCATCGCCCGTCTGCGGGCAGCACTGGATGGCGCCGCCGCCCCGGCGTCCGACGCCGCGACCAAGCTGGGGCCGGGGGCCACCGGTCAATATGTCGGACAACGCGATGGCGAGTTGCTGCGCTTCGTCCCGGTCTCTGGTGCCTCGCTCCCCGAACTCGTCTTCGCACCGGTTCAACCGGCAAGCCCCGCCGCCCCCGGCGGCCGGGGTGACACGCTCACGTATGTCGGGAGACACGAAGTCTCGGTCATGGTGGCTCGTCGGCTAGCAGCGCTTGCGCCCGCCGGAGAACTCGCCAAAGCCCTCACGACCTTCGATGCCATGACCGATCCGCGGCGTGGCCCTCGAAGCTGGGAGTGGAACCGAGCCCAGGACGCCATCATCCCGGCCCGCGCATGGTGGCCCGACGCGCCCGGCGCCGAAGCCCTTCCCGCCGGGGCAGGCGTCCCGACCGACGAGGCGCCGATGCAGTACCTGTCACCCTCGGCCGCCGCGTATCTCGCGCACCTCGTCGGATGCCGGTTGCCGACCTCGGCCGAATGGTCGGCAGCCCTCGGGCGATCCAGGCACGATGACGGGGCGTGCAATCTCCAGGATCGGTCGTTTGACGCGTTTGCACAGCGATACCGAGTCGGACCGGATGACCTGGATGCGTTCCCGGTAAACCGCAATCCCGAGGAGCCGCCAAGAGAGGCACGGATCACGGACGATGCGGTCTGGTTTTGGGGCGTCGGCAAGGGGTGCGGATCGCCGTTCAAGAACCTCATCGGGAACGTTTCGGAGTACGTGCTGGACCCGGCACCCGACACCCCGGGTTCCCCGTCGGCGACGTCCAGTCGGTTCTCAACCGTGGATGAATGGGTCCGCACCAAGGGGAACGCGGTCTGGGTAGTTGGACCGAGCGCGCTGACGGGAACGTCGGCAGTCGCGGCGGAGGCGGATCGAAAATCCCCTGTTGAGGTGGTCCTGGCGGCTGAGGGGTATAGCGACGTCGGTTTTCGGCTGGCGTTTTCGGTGAAAGCGGACCGCGTTGAGACTGCGGCGGTCGAGGGCGGTTCGACTGCCGCGCGGGTTCGGCGGGTGCTGGAGCCGCTGCCGACGCTTCCGGTGCGGTGAAGGGTGGACAACAGAATCGCGGATGAAGGCATGTGCCCGACTTGACGGATTCGGTTCGCATCCGGTAGGGTGTGTGCTCATCGTGATGTTCGGGGAACCCTGCGCCCAGGCGTGTGGGGGAGTCGTAGTTGTATCGTCGCGGGGATTCCGGACAGTGTGATGCACGACGCCAGCAGAAGGCCTGGCGTCGCGACAAGGAGCGGTTCATGCCCATTCTGCCTCGTGGCTGCGCGATTGTGGTTGATTCCTTCAGCGGTTTGGCGGGAGGTCGGCGGGCATTGGCGGTGCTGACGGCGGTCGGTCTTGCGACCGCCGTGCAGGCGCAGCAGACTCCGGGGTCTCGTCCGGACGCGCCGCCCCCGGGCAAGCCCGACGCGCCGAAGCCGGACTTTGTCATGCCCGAGCCCAACCGCGTGGAGGAGGGCAAGGACGCTCCGGCGGCGGCCCCCGCGGCAAAGGGCGAGGCCGCGGCCAAGGACGCCCCGGCACCGAAGAAGAACGGGCGTGTCATGGAAGCCGACCCGGAGAAGCCGGCGTATGTGGTCGGCGCGATTGTGGTGAAGTACGGGCTGGACCACCCTTCGCTCCCGGCGCTTGATGATCTGGTGAAGCGCGAGGTCACGCTTGGCCGAACCGACGACGGTTACGTCAGCCTGGGCGGGGACGTTGAGCGGGAGACGATCTCGATCGAGGAAGTGTCGCTTCGGGCTCCGCAGAAGTGGTCCAGCCGCGCGATCTTCGAGGTGTCCAAGGCGCTCCTGGAGGAGTTGAACCAGCGCGGCATCATCGGCGTGGTGGTCACCCCGATCGAGACCGAGTTTGCACCCGCGGGCGAGAACGATCCGGCGTGGGGCAAGGACCTGCGCAAGCCCGGACAGACGGCGATTACCCTGGTGATCAAGGTCGCGATGGTGGGGGAGATGCGGACGCTGGCGTTCGGGGATCGGATTCCCTTCGAGCGGCGTGTGAACGCCGACGAGCATGCCAAAATCCTCGATTTCTCCCCCGTGCAGGTCTTTCACCCCGACGACGAGGAGCGGCTGGACGTCATCGAGAAGGATCAGTTGGATGAGTATGTCTTCCGGCTGAATCGGCACCCCGGGCGGCGGGTCGACCTGGCGATCGCCGCGGCGGCCGAGCCCGACAAGCTCGCGCTGGACTTCCTCGTCAACGAGAACAAGCCGTGGCTGATCTATTTTCAGGTCAGCAACACGGGCACGGAGACCACCAACGAGTGGCGCGAGCGGTTCGGGTTCCAGCACAACCAGCTCACCGGCAGCGACGACATCCTGTCGATCGACTATGTGACGGCGGGCTTTGACGCATCGCACGCGGTGACGTTGTCTTATGACCGCCCGATCTGGGGCGACGTCGTGCGTGGGCGGGTGTTCGGCTCGTACAACGAGTTCACGGCGTCGGACGTCGGGTTTGCGGGCGAGGAGTTCGCCGGCGACGGGTTCACCTTCGGCGGCGAGATCAGCGCGAACATCTACCAGTACCGAGAGTTGTTCCTGGACGCGTACGCGGGGATTCGGTACCAGAACGTGAGCGTGAACAACCGGGCCGTCCAGATCGAGGGCGAGGACAACTTCGTCCTGCCGAACTTCGGTCTTCGGCTGGAGCGGAGCACGCAGACGGCGATGACCTCCGCGTCGATCGGGTTGGAGTTCAACGCCTCGGACCTCGCGGGAACGGATCCGGATGAGATCGAGAAGCTCGGTCGCCTGCAGGTGGACGAGGACTGGACGGTCTTCCAGTGGGACTTGTCGCACGCGTTCTATCTGGACCCGATCATCTTCGGCGACAGTTGGAACGACACCTCCGAGCAGGGTAACGCCACGCTGGCCCACGAACTGATGCTGGCGTTCCGAGGGCAGCTCGCCTTCGACAACCGGCTGGTTCCGAACTTCGAGCAGGTGCTGGGCGGTGCCTACACCGTTCGCGGGTATCCGGAGTCGGTGGTGGCCGGGGACACGGTGATCCTGGGCTCTGCGGAGTATCGCCTGCACGTGCCGCAGGCGCTTGGGTATGAATCCGAGCCAGGGACCCTGTTCGGGGAGACCTTCCGGTATCGCCCGCAGCAGCCCTATGGCCGGGCGGACTGGGACCTGATCCTGAAGGGGTTCGTGGACGCGGGCCGGGCGTTGAACTCGAACCGGCAGAGCTTCGAGCGTGACGAAACCCTGCTTGGTGCAGGCGTTGGCCTGGAGTTCAGCTACAAGCGGTACCTGAACATTCGTACAGACTTTGGCTGGGCCCTGGAAGAGCTGGAGGGCCAGGTGAAGTCGGGTGCGAGCCGGGTGCACTTCGTGGCCACGCTGCTGTTCTGAAGTCAGCCCTTTGGGGCATGATCTGAGCGCAGTCTGGGCCTGCGGAAGAGCGATCGGGATCGCGGAGATCGGATGCAAGTCAGTGGCCAATAAGGGTTTGTGGAAGCAGAGTTGACGAACCCTTCTGGCGAGTTTGGCGCATACACCCCTGCGGGCTAATGCCGCGGGAAAAGACCGGAGCAGATGATGACGAGCACGACGAACGTTCGGCCGACGACCAATGGGCGGGTGATCGGGCTGGGGCTTGGGCAGTTCCGATTCGTGGGAGGTTCGGGCGTCGCCCTGCTTTTGAGCGCGATGCTGCCGGCGATGGCTCTTGCGGGGCCCGAGGGTGCGAACGTCGCGGCGGGGAACGCGACCATCCGGCAGAACGGGAACACCACCGTCATCCGGGCCGGGGACCGGACGATCATCGACTACACCCGGTTCAACATCGGGACCAATGAGACGGTTCGGTTCGTGCAGCCGTCGGCGACGGCCCGGGTGCTCAACCGGATCAAGGGCGATGCGCCGACGACCATCGACGGGACGCTGAAGGCCAACGGGATCGTCTACTTCGCCAATCGCGCCGGCGTGATCTTCGGGCCAAACGCCGTGGTCAATGTGGGCGGGATCTACGCGGCGGCGGGGAACATCTCCAACTCGGACTTCCTCTCGGGGCTCAACCGGTTCACCGACGTGACGGGGAACGTCAGCAACGCCGGACAGATCGACGCGCGGTTCGCCGCGGCTCTGGTCGGCAGGCAGGTGGTCAACACCGGAGCGCTTGCGACGCGCGGCGGGGTCATCGCGATGGTGGCGGGGGACGAGGTCACCCTCAGCGAGCGGGGCGGCGTCATGTCCGTGCGGATCAACGCCGCGGCGCCCACCGAGGCCGGCACGCCTTCGGGGGTCGGGGTTGACAACTCCGGCAGCGTCAGCGCTCCCAGGGGCCGAGCCCTCATGGTCGCGGGCGACATGTACTCGCTGGCGGTGCGGAACACCGGCACCGTGACGGCTCGGAACATCAAGATCGAAGGGCGTGGAGACGGGGACGTGCAGGTCTCCGGCACGCTGGACGCGTCCAACACCCGGGGGCTTGGCAACTCCAAGGGCGGCTCCATCCAGGTGACCGGCAGGAACGTCACGCTGGAGAACGCCACCGTCAACGCCGATGGGCGTCGCGGGGGCGGCGAGGTGCTCATCGGCGGCGACTACCAGGGCAACGGCTCCCTCCGCAACGCGACCAACACCATCGTCGACGCGGACTCGACCATCTCGGCGGATGCGACCCGCAAGGGTGACGGCGGCACGATCATCGTCTGGTCGGACCACACCACGAACTTCCTGGGCGAGGCGTCGGCCAACGGTCGCGGCCGCGGGGGCGACGGCGGGCTCATCGAGACCTCGGGCAAGATCAACCTGAACGTCGTCGGAGCCAAGGTCGAGGCGCGGGCCGGTCGCGGCGGGCAGGGCGGTCTGTGGCTCATGGACCCGGTGAACGTCAACATCGACGACCCGACGGGCGGCGATGACACCGTGGGCGGGGCCATCACGGGCGGGGTGTTCGACCCGGACAACTCCGTGAGCCCCGCGATCGTCGACGCCTCGGTCCTTCGTGCGGCCCTGGAGGGCGGCACGAGCGTCACGATCATCACCGGCTCGGTGGGCACGGATCAGGGCAACATCAGCGTCAACACCCCGCTCACGCTCAACCTCACGAGCGCGGTCTCGCTCACGCTTCGGGCCGCCAACGACGTCAACGTGAACTCCAGCATCACCGCCAACGGTGCGGCGCTGAACCTCAACCTCTTCGCCAACGCCGACGGCGCCGGCAACATCGACACCAACACCGCCAGCGGCAGCGTGTTCATCGGCTCGGCGATCCAGCTCAACGGCGGGAACTTCTCCACGAGCGGCGTGAACTACACGCAGAGCTTCAACGTCCTGACGGGCGGCGGGAACGCCAGCATCCTGAACACCGGGGCGCTGTCCATCGCCCAGTCCCTGAACACCGGCGGCGGCGCGTCGAGCGTCACGCTGCAGGGATCCGGCGTGGCCATCTCCGGCACGGTCGCCGCCGGCTCGGGCGGGGTCACGCTTCGCCCGGCGAACGATGCGGCGAACATCCGCATCAACAACGGCTCGGGCGATTTCGCCATCTCCGCCGCGACACTCGGCAACATCAGCGCGCCGGTCGGCTCCACGATCACGATCGGCTCCGCGACGGGCACCGGCAACGTCCTCATCGGATCCGACGGAGCGCTGAATCTCAACTCCTCGAACCTGAACCTCGCGCTCCGCGGCGGGGCGATCACGTTCAACAACGCCATCACGCTCAACACGGCTCGCACGCTCACGCTGACCGGCGCAAGCGTCAGCGACAACACCGTCTCCAACGATGTCACCGCCGGAACACTGGCGCTGAACATCACCGGGGCGACCTCGATCGACTCGGCCGTCGCCAACCTGACTTCGTCGGGCTCCGGCTCGCTCGACATCAACAACACGGGCAACCTGACGGTCGGCTCGATCTCGGCGAGCAGCATCACGATCACCAACGCGGGAACGCTTTCTTTCGCCGCGCTCACGACCACCGCCGGCAACCTCAACATCGACTCCACGGCTCAGGCGGACTTCACCACCATCGACGTCACGGGCAACCTCGACATCCGCACCGGCGGCGCACTCACCGCGACCGGCGCGGTCAACGTCACCGGCTCATCGACCTTTGTGAGCCGCCTCGATGGCGGGGCCAACATCACCCTCAGCAACACCGGGAACACCTTCGGTTCCACCCTCACCCTCCGCAGCCGAAACACCGCCGCCAGCGCCGACGCAGCGGGCACCATCCTCGTCCAGGCGGACTCCTCGGTTCAGCTCGGCCAGGTCGCCACCACCAACCTCTTCAGCCTCACGGCCCTCGGCAACATCTCCGCCAACAACACCATCGCCACAAACACCGCAGTGCTCTCTTCTGGTGTACTCAACGGCACCATCAACATCTCCCAGCTCCAGGCCAGCGGCGCCGTCCTTCTCAACACCTTCGGCACCGGCGGCAACGTCACCCTCACCAACAATCAAACGCTCACGATCAACGGCACCTCCGCCATCGGCGGCAACCTTTCCCTCACAACCTCCGCTGGCAACATCTCCGTCCCCGCCCTCACCCTCGGCGGCACCACCGCCAGCTTCACCGCCCAGGGCACCGACGACGACATCACCGTCGGCACGCTCACCGGCCCGACCACGTTCAACGTCAACACGACCGGCTCGGGCGGCAACGTCACGATCGCCGGCGCGGGCAACATGACCATCAACGCCGCGGTCGGCGGCACGCTGAGCTTCACCTCAGGCGGGACGACCGGCATCGTGGCCATCGCGCCGCTCACTCTGGGTGCGTCGACCTCGGCCGGTGCGCTGACGGTCACGGCCCCGGATCTTTCGGCCGTGGGCTCCGTCGCCGTGACCGGGGACATCGTGTTGCAGCCGGACAACGACGCCGACACCGTGGGCCTCGGGTCGACCGGTCAGGATTTCACGCTGAGCGCTTCCGACCTTGCGAATCTCTCGACCTCGGGGCGCGTGACCATTGGTCGAAGCACCGGAACGGGCACCATCAGCATTGGCTCCGCCGGGGCCGTGAACCTGGCGACGACGAGCTACGACCTCACTCTCCGAGGCGGCGCAACCACGTTCTCGAACTTGCTCACGCTCGCCAACGCCAAGAACCTCACCCTCGCGGTCGCCAGCGTCGCCGATTCCAACGTGGGGACCGACTACACATCCACGGGCGGCTCGCTGACGTTGAGCACCACCGGCGGTGCGTCCCTCGATGCCGCCGTGGCCACGCTGAACGCCTCCACCGTGGGCGGCGCGCTCGACCTTGCGAACATCGGCAACCTTTCCGTCGCCGCGCTGACAGCGGGCGGGCTCACGCTGGACACCACCGGCACCATCGACTTCACCGGAACGACCGGCGTGACGGGCAACCTCGATGTCCGCTCCGGCGGGGCGATCACCTCGACGAGTCAGTTCACCGTGACCGGCTCTTCGGTGTTCGTCTCCCGACTCGATGGCGGCGCGCTCATCTCGCTGACCAACGCGAACAACAACTTCGGCTCGACGTTCACCGCACGCAGCCGAAACACTGCGGCGACGACCGACGAAGCCGGCGCCATCACCGTCGTCTCCGCCGGCCCGCTCGTGCTCGGCCAGATCGCCACCACCGGCGCGTTCGGCGCGACCGCCGGCGGGGCCATCACTTCCACCGGCACGGTCCGCACCGGCGCCGCGAACATCTCCACCGGTTCTTCCGGCGGCTCGATCACGCTGAACCAGCTCCAGTCCGCCGGCACCGTGACGGTCACGACCTCCGGCAACGCGGATGTCACGCTCACCAACAATCAGTCGCTCACGCTGGGCGGCACGTCGACGATCGGTCGCAACCTCTCCCTCACGACCTCCGCCGGCAACATCACCGTGCCGGCGCTCACGATCAACGGCACGATCACCCTCGCCACGCTCGGCTCCGGAGATGACATCTCCGCCGGCCCCATCACCGGCGCGACCCAGTTCAACGTCACCACCACCGGTGCAGGTGGCGACGCCAGCATCAGCTCCGCGAGCAGCATCGTGGCGAGCGTGAGCATCGGGGGCACGCTCACGTTCAACGCTCCGACGTTCGCGGTGATCGCCTCGAGCTCGGCCCTCACCCTCGGCGCGTCGTCCGCGGGCACGACGCTCCAGGTCACCGCCCCGGACCTGGCCATCACCGGCCTGGTCTTCGCCGGCGGCGACATCCTCATCCAGCCAGACAACGACGCCGACACGATCTCGCTGAACAACTCGGGCGGAGACTTCTCTCTGACCGCGGCGGACCTTGCCAACATCAACTCCAACGGCGTCGTGACCATCGGCCGCGCAACCGGCACCGGCAACATCAACGTCGGTTCGCTCGGCAACATCGATCTCACGGCCAACGCCGACGACTGGGTCATCCGCGGCGGGCTGCTCACCTTCAACGGTGGGCTCACCCTCGCCGACGATCGCCTGCTCACGCTCAACACCGCCGGAATCCTCAGCCCGAACGCCGGCACCGATGTGACCATCGGCGGCTCGAACGGTCGGCTGCGGGTTGTGTCCAACAACGGCGCCACGCTCTCGGGCGCACTGGCCAACCTCGCCGCACAGGTCTCCGGCGGCTCGCTGAACTACACCGCCTCCGGCGCGGTCCGCATCGCCAGCATCAACGGCACCGACGGCGTGTCGGTGACCGGGGGCGGCGACGCGATCATCAACTCCAACGGCGACATCACCCTCTCCGAGAGCGTCTCGGCGGGCGGAACCGGTGGGGTCACCATGAACGCCGGGACTGGCGGCATCACCATCGAGTCCGGCTCGACGGTCTCCAGCGGACTCGGCGCCGTGAGTCTGACGGCCAGCGGCGACATCGTCGCGCCGAGCGACGCCACCCCGCACATCTCCGCGTCCACCATCTCGCTCACGTCCACGACCGGCGTGGTCGGCTCGGGCAACACACTCCGGACAAGTTCGCTCGGCCTGAACGCCAGCGGCGATGCGGGCGTGAACATCACCCACGCCGGCAACGTCGAGGCAACCCTCGCCTCCGCGAACGGGACGGCGACCCTCAACGGCTCGGGAACGATCTCCACAAGCGGCGCGTGGACGGCCCAGAGCTTCCAGATCAACTCCGTCGGGGCCATCACCATCCTGCACAACGTGCAGGCCACGATGGGCTCGGCGACCTTCGCAGCCAGCGGCGGCTCGTTCACCATCACCAGCGGCGACACCCTCTCGGTTGCCGGCGGCAACCTGAACATCCGCGCCACCGATCTGACCATCGACGGCATGCTCAGCAACGCCACGGGCTCGATCTTCTTCACTCGCGACACCGCGGGCACCATCGGCGTCGGCGAGGGCACCGGAGACATGGTGATCTCCAAGGCCGAACTCGCGAACATCACCGCGCTGCTGCTGGGCATCGGCGACACCAACACCTCGCGGATCAACGTCCGCAACGTGCAGCTCGCCGACCTGGCCGGCATCACGGAGCTCGGTCTCAACGCCGGCGCCGACGGGGCCGACGTCTCCTTCGACGGCCCCGCACAGTCCTTCCGGGCCATGTTCGCCCGGGCCGATGACTCGATCTTCGTGAACTCGGACCTCTCGGCGACCCAGGGGAATCTCGCCCTCACCGCCGACACCGACATGACGACCGACTCCGACAACGATCGGATCACCATCGCCAACAACCTGACGATCTCGACCTCCAGCCCGTCGGGCGGGGCCGTCTCGCTGGCCGCCGCCGGCATCGTCGGCGCCGGTTCGTTCATCATCAACTCCAACGACTCGCTCACGATCAACAGCCCGATCTCGGCCGCGAACAACCTGAACCTCATCGCCCGCGGCGGGATCACGATCAACGCGCCGGGCTCCGGTCAGACCATCAACATCTCCGCCAACGACGGCGTCACGATCTCCGACGACCTCACGAACAACGCCGGTCCGACCGTCATCAACGCCGACGCCGACGGAGATGGCAACGGCGCGTTCACGCTGGCCTCCGGCAAGACCCTCAACACGACCAACAACAATCTGTCGGTGACGGCCTCTGACGCGATCATCGACGGCACCATCAACGCGGGCACGGCGACCGTGACCCTGACGCGCTCCACCGCCGGCACCATCGGGCTGGGCATGGGCATGGGCGACATGGTCATCAGCAACGCCGAGCTCTCCAGAATCTCCGCCGGAACCCTCAGCATCGGAAGCGAGCTCGTTACGGCGATCAACGTGGACTCGGTCTCGGCGACGGACTCGGCGAACATCTCGGCCCTGTTCATCCTGCTCGCCGATGACGTCTCCATCGCCAACGCCTTCAACACCTCGAACGCGTCGCTGGCCATCGCCCGCGGGCGGGCCGGGACCATCGGGGTCGGACAGTCCACTGGGGACATGACGATCTCGAACGCGGAGCTCGCGGCCATCACGACCACCGCCCTGCAGATCGGCGGCGGCGCGACAAGGAACATCACCGTCAACGGAGCCACCGCGTCGGACCTCATGGGCGTCGCCGGCAGGACCACGCTCCTCTCCGGCCAGACGATCACCTTCCAATCCAACGCATCCACGTTCCGCGCGCTCACGGCCAATGCCGTGGACGGCATCGTCGTCAACGCCAACGTCTCGACCACCTCCGGCAGCATGGAGCTCAACGGCGACACCAATCTCGCCGCCAACACCCAGGATGGCATCGCCATCGCCTCCAGCCGCACGCTCAGCGCCTCCGGCGGGGACCTGATCCTCCGATCTCAGACCGGCGGTGTCTCGGGTTCCGGTTCCGCGACGCTGGAGTCGGATGGGAACGTCGACCTGCGCGACGATCTGACCACCTCCGGCCTGACCACGATCCGCGCCGACAAGGACGGTGACGGCTCCGGCAACCTGATCCTCACCTCCGGCAGGACCATCTCCACAAGCGGCAGCGAGCTCGTCATCTCCGCCGCCGATGCGATCCTCGACGGCTCGATCAACACCGGCGCAGGCGCCGCGACGATCACCCGGTCCACGCTGGGCACGATCGGCGTGGGCTCGGCAAGCGGGGACCTGACCATCTCCGGAGCCGAACTCGGTCGCATCATCGCGACCGATCTGACCATCGGCTCGTCGCTGGTGACGCAGCTCACCGTGAACAACGTGACGGCGGCGAACTCCAACGCCATCGCGGGCACGACCAACCTCATCGCGCGTCAGATCACGTTCAACGGCTCCGGCTCGACGTTCAACCAGCTCGACGCCCGGGCCAGCCAGGGCATGGTCGTCGACGTCGACCTGCTCACCGATCTCGGCACGATGCGTCTGGACGGCAACTCCGACGCCATGGGTTCCGAGTTCATCCGGCTCGGGGGCAATCTGGCGGCGGCCATTCCCCCGGCACCCAACGGCACCATCACCAGCCCCTTCAACATCACCCTCGCCTCCGACGTGCAGCTCTCGGCGAACATCAACTTCACCGGACGAGACTTCAACTTCCTGGGCAAGGTCGACTCCGCCGGGACCACCGCCAGAGCGCTCAACCTCGTCTCCTTCGGCGGGGGCCTCACCTCGTTCCAGGGCGACGTCGGGACCACCGGGCGCCTGTTCACGATCACGACCAACGAGGACGGCGCGACGCGCCTCTTCGGCCAGGTCCGCACCAACGGCACGATCACGTTCAACGACTCGGTCCGCATCATTCAGGACACGACCATCGACGTCGCGGGCGGCGCGGGCGTCTTCTTCAACTCGTTCGTGGCCACCGGGGCCGATGCCGCCGCGGAGCGGTCGCTCACGGTGCTCACCACTCGATCCACCGCCGAGGGCGCCATCAACTTCCCGCTCATCAGCTTCGCCCGCAATGTCGGGCAGGCACGGGCTCTGCGCAATCTGTTCCTGAACTTCGAGTCCGGGGCCGATGGTCGGGCCAACGTCCCGGGTGTGGCAACGATCATCTTCCGGAATCGCAACGCCAGCGGTGATCTGGTCGCGGTCCCGAGCCCGCTCCCGGACTTCACCGTGAACCTCACGGGCACGTTCCGCATGGGCCGCAATGAGAAGCTCACCGCCGGCGGCGGGCTGACGATCAACGCGCCGACGGCGGCGATTCTCGGAGACATCGTCACGCTGAACAACCTCCGCGTGAACTCGCCGTCGATCACCATCAACCGCCGACCCGGCGGGCGCCTGCTGGGCGATCAGGGCGCGTTCGGCAACGACGTGGGCGTCGACATCGTCTCCGGTGGCACCATCGACTTCACGAGCGTGCCGGGCGTGGCCGGGTCTGGGCTGAATCCGACCTTCGGCACGACCGACGGCGGCGGGGATGTTCGCGGGACGCTCATCACGTTCCTGTTCCAGGCCTTCGGGGACATCCCGGCGACGCTCATCAACTCTTCCGGCACCCCGCTGCGGACGCTCGACCTCAAGAGCGAGGGCCCGACGAACACGAACATCGCCACGACCATCGCCGGGGCCATCCCGCGTGAGAGCCGAACCAACGACGTCGGGCAGGACACCACGGTGAGCCAGGCGCTGTTCGAGGAGATCAAGCAGCTCGGCATCAATCCGCGCAACCCGACCAGCTCGGAGCTTCTGGATCAGCTCTCGGGCGCGGCGACGTTCGATGACTTCCCGCGCCGCTCGCCCCCGACCGCCGACGACTTTACGACCGTTGTGAACCGTCTGCCCGCGGATCGTGTCACCGACCTGCTCACGACCTTCGACGGAGTCATGCGCAAGCCGGTGCTGGACGAGGCCGGGAATCCGGTGCTGGACGAGAAAGGCAACCCACAGCGGGCCGGTCGTAGCCGGGAGATCTTCGACACGCTCAACGGGTCGGTGCGCCGCTACCTGGAATCGACCGGGGCAAAGGGCGACGTCGATCCGGCCCAGTTCCGTGCGTTCCTGGAGTCCGACGCCAAGGAAGCCCAGTCGCTGGAGTTCGTGCGTCAGCTCGAGGTCCTGCTTGGCAAGCTGGATCAGATCGGCCTGACCAGCCGAGAGCTCATCCAGGCCAAGGCGAACATGCTGCGGTCGGTCCGTCCCCGCGGGTTCCGGACGATCGAGCAGTTTGAGACCATGATCCGCTCGGGAACGACGCAATCCGCACGGGCATCCCGGTAGATTGCTGATCTCACGACGTTTTCGGACCGATGAATCGATCCGAAAACGCTTCCAGCATGGGGTGTCCGACCGTCGACGCTCGACGGCGGGCCCATGTTGCCAGCGTGCGTCCGTGGGAGGCCAAGTTGGACCTCGATCGCTTGCTTCAACCTGTGTCCGAGGCCGAACCCGCTGGTCCGGATCTGAGCTACGACCCTGAGCGCATCGAGCTCGAGACCCTGGCCAAGGGCAAGGCCGAGCAGCAGATGGGCGACGTGCAGATCGCCGCCGAGGAGCCCAACTGGCGGGAAGTCTCGGGCAAGGCCGAGGAGCAGTTTGCCAAGAGCAAGGACATCCGCGTGCTGCTCTGGCTCGCGGTGGCCGAGGTTCGTGAGCGAGGGTTGCCCGGGCTGGCCCAGGTGATCAAGCTCGCGCGTGGGGTGAATGAACAGTTCTGGGAGAGCTATTACCCCCGTCTGGACGCCGAGGACAACAACGACCCGACGGAGCGGATGAACGCCTTGGCGTGTCTGGCGGCTCCGCCGGACACGTTTGGGGACCCGTACAAGGTCATTCGGCGGATTCGCGAAGCGGAGTTGGTTTCGCACCCCCAACTTGGGCGGTTTGCATTTCGAGACGTGCAGATCGCACGGGGTGACGTCCCCCCGCCGCCCCCGGCCGATGGCGTCCCGCCACCGGCGGAAATGCCGGCGATCGAGGCGGCGTTCGGGCAGATGCCGGAGGCAGAACTGACCGACCTGGGGCAAACCCTGAAGGGTATGGAAGAGGACCTTGGGGCGCTGAAGGTCCTGCTCGCGGACAAGGTGGGGTATGACCGGATGGCTCCGCTGGATCCACTGGTGAAGGCGGTGCAGGAGATCGGGGAGTTTGTTGGTCAGCAGGTGGCGACTCGATCCGGGGCGGGTGTGTCGGACATGGGTGGCGGGGTGCCGAGCGAGGGCGGAGCGGTGTTTTCTGGCGGAGGCGTCGGCGTATCGCGATCGGGTGGGATGATCGCTTCGAGCGCGGACGTGGTGCGTGCATTGGAAGACCTCATTCGGTACTATGAGCATCACGAGGTTTCCAGCCCTGTGCCACTGGTTCTGAAGGCAGCGCAGCGGCTGGTGGGCAAGCGGTTTTTGGACATCACCCGCATCCTGACTCCGGAGGCGATTCGGTTGGTGGAGCAGATGACCGGAGACAGCACGGAGCAGCCGCCAACCTGAGCCGCGGGCGGCGAGAGGGATCTCGACGGCCGGTGCGGGGGTCCGGAGGGTTGTCGGGGTGTGGTACTCCGGGCTCGAAATGGTCGGTCCGAACCTGACGGGCGAGTGCGGCGGATTTCGGATGGGGGCGGGACATCGGCAGCAAGAGGTGGGTGATGGGTGGGTGATGGGGGGCGGTGGGTGGACACGGGGATGGACGCCCCATGTCGCAGGTGAAGAGCGACGGCGTGACCGTCGCGACAACAGGAAGGGCACCCGATGGCCAAGTCCAGTTCTCAGAAGTTCATCGCCCGCAACCGGGCTCCCCGCGTGCAGATCGAGTACGACCTGGAGCTGTACGGCGCGGAGAAGCAGATCAATCTGCCGTTCGTGATGGGGGTGATGGCGGACCTGTCGGGCAAGCCGGCGGACGCGCTTCCGGACGTGAAGGACCGGAAGTTCCTCGAGATCGACGTGGACAACTTCGACGAGCGGCTGAAGTCGTGCAAGCCGCGGGTGGCGTTCCAGGTGCCCAACACGCTCACGGGCGAGGGGAACCTTCCGGTGGACATCACGTTCGAGAGCATGGACGACTTTTCGCCCGCCGCGGTGGCTCGGAAGGTCGAGCCGCTGCGGAAGCTTCTGGAGGCCCGGACGCAGCTCGCGAACCTGCTGTCGTACATGGACGGCAAGAGCGGCGCCGAGTCGCTGCTGGCGAAGGTGATGCAGGACCCGGCGCTCATGCAGGCCCTGGCTTCGGCGCCCAAGCCCAAGGAGGAAGGCAATGGCTGAGTCCCAAGCACAAGGCGCGCCGCAGGCAGCGGGCGCAGCGATCGAAGTGAACGAGTTCGAGAAGCTCCTGAAGAAGGAGTTCAAGCCCAAGACCGACACGGCGGCGGAGGCGATCCACGCGGCGGTGCAGACGCTCGCGGCCCAGGCGCTGGCGGGCACGAATCTGATCACCGACGATGCGGTGAAGTCGATCGAGGCGATCATCGCGGCGATCGACAAGAAGCTCACCGACCAGGTGAACGCGATCATCCACCACGAGGACTTTCAGGGCCTCGAGGGCACGTGGCGTGGTCTGCACCATCTGGTGAACAACACCGAGACGGATGAGACGCTGAAGATCCGTGTGATGAACATCTCGAAGAAGGACCTGGCCAAGACCTTGAAGAAGTTCAAGGGGACGGCGTGGGACCAGAGCCCGATCTTCAAGCGGATCTACGAGGACGAGTTCGGCACGCCGGGCGGTTCGCCGTACGGCGCGCTGATCGGGGACTACCAGTTCGACCACACTCCGCCGGACGTGGAGCTTCTGCAGGGGATCGCTCAGGTGGCGGCGGCGGCGCACGCGCCGTTCATCTCGGCGTCTTCGCCGAGTCTGCTGAACATGGACTCGTGGCAGCAGCTCTCGGACCCTCGGGACATCACGAAGATCTTCCAGTCGCCGGAGTACGCGGCGTGGCGGTCGCTTCGCGAGAGCGAGGACAGCCGGTATGTCGGCCTGACCGCTCCGCGGTTCCTGGCGCGTCTGCCGTACGGCTCGAAGACGAATCCCGTTGAGGAGTTCGCCTTTGAGGAGGAGTGCGAGGGAAGAGACCACTCGAAGTACACGTGGTCGAACTCTGCGTACGCGATGGCGACGAACATCACGCGGAGCTTCAAGCTCTACGGATGGTGCGCGCGGATCCGCGGCGTGGAGTCGGGCGGCATGGTCGAGGGACTTCCCGTGCACTCGTTCCCGACCGACGACGGCGGGGTCGACATGAAGTGCCCGACCGAGATCGCGATCACCGACCGCCGCGAGGCGGAACTGGCCAAGAACGGGCTGATGCCGCTGAGCCACTGGAAGAACACGGACTACGCGGTGTTCGTCGGTGCGCAGTCGCTGCACAAGCCGGAGCAGTACGACGATCCGGACGCGACGGCCAACGCGAACCTTGCGGCGCGGCTGCCGTACCTGTTTGCAACGTGCCGGTTCGCGCACTTCCTGAAGTGCATCGTGCGCGACAAGATCGGCTCGTTCAAGGAACGGGACGACATGGCCAAGTGGCTGAACAACTGGATCATGAAGTACGTGGAGAGCGACCCGGCGGCGAGCGAAGAGGCCAAAGCCAAGCGCCCGCTGGCGGCGGCGGAAGTGGTGGTCGCGGACGTGGAGGGCAACCCCGGGTACTACTCGGCGAAGTTCTTCCTTCGCCCGCACTACCAGCTTGAAGGTTTGACGGTCTCGCTTCGACTGGTGTCGAAGCTGCCGAGCGCCAAGTCCGGCGGCTGATCAGGCCGACCGGGATCACACTGAGTAAGACCGGGGCGCGAAGGCCGCCCCGGAAGACACGCAGGACACGCACACAGGGCCGAAGAGCCCACCGGAGAAATCGCCCATGGCAACGGACATGTTCATCAAGTTCAACAAGATCATCGAGGGTGACTCCACCGACTCGAAGCACCAGAAGTGGATCGAGATCGAGGAGGCCACGTTCGTGACCAAGCAGACCTCGGGCGGTGCGTCCTCGGCGCACGGGTCGCTGCTGGCCGGTCGAGGTGACTTCGAGAACTTGAAGATCGTCAAGCACCTGGATTCCGCGAGCGCGGCGATCAACGTGAACTGCGCCAAGGGCACGCACTTCGAAGAGATCATCGTCGAGTTCTGCCGCCCGATGGGCGAGAAGACGACGTACATGAAGTTCGTGTTGAAGGACTCGGTCATCCAGAAGATCGAGACGGCGGCCTCCAGCGGCGACGACGCCGTGCCGAAGGAGACCATCGAAATCCGGTATCTCACGATGCACTGGATCTACACCCCGACGGATCCGACCGGCGGCGGCAAGAAGGGCTCGGACATCAAGAAGGGCTGGTGCACGCGTGAGAACAAGGAAGTCACGCCGTGATGATTCGTGTCGGCGTGCCGGCAGGGTCGTCGGCACGTCGGCAGCGCCCGGGTCGAGAGCCCGGGCGGATGAGAAGTGATCAACGCCCGGTCGCGGCAGCGTGACCGGGCGTCTTTGAGATTCGGGGCTTCACCCCGCGGAGACCGCCATGGCCGCCGACATTTTCATGAAGATTGACGGCATCGAGGGCGACAGCAACGACGCGGGCCACAAGAAGTGGATCGAGGTGGATCAGGCGACGTTCAGCATCTCCAACGACGACGCGGGGTACATTCGGCCGCGTGGGAGCGGAACGGGCGGCGGATCGGGAGACTCCGGGGGTGAACCCCCGAAGAATCCACGGCTCTCATCGGAACTCAAAGAGTTCAAGGTGGTGAAGCACCTGGACGTGGCGAGTCCGACGCTTGCGCTCGCCTGCTGTGACGGGCGGAACATCAAGTCGATCACGCTGGACTTCTGCCGGCCGCTGGGCGAGAAGGTCGTGTACATGAAGTACGTGCTGCTCTCCTGCGGGATCAGCGGGGTGGAACTGCAATCGGCCTCGTCGGACGATCCGATCCCGAAGGAGGAGATCAAGATCAAGTTCTCCGAGCTGCACGTGATCTACACGCACACGATCGCCTCCGGCGGGGGCAAGGTGGGGCACGAGATCCGCAAGGGCTGGAACCAGAACGACCGCAAGGAAGTGGTCCCGCCGTGAGTTGCGGGGGGGTGTGGGGCGAGCGCGGGGGCGAGCGTAGGGGCGAGTGGGTGGGGGAGTATCGATCGGTTCCCGAGGGTCGGTTTTTGCGAGAGCACACCATGTCCGCCGAGGCGTTCTTGAAGCAGGGCGACGTTGACGGAGCGCTCCAGGCGCTGCAGCAGGAGGTGCGCGCAAAGCCGGCGGACGCCAAGCTGCGGGTGTTTCTGTTCCAGCTTCTGGCGGTGCGTGGGGAGTGGGATCGTGCGCTGAACCAGCTCAACGTCTCGGCGGAGATGGACCCCAAGACGCTGCTCATGGCGCAGGTCTGCCGACCGGCGATCGAGTGCGAGCTGTTCCGCGCCGAGGTGTTCGCCGGGAAGCGAGCCCCGCTGCTGCTTGGCGAGCCGGATCAGTGGGTGGGGATGATGATCCACGCGAATCAGATGGACGCGCAGGGTCAGCACGGTCCGGCTGCGGAGCTTCGGTCGCAGGCGCTGGAGCTTGCGCCGGCGGTCCCGGGCACGCTGACGCTCGGGAGCGACAAGGAGCAGACCACCCAGCCGTTTGAGTGGCTCGCGGACGCGGACTCCCGGCTCGGGCCGATGCTGGAGGCGATCATCGACGGGCGATACTACTGGGTGCCGATGCATCGGCTGAGCGAGGTGACGCTGGATGCTCCGTCGGATCTTCGGGACATGGTGTGGCTGCCCGGTCGGGTGCGGCTGACCAACGGCGGGGACAAGATCGCGCTGTTTCCGGTGCGGTATCCGGGAACGGAGTCGTCGACCGACGGGTCGCTTCGGCTGGCCCGGAAGACCGATTATCGCCAGCCGACGGGGGCCGGCGCCGTGTCGGGGACGTACTTTGGCCTCGGGCAGCGTGAGTTGGCGACGGACGCCGACACGTACCCGATGCTGCGGATTCGTCGGATGCAGTTCGCGCCGGCGTGAGGGTTGGAGCACCGGAGTCGCACGAAGTCCCATGGCCGAACTGACCAATCGCGAACGCATCCAGCCGTGCCTGCTCGACCGCCTGACGGACGAGGAGCCGCAGACCAGGGTTGAGAGCCGGGACAAGCGAGTGATGAGCTCGCCGCAGGTCCGCAAGAGCGTGATGCGGGATCTCGGTTGGCTGCTGAACACGAGCCAGCGGTTCAGCCGGGGCGAGCTGGACGACTTTCGGCACGTGGCCACGAGCGTGCTGAACTACGGGATTCCGGACATGGTGGGGTTGACGGCCTCAGGGGTCGATCCGGCGACGGTGGAGCGTCGGATGTTCGAGGCGGTGCAGTTGTACGAGCCGCGGATCCTGCGGCGCGGGCTGACGATCCGTGCGACGACGGACCAGGATCAGATGTCTCCCAACGCGGTGACGTTCGAGATCAAGGGCGAGCTGTGGGCGCAGCCGCTGCCGGAGTCGATGTACGTGAAGACGTCGGTGGACCTGGAGACAGGGCAGGTGAACCTGCAGGACAAGCCGTATGGATAGACGCCTGCTGCGCTATTACGACCGGGAACTGGCGCACCTTCGCGAGACAGCGGCGGAGTTTGCGAGCGAGTTTCCCAAGGTGGCCGGGCGGCTCGGGCTGGAACAGTTCGAGTGCGCCGATCCGTACGTGGAGCGGCTGCTGGAGGGCTTTGCGTTCCTGACGGCGCGGGTGCAGCTCAAGCTGGACGCGGAGTTTCCGCGTTTCACGCAGGGGCTTCTGGAGACGGTGTATCCGCACTACCTGTGCCCGACGCCGTCGATGTGCATCGTGCAGATGCACCACGACAAGAGCGAGGCGTCGCTCATCGAGGGCGTGACCGTGCCCCGGGGCAGAGCGCTGCGGAGCGCGATCGGCAAAGGCGAGAACTCGGCGTGCGAGTATCGCACGGCGCATCCGGTGACGCTCTATCCGCTGCAGATCACGCAGGTGGAGTATCTCACGCGCGGGCTGGCGGCTGTCGGGGCCGCGACCGGGGGCATTCCGCAGGGGGCCAAGGCGGCGATCCGCATCCGGCTCTCGGCAACGGCCGGCGCGAAGATCAACGCCATCGCCTGCGACAAGCTCGTGCTGCATCTGACGGGCGGAGGCGGGACGCCAGGGCGGATCTATGAGCAGATCCTCTCCCGCGGCGTGGGCGTGAGCGTGCAGCCGGTGAAGCAGCCGGTGCCGTGGGCGGAGTACGTCCCGGTTGGTCAGCCCGGGTCGGACGGGGGCTCGATCCGGCGGGTCGGCTTCGAGGATGATCATGCGCTGCTGCCGGTGGGGCCGCGGAGCTTCCAGGGGTATCGGCTGGTGCACGAGTACTTCGTGCTGCCGCAGCGATTCATGTTCGTCGAGCTGTGCGGGCTGAGAAAGGGCTTTGCGCGGTGCGACGACACGCAGGTCGACGTGGTGATCTTCGTGTCGGACGTGGAACTGCAACTCGAGAACGCGATCTCTGCGGCGAACTTTCAGATGCACTGCACGCCGGCGATCAACCTGTTTCCCAAGCGGCTGGACCGCATCCACGTGTCGGACCGCTTCGCGGAGTTTCACGCGGTGCCCGACCGGACCCGCCCGCTGGATTACGAGGTGTACGACATCGCGGCGGTGGAGGGGTACACCGAGGGCGCCAAGCCGGTGCAGACGTTCAGGCCGTTCTACGCCGCGGCGGATGCCGACGGTGATCAGGCGACGATGTCGCGGACGTACTTCGCGCTGAACCGGCTGCCGCGGACACCGTCGGCGAAGGAGGAACTGCAGGGGCGTCGATCGAGTTATGCCGGGAGCGAGGTCTATCTCTCGCTGGTCGATGCGCATGGCGCGCCGTATCGGGCGGACCTGAAGCAACTGGGCGTGGAGGCGCGGTGCACGAACCGTGACCTGCCGCTGCGGATGCCGGTTGGGAAGACGGCGAGCGACTTTCGACTCGACGAGGGCGCGCCGGTGGAGGCGATCAAGGTGGTGGCGGGCCCGACGCCGCCGCGGCCCTCGGTGGCCGAGGGTGAGACGGCGTGGCGGATCATCAGCCATCTGGCGCTGAACTATCTGTCGCTGGCCGATGCGCAGGTGCCGTCTGTCGCTGGCGGGGGGAGCGGCGCGGGCGGAGGAGTGGGGGGGGCGCCAGCGGGCGCGAGTGCGCTTCGGGAGATACTGAAGCTGTACGCCGACACGTCCGACGCGGCGACGCGCAAGCAGATCGATGGAGTGAAGGGCATCAGTTCCCGGGCGATCGTTCGGCGCGTGCCGACGCCCGGTTCGATCGCCTTTGCGCGCGGCCTGGAGATCATGGTGACCCTTGAGGAGGACGCGTTTGAGGGTGTTGGGTGCTTCACGATCGGCGCGGTGCTGGAGCAGTTCTTTGCGAAGTATGTGTCCCTGAACTCGTTCACGGAGACCGTGATTCGTTCGACGGATCGCGGCGAGATCATGCGATGGCCGACACGGATCGGACGACGACCGACGGTCTGATGCGTGCGCTGCGGGAGCAGCCGTACGCGTTTGACTTCTTTCAGGCGGTGCGCCGCATAGAGGCGGCGCACCCGGACGCGCCGCGCGTGGGGTTCTCTCAGCGGGTGAGCGACGATCCCGTGCGGTTCTCGCAGGAGCCGTCGCTGTCCTTCGCCTCCTCGACGGTGAGCGATCTGCGCATGCCGGATCCGGACAAGCCCGGGCCGCGGGCGCCGCGTCTGTTCGTGTCCTTTCTGGGGCTGCTGGGCGCCAACGGCCCGCTGCCGCTGCATCTGACGGAGTACGCCCGGGACCGGGAGCGCAACCACGCCGACCCGACCTTTGCGCGGTTCCTGGACATCTTCCACCATCGCATCATCTCGCTGTTTTATCGGGCGTGGGCGAGTTGCCAGAAGACGGTGAACCTGGAGCGGGAGCACGATCCCGCGGGGGACCGGTTCGCGCTGTTCGTGGCGTCGTTGTACGGGATGGCGATGCCCTCGCAGCGTGGCCGTGATGTCACCCAGGACTCGGCGAAGGGCTTTTTCGCAGGCCGTCTGGCGAGCCAGACCCGGTGCGCAGAGGGGCTCAGGGCGATCATCGCCGAGTACTTCAGCGTGCCCGTGGACGTGGAGCAGTTTGTCGGGCAGTGGCTTGCGATCCCGACAGATTGCCACCTTCGGCTGGGCCGTTCGGCGATGACCGGGTCATTGGGGACGACGGCGATCGTGGGATCGCGGATCTGGGAGTGCCAGCAGAAGTTCCGGGTGACGCTGGGCCCGCTCACGCTGGAGCAGTACGAGCGGATGCTGCCGACGTCCCAGTGCCGAAGTCTGACCAGAATGCGCGACTGGGTTCGGCTGTACACGACGGATGAGTTATGCTGGGATCTTCGGCTGGTGCTCAAGGCCAAGGAGGTTCCGCGGACGTCGCTGGGTTCCTATGGCCGGCTGGGCTGGACGACGTGGCTGCGTGCCACGCCGGAGACCAAGGATCGATCGGATCTGACGCTTACGCCTCAAACGACCCTGAACTGAAATCCGAGGGAGAATCGCCCCGATGTCCGGAATCAGCATCGCATCGCTCTTCAGCCGCGTGGACAAGCTCGTGTACCGGTCGATGGAGGCCTCGGCGACGTTCGCCAAGCTTCGGGGCAATCCGTACGTCGAGCTGGTGCACTACCTGCATCAGGTGCTGCAGCTCCAGGATTCGGACATTCACCGGATCATCAAGAAGTACAACCTCGACCCCGCCGCGCTCGCCCGGGACATCGTGGAATCGCTGGACAAGCTGCCGCGCGGCGCGGGTTCGGACCTGAGCTTCTCGAACCGTCTGGGCGACGCGTTCACGCAGGCGTGGATCACCGCGTCGCTTCGGCTGAACTGTCCGGTGATCCGGTCCGGGCACGTGCTGGTGGGGATCCAGCAGGATCCGTCGCTGCAGAGCATGCTGCCCGGGATCAGCCGGGAGTTCAAGAAGGTCAACGACGCCGAGCTGCTGGCCCAGTATGACAAGATCGTGTCCGGGTCTCCCGAGGACGCGCTGGCGGCGGAGGCCAAGAGCGGGGTGGGTGGCGGAGCTGCGCCGGGTGAGGCGAGCGGTGCGATACCGCCGGCGGCGATGGGCAAGGGCGAGGCGCTCAAGCGGTTCACGGTGAACCTGACGGAGCGGGCCCGGAAGGGCGAGCTGGACCCGATCGTGGGCCGGGACGAGGAGACTCGGCAGGTCATCGACATCCTCATGCGCCGTCGGCAGAACAACCCGATCCTGACTGGCGAGGCGGGTGTGGGCAAGACGGCGGTGGTGGAGGGCTTTGCGCTGCGGATCGCCTCAGGCGACGTGCCCCCGCCGCTCAAGGAGGTCGAGCTGCACACGCTCGATCTGGGCCTGCTGCAGGCCGGGGCGAGCATGAAGGGCGAGTTCGAGGAGCGGCTCCGGCAGGTGATCGAGGAGGTGCAGAAGTCGCCCAAGCCGATCATCCTGTTCATCGACGAGGCCCATCAGCTCATCGGGGCGGGCGGCGCGGCGGGTCAGAACGATGCGGCGAATCTGCTGAAGCCGGCGCTGGCGCGGGGGACCCTGCGCACGGTGGCGGCGACGACCGCCGCGGAGTATCGCAAGTACTTCGAGAAGGACCCGGCGCTCACGCGGCGATTCCAGGTCGTGAAGGTCGACGAGCCCAGCGAGGCCAAGGCGCTGCTGATGATGCGTGGCGTGGCGTCGTCGCTGGAGAAGCACCACAAGATCCAGCTCCTGGATGAGGCGCTGGAGGCGGCGGTGAAGCTCAGCCACCGGTACATCCCGGCGCGGCAGCTTCCGGACAAGGCGGTGTCGCTGATCGACACCGCGTGCGCACGAGTCGCGGTCGGGCAGCACGCTGTCCCGCCGGAACTGGACGACTCCCGACGTCGGATCGAGGCCCTGAACACCGAGATCGCGATCATCGATCGCGAGATGGCGGTCGGGATGGATCATGCCAAACGCCGGGGCGAGGTGGTCGGCGCTCTGGAGAAGGAGAAGGCCCGGGCCGCCGAACTCGAGAAACGCTGGTCGGAGGAGAAGGGTCTTGTTGAGAAGATCCTGGACATCCGCTCCAGGCTCAGAGCCGGGAATGACAAGGTCGAGGGAACGGGGAGCAAGGTCGAGGCCGCGGCGGCGACCGCCGCTCCGCCCGGGTCGGTGCAGGGCGCGCTCTCGGATGCGGACCGCGGCAAGCTGCTGGGCGAGCTCAAAACCCTTCAGGAGCAGCTCTCGACGCTGCAAGGCGAGAATCCGCTGATCCAGGCGAGCGTGGACGCATCGGCCATTGCCTCGGTGGTGGCCGACTGGACGGGCGTGCCGGTGGGCCGGATGGTGAAGAACGAGATCGAGAGCGTGCTGCATCTGGCGGATGTTCTGGAGCGGCGGATCATCGGGCAGCGGCACGCGCTGGACGCGATCGCCAAGCGGATCCGCACCAGCCGAGCGGGGCTGGACAATCCGAATAAGCCGATCGGGGTGTTCATGCTGGCGGGGACGTCCGGCGTGGGCAAGACCGAGACGGCGTTGACGCTTGCCGAGACGCTGTTCGGGTCGGAGACGTCGCTCATCACGATCAACATGAGCGAGTTCCAGGAAGCGCACAAGGTGGCGACGCTCATGGGCTCGCCGCCCGGGTACGTGGGGTATGGCGAAGGCGGTGTGCTGACCGAGGCGGTGCGTCGTCGGCCGTACTCGGTTGTGCTGCTGGACGAGATCGAGAAGGCGCACCCGGACGTGCACGAGATCTTCTTCCAGGTCTTCGACAAGGGATGGATGAAGGACTCCGAGGGGCGCGACATCAACTTCCGCAACACGATCATTCTGCTGACGACCAACGCCGGCAGCGACCTGATCATGAGCATGTGCAAGGATCCGGAGCTGCTCCCGGACACGGACTCGCTGGCCAAGGCGCTGCGTGAGCCGCTGCTGAAGGTGTTTCCGGCCGCGCTGCTCGGTCGCGTGGTGACGATCCCGTACTACCCGCTGAGCGACGAGATGCTCAAGAGCATCATCAAGCTGCAGCTTGGCCGAATCGCCAAGCGGGTGCGTGAGTCGCACCGGGTGCCGTTCAGCTATGACGACGCGGTGCTCACGACGATCATGGCGCGATGCACGGAGCGGGAGTTCGGCGGGCGCATGGTGGACGCGATCCTGACGCAGACCATCCTGCCGAGGATGAGCGAGGAGTTCCTGAAGCGCATGATCGACAATCGTCCGGTGACTCGTGTGCACGTGGGGATCGGCGAGGACAAGGAGTTTGCGTACAGCTTTGAGTGACCGATCGAGCCGGGATCACGGGAAGAGTGTTCGATGGACCATCCGTACACGCCATACCGGAACATCATCGTTCGAACGCCGGACAACTACGCGTTCTGGCGGTCGTGGCATCGCGGTGTGGTCGGATGCCTGAATGAGATCGCGCGGGCGCGCGTCGGGTATGAGATCCTGCAGGCGATCGCGCACGCGCCGTTCAACCAGATCATCGTGCCCAATCCGGCTCTGCCTCACGATGATGGCGGGGAGACCTTCTGGGGATATCGGCCGGAGTATTGCAACGCGTTTGCCGACCCGCCGCCGCCGATCTACCGGCGCGGGTACTCGGCGGACATCCTGGATGAGGGTCTGGAGGCGATCGGGATCATTCACACGCCGGGCACCGGCTCGGACAGTCAGATCACGTTCAACCCGCACGCTTGGGACGGCTCGACGCGGTGCACGCACGGGGCGGTCGCCGGCGTGGCCCCGCACCAGATCCTTCTGCACGAGATGCTGCACGCATACAGGTTTCAGCACGGCTTTGCCGACCTTGGCTCAACCGGCGATGCGTACGACAACATGGAAGAGTACTTCGCGATCGTCGTGACCAACGTGTACATCTCATGCGCAGATGGCGCGTCGGCGCGGCTTCGGTCGAGTCACCACGGTTTCGACTCGCTCACCGACGCCCAGATCGCCTCGTTCCGCGTGACCGCGCCGAATCCCGCCCGGCTGGCTCAGATCGAGTCGGAAGTGCCCGATCTGGCGGGGCGTCTGCGGGCGCTGCCCGCCGACGTGGCGAGATTCAATCCATTCCGGCCGGCCCCGACGGTGACCGCGAGGCCCGTCGTGTTCGAAGACGACGATCGTGCCGGCGAACCCCAGGGATGACCTGCTCAACCGCGCTCGACCTGAGGATCCAAAGACCATGCCCCGCGCCACTCAAGCCAACCGCCAAGCCAAGCTCTTCGTGCCCTCCCTGGGCACAGACTTGTTGCTGCTCCGCCGAATGCGCTTCAGCGAGGCGCTCGGCCGCCCGTACACCATCAGCATCGAGGCTCTCTCCGAACGCGACGATCTGACGGGGGAGGAAGTGCTGGGCACGTCGGCGTACGTCGAGCTGTCGGTGGACGACACGGCCAAGCGGCACTTTCACGGCTACATCGTCTCGCTCGCGCAGACCGGATTTGAGAGCGACCTGCTGCGGTATCAGCTCACGATCGCGCCGTACCTGTGGCTGCTGTCGCGGAGCAGCGACTGTCGCATCTTCCAGAACAAGACCGTGCCGGAGATCATCAAGGAGGTCTGCTCCGACGCCGGGTACACCGATGTCGACGACTCCGGACTCAGCGCGACGTACAACCCATGGGAGTACTGCGTTCAGTACCGCGAGACGACCCTGAACTTCATCATGCGGCTGATGGAGCAGGAGGGAATCTACTTCTGGCTCGAGAGCGCAACGGACAAGGAAGTGCTGAAGCTGGCGGACTCGCCATCGGCCCATGCCCCGCAAGAGGGCCTGGCGAGCATGCCCTTCCGCGGGCGGTCGCGCGGCGGGATGATCGCCAACTGCGTGACGGCGTGGAGGACGAGCAAGACCCTGCAGCCCGGCGCGTTCGCCCAGACCGACTACAACCCGCTGACCCCGCGGACCGACCTGTTCGCGCCGTACCAGTCGCCCAAGGGCCATGCCCATGACGCGCTGGAGGTCTTCGAGTTCCCGGGGGAGTTCCTGACCGCCGACGACGGGTCGCGGCTGAGCACCATTCGCCTGCAGGAGCTGCACGCCGGATATGAGCGGTGCGACGGAGAGACCAACGCGCGGGATCTCCGCGCAGGGCGGACGTTCACCCTCGAGGAGTTCCCGCGCGAGGACCAGAACCGCGAGTACCTCGTGACCGTGGTGAGCATCGATGTGGACAACGACGACTACCTGTCGACGTCGCGCGGTGCGATGAAGTTCAACTGCGCGTTCACCGCGATCGATGCGGCGACGCAGTTCCGCTCGCCCAGATCGACGCCCAAGCCGGTGGTCCAGGGTCCGCAGACCGCGTTCGTGGTCTCCGCCAACGACGAGGACATCCAGGCCGACGAGCACGCACGCGTGCGGGTCAAGTTCCACTGGGATCGCTGGGGTGATGCCTCCCAGGGTGACACCTCGTGCTGGATCCGCGTCGCGCAGATGTGGGCCGGAAAGAAGTGGGGGGCCCAGTTCATGCCCCGCGCGGGGCATGAGGTCGTCGTCGAGTTTCTGGAGGGCGACCCCGATCGACCGCTCATCACCGGGCGCGTCTACAACGGAGAGGCCAAACCCCCGTACGACCCCAAGGGCGCCGACAGCAAGACGATGTCGACGATCAAGTCGCTCTCCTCACCCGACGGCGGCGGATTCAACGAACTCCGGTTCCAGGACAAGAAGAACGACGAGCAGATCTTCCTGCACGCGCAGAAGCGGATGGACCACCGCGTCCGCGGCAACATGTACCAGACCGTCCTTGGCTCGCGCGAAGAGATCATCGGCAACGAGGACACCGGCGACTCCAACCGCACCGTCTGCAACGACATCAACTACCACAACAAGGGCGGCCGATTCGACAAGACCGACAAGAAACTGAATCGGACGGTGGTCGAGGACGTCGTCCTCGATCACCAGATGAACCAGACCCTCAAGGTCGCCGAGCGGCTGAACATCAACGCCGACGAGATCGCCCAGGAGGCCCAAACGGCGATCAGTCTGAAGTCCGACACCACCACCGTGCAGGGCGCCACGGCCCTCAACCTCAAGGCCGGAACCGTCTACATCGAGGGCACCCAGGGCATCCACCTCAAGTGCGGCGGGAACTTCGTCGTCCTCTCGTCGTCCGGCGTCGCCATCAACGGCACCCAGGTCATGATCAACTCCGGCGGTTCCGCACAGGCCGCCGGCGATCCGCTCACCATCGAGGCGCCGGAGATCGAGGAACCGCTCGATGCGGCGGCGGCGATCAACGATGTCTCCGGAGCACGCACCAGTGTGGGCGGAGCACCACGATCGCGCACCAGCAGGACGGTGGACATCCTTCGCGCTCCGGAACCACCCCCGCCCCCGGCTCCGCCTCGCGTCGAAACTCCTCCTCCCGCCGCGATATCCGATCGACCTTGCGGCATCGCCGAGCTTCGGGTGAAGTGCGAGCACACCGTCTCCGGCCATGTACGCTGGGCGGACTCAAGCTCCCGCACGCTTCAGATCATTCCAAGTTCCGGTGCCACCACGGCTTCGGTCACCCAGACATGGTTCGGTACCGTGAATGTCCAGATTCAACGGCGCTTCTCCGGAAATGACCGGTTGAGCGCCGAGATTCGCGTCGTCGACGAAGCCCAGGCGCAGCGCAAGGAGATCATCGCCGTCCGCGGCGCCGCGGAGCCGCCATCCAGCGGCTGGCGAGCACACACACAGGGCTGGACGATCGACGCGCCCAGCGCACCCGATATCGGCTGGTGCCCCGACTTTGAGCCCGTCACCTACACGCT
This sequence comes from Phycisphaerales bacterium UBA4658, assembly GCA_002405485.1. Lineage (GTDB taxonomy): Bacteria > Planctomycetota > Phycisphaerae > Phycisphaerales > UBA1924 > UBA4658. The sequence goes on from DHLW01000015.1 coordinate 43,546, forward strand.
CTACGGCCGGGGCTGCGACGATGTCACGCAGTCCTGCACCATACAGGCCTTCCCGAGCGACACCCGGGATGCCTCGATCGGTGTCAACCTGATGCGCGAGGAAGTCGAACGCATCACAAACCGGATGAACACGGTCTTCGGAGCCATCGCCGCCACCGCTCCTGTGCGCCCGAGGTTCGAAGTCACGCCGCCCGCCGGAACACTCCGTGGCGCCTGGGGCTGGCAGGAAGACACCGATTGGCAGGCGTTCTTTCAGGCCGAGGGCACACTCGGGCTCAACCCGCTCATTGGGCTTTCATTCCGAGTCGACGTCTCTCTGATCGCCGTCGCCGCGTGCTTTGTCGCGATTCCGCCCGCCGTGAGCAACATCGTCACACGCTACGGCGCAGATATCTTCTTCCGGCTGCAGATCGGTGGCCAGGTCGGCCTCTCCGGCGGACCCCGGTGGAAGAAGTACCACAGCGGTCGCACGGTGACGACGGGGACAATCACCTGCAGCGGCGAGATCACGGTCTACGTCGCCCTCGGCGGACGCGCTGGTTCTGACGCCATCGTCTCGGCCGAGGTCACCGCCGGCGGCCGATCCGGTATCGCGCTCACCGCCGAGTACGAGTTCGGCAGCACCGGCCTCACCGTCTCGCCGAAGCTCGAGTGGACGGGTCTTCAGGCCGTCGCCAACTTCGTGCTTCGCGCCTGTGATGTCGACGTCGGCTCGGGTGAGGGCACGATCACCATCTTCGATCGCCAGCAGATCTGGCCCGATCCGAACCAGCCCTGCGATCCCGTCCAGATCTTCCCCTCCCGATGACACCATTCCTCCCGGATCGATCACACCCATGATTCCCGACAATCCCCAGTACTATCTCGATGTCGAATCGGTCGGGCTCATCTCGAGCATCGGGCTCAACGACGTGCCGATCCTGCAGGATCGTGCCGGCAGTCGCCTTCGCAGCGTCCGCCCCGTCAATCAGTGGATCAGGCCCGGGGACAACACGCTGCACGTCTTCGGCTCCTGGCCAAAAGGCGTGGAGTTCAAGCCCGGCAAGGCGCTGCTGAGCGCGTCGGTCTTCATCGCCAGGCCCGACGGCGAAGGCATCCCCGAGCCCCTCATCACCCTTGCCAAACTGGCGTGGCCTCTTGAACCCGCGCCAGAGGTCTATCCCATGCGGCTGTCCATTCCGTTCAAGGTTCAACTTGCCCCGCCGCTGAAGCTCTGGACCGAGGCGCAGAAGGTCGAGTCGATCGAGAAGTCCGATCACTCCACCATGGTGCGCATCGCAAGCGAGCTTGCAGCGGCGATCGCTGGCAGCCGCGCCGATGCCGCCTTCGATCTCGTCAAGTATCGCTACGACGAGGAAGATCGCGCCTATGGCAAGCCGCAGGACCACTACCGAAAAACCGTGGTCGATCAGTACGACTGGATCGCCTCACATCCCAATCTCAAGGTCCAGCCGCTGACCACCGATGGATCGACCGTCCGTCTCTTCGGCCAGGGGACCATCGCGCTGCTCGAACGCGATCCCTCCGCAGAAGCGGTGATCCTCACTTCTGACGCGACAAGATTCCGCATCGGGTGCTATTTCTCCAAGATCGCTGGTGCCTGGAAGATCGTTCGCTAGTTCAAGGAGCTCGTTCATGCCCCCAGCCGCCACCGTCGGTGACATGCACACCTGCCCCATGCAGACGCCCGTTCCTCCGGGCGCGCCCGTTCCGCACGTCGGCGGGCCGATCCAGGGGCCCGGGTGCTCGACCGTGCTCATCGGCAACAAGCCCGCCGCCGTCGTCGGCGACGCCTGCATCTGCACGCTCCCCGCCGGGCCCGCCCCGTGCGACTCGATCGCCAAGGGCTCGACGACCGTCCTGATTGGGAACAAGCCCGCCGCCCGCGTGGGCGACCTTTCGACTCACGGCGGCAGCATCGCGCCCCCTGGGATTCCCACGGTGCTCATCGGCGGATGACCGGCACGCGTCTTGTGCGACGGGAGCGGTCCATGAACTGGCTTGCTGGCATTCGCGCGTCGGTTCTCGCAGCCCTTGCTGTCGTTTCCGGCTCGGCGGGTGCAGACGAGCCGCTCCCCACGCTCGTGATCTCCGGCGACAACACGGTCATTTCGAAGTCCTGCGTCGTGGTCATCCCGCCTGGCGCGATTCTCGCCGATGCGGACAGCGACGGTGTGCTGCACGTCGCGGCCGACGACATCACCATCGTGTTTGCGCCCGGCTCCGTGCTGCGCGGTTCGGCCGAGACACTTGCCCCCGAACGACGGTCGGGCGTCGGGATCCGCGTTCGCGATCGTCGCCGCGTGACCATTCGCAACGCACACGTGCACGGGTTCAAGGTCGCCGTGCACGCGTCCACGGCGTCGGGGCTCGTCGTCGAGGATGCCGACCTGTCGGACAACTTCGCCGAGCGATTGCGATCGACCCCAGAGGCCGAGGACGCCTCGGACTGGCTCTGGCCGCACCGCAACGACGACAACGAGTGGATGCGGTCCTATGGAGGAGCACTGGTTGTTGAGGACTCGAGCGACGTGACGATTCGCCGCGTCAAGGTGCGACGAACGCAGAACGGGATCCTCCTTGATCGCGTTCTGGATTCGCGGGTGTACGACAATGACTGCTCGTTTCTCTCCGGCTGGGGCCTGGCGATGTGGCGATCCAGCCGCAACGTGGTCTCGCGGAACGCCTTCGATTTCTGCGTCCGCGGGTACAGCCACGGGGTCTACAACCGCGGACAGGATTCCGCCGGCATTCTCGCGTTCGAGCAGTGCTCCGGAAACGTCTTTGCCGAGAACTCGGCGATCTGCGGCGGAGACGGCTTCTTCGGCTTCGCCGGACGCGATGCCCTCGGCGAGGCCTGGATGGAGCAGCAAAGAGCGCGGCTGCGATCATCCACCGGCAAGACCGAGGTCGATTCGGCGATCGTCATCCCCGAGAGCGAATCGTCGTGGCGCTCGGGGGCCGGGTGCAACGCCAACGTCTTCGTGGGCAACGACTTCTCCTTCGCCGCCGCGCACGGGATCGAACTCACGTTCTCGTTCGACAACCTGATCATCGGCAATCGCATCGTCGGCAACGCCATCTGCGGCGTGTGGGGCGGCTATTCCGCGCGGACCTGCATCTCCGGAAACTTCCTGCAGAGCAACGGCGACGCGGGCTACGGACACGAACGCGGCGGGATCAACATCGAGCACGGTCGTGATAATCGCATCGTCGCCAACACGTTCGTGGACAACGCCGTCGGGGTGCATCTGTGGGCGCGGACAGCCTCGCCTCTGGCCCGCCTGCCGTGGAGCGTCGCCAACAGCGAGCCAGACGCCGAGGGGCAGACGCGATCGATCCCGTCCGCACGCACGGTCATCGCGCACAACACCTTTGAGGGGGACGATGTCGCGCTCCGCGTGCGGAACGCGCGATCCACGACATTTGTCAAGAATGCAACGCGCAACGTCGAACGCCCGATCGATGCTGACGAGCAGAGCCAGATCCTCTCTCCCGAGTCGGTCGATCAGCCGGAGCCCCCTCCGGCCATCGTCGTGCTGGGCGATGCCTCTCCCGTCGGCGCCCGGGCGACGCTCACCGGCGATGGGCGCCAGGGCATCATCATGGGAGCGTACTTCCCCTGGGATCACGCGTCGCCGCTCGTGCGCAGAGCCCGCGTCGACCGCACCGAGACTCGCGAGACCTATGAGGTCTTCGGCGCCGGTCAGGAAGTTCGGGCCGAGGTGATCACCGGCGCTGTCCAGGTGCGTGTGATCAACCGAGCCGAGGGCGCGCCCGCGACCGTGCCCGCGGAGGTCCGCGTCTGGTCGACGACTCCGGGCGTTCATCCCTATGCCGTCATGATCGCCGGAGACTCCATTGCCCAGCGGGTGCTCGGGGTACTCGTGCGAGCCCAGTGGACCGCGCGTGTGTTCGCATGGACGGTCGATCCGATGGTGGATCTGCCGGGCTGGCGGACGGAAGCGAATGGCGACTCGGCGGTCGAGATCACGCTGCCGGCGATCGACCTTGCCCTTGGGACAAAGGGCCCGAGCGCGCTGGGCCTTGATCCCCGTCTGACGGCCGCAGGGCTCGGCACAACGCGATACGGCATCATCGCAACCACGCGGGTGCCGATGCCCAAAGGGCGCTGGATGATCCGGACACGATCCGATGATGGCGTTCGCGTGATCGCGGACGGACGCACCATCATCGAGCGATGGGACATCCACGTCCCGACGACCGATCAGGCCGAACTGGTCCTCGCCGAGCCGAAGGACGTCGAGATCACGGTCGAGTACTTCCAGAACCAGGGACACGCGGCGCTTTCGGTCGACATCGAGCCCGCGACGGCGCCATGAGCGAGCCGTTCTGGGCCAGTGATCTGCGACGCGCCGTGAACGAGTATCGTCGCATCTTCGCCGCACGGCCGGCGCACGCGGCGATGGCGCCGGGTCGCGTGAATCTCATCGGCGACCATACGGACTACACCGGCGGGTTCGTGCTGCCGATGGCGATCGACTCGGCGTGTGTTGCAGTCGGTGATCGCCGCGATGGTGAACCGACCGAAGTGCACACGTGCGATTCCGCGGACCCGCAGTGGGATCGATACGCGAGAGGAGTGTGCGCGATCGCCGGCGTCCAGATGCGTGCCGTGGTCGCCGGAAGCGTGCCGATCGGCGGCGGGCTGAGCTCGTCGGCCGCGCTTGAGTGCGCCATCGCGCTGCTGGTGGAGAGCGCCACCGGCACTCGACGGGAGAGGCTCGAGTGGGCCGATGTGTGCCGGCGAGCGGAGCATGAGTTCGCCGGCGTGCCGTGCGGCATCATGGATCAACGCGCGTCGCTCTGTGCGGAGGCCGGCTGCGCCCTCCGCATCGACTGCCGGTCACTGGAGACTGAGTCCATTCCGATTCCGGAGTCGTGCGCGATCATCGTCGCCGATTCCGGTGTCCGCCACGCCCTTGCACGTTCGGAGTATCCGGCACGTCGGGATGCGTGCGAGAGGGCGGCCCGACTGCTTGGCGTGCCGTCGCTGCGCGACATCGATGCGCGCCGTCTGAGCGCGATGCGGGGGACTCTCGACGAGGTCCTGTTCCGCAGGGCGTGCCACGTTGTCAACGAGAACGCTCGCGTGCTGGCCGCGTGCGAGGCCTTGCGTGCCGGCGACGTGACACGATTGGGCGCACTCATGAACGCTTCGCACGACTCGCTGCGAGACCTCTTCGAGGTGTCCTGCTCCGAGCTCGATGAACTCGTTCGAATCGCTCGGGGAGTCTCCGGGGTCTTCGGAGCGAGGATGACAGGAGGGGGATTCGGCGGAAGCTGTGTGATCGCCGCCGACGCGCGGGTCGGTCCTCAGGTTGTGTCTGAGATCAGGCATCGGTGTCTTCGAGTCACCGGGCATGACTGCGGGCCGCGGATCGTCCGTTCCTTGGGTCCGGCCAGGGTGCTTCCGTCGCCTTTGCTCGCCCAACTCCCCGAGGCATGACGAATCCCGGGGAAACGCCCTGCAAACAGCATGCAAACACGCGGTTCAGAAGAGGCGAGTGGTCCGTTGAGTCGATCTATGATGTGCAGGTGATGAGGCCGAGTCGTGCGAGCGGCCGAGTCGCGGTGGGGGAAGGCGGGTGAGCAGGAGGGTGGCCGATGAACGCGCTCAAGGACATCGTTGCCGCGGTGGACTTCTCCGAGTGCTCAGACGCGGCGCTGGCGCAGGCCATGCGGTTTGCATCGTGGAACACGGCGCAGTGTGCGCGGGTCCACGCGGTGCACGCGATCGAGCCGATGCTCTACGACATCGCCCAGCCCGTTCTCATGTTTCCCGTGCCCGACATGAACGAGCTCATCGACGAGGCCAACCGCCGCTGGAAGGCCGAGTCGGCGAAGTGGACCGAGCTCGCGCACGTCGAGTTTCAGACCCTCGTGGGCCATCCGTCCGCGGAGATCGTCCGCAAGGCGATGGAGTCCGGGAGTGAACTGATCTGCATCGGCGCGCACAGCACCATCGACGCTTCCCGCGGCGTCGGCGCCGTGGGCGCGGGTGTGGCGCGGCACGCGACCTGCGACGTGCTGCTCACGCAGGCGCGGCATGTCGGGCCCTTCCGCGCCGTCGTCGCCTGCGTCGACTTCTCACCCACGTCGCTCGAGGCCCTCGAGAGCGCCGTGCGAATCGCCGCCCAGGACTCGGCGTCGCTCATGGTGCTGCACGTCTACCGCGAGCCGTGGGCGCGCGGGTCCGTCGTGCCCGAGATCGCTCGGCACATGCCCGACTTCGCCGACAAGTTCCGCGCCAGCGTCACATCCAGTGTCGAGGCGTTCTGCCGCCCCTTCGAGCACGAGCTCAAGGCCCTCAAGGCCACGTTCCACGCCGTCGCGGATGCCTCACACGCCCGCGGGGTGATGCGATTTGCCGCCGAACGCTCCGCCGACCTCATCGTCCTCGGTGCTCGCGGACAGAGCACGCTTCGGCAGATGATCTTTGGTACAACCGCCGAGCACGTGGTCCGCGAGTCGCGATGCAGCGTGCTCATCATCAAGCCGCCCGTGCCCCCCGAGCCGGAATCGCCCGATCGCAAGCCGGAGCTTGAGATCCTGAAGCCGGCGTTCTAGCCGGTGCGGCGATCCGACAACCCGATCGGGGTTCCGCGTGGTTCCCAGTGCGGCTCGGCCCGAGCAGGGGTGGAGCTGCGGGCAAGTGCTGGGGGGGGTGGGGGGGGATGGGGGCGGGCTGGTCGGA
>DHLW01000015.1:50429-58527 GCA_002405485.1 Phycisphaerales bacterium UBA4658
CAGTGTCGCCAAGGGGAGTCCGAGAACTGCCCTTGGCCGCCCCAAGTGCCGCCGGGATCTGACGGGCCGAGTCGGCGATCTGCGGATTGGGCGTGCCGCGGACGTTGAACACTCCCGGCGCTGTTCGACCAAGTGCTGTTTCTCAGCACGTTCATCCCGAAGGTGTTCCATGCACAGATTCCTCGCTCAATCGTTCGCCCGTCTTGCTAGTGTGATGCTGATCGCCGGTCTCTCGGCGGCCGGGGCCCGGGCCCAGTGCGCCACGGCTGCGACCGGGCTGACGACCACCACGGGTGTGTGTTCCACGCGGCTCACGTGGACACCCGGCGCAAACGTGCTGGTACAGCAGGTGCGACGAGGAACAACGGCCGACTTCGCGTCCTCGCTCACTGTCGCCGTGGTCAGTGCGACAACGTCCACCTACACCGATACCACGCCGATCACCGCATCCTCGTCGTTCTACTGGATCGTGAGTGTCCCTGTCAACGTCAGTTGCGCGACCGTGGGGTCCAGCTCGGCGTTCGCTGAGCGGCCGTATGCGTTTGGCACGACGGCGCTCGTGCCGACGGTGACCAGCGGGTGTTCGAGCACAACCATCGTCGGAACGCCCGTCTTTGATGCCTCGTCCTATCAGTTCCTGCGGAAAGTGACCGGTTCAGACTCTGCGTTCGATGTGATCGCTGAACTTCCTGTGACCACGTGGATTGACCTGACCGGCACCCCAGGGGTTGTCTATCGCTACGCCGTGCTCCCGATCGCCTCCTGCGGATCAGCGCCGAATGTCTTCGTCCGCGATATGCCGTTCGGCGGTCGGGCAGCCTTCACATCCGGCGCTTCCGGAGTCTCCGCTGACGTCGGCGGTATCGCCACGCTCTCCACCACGTCGTTCGCAGCAAACAACACGACCTGGCGATGGACCAAGGACGGCGTGCCCGTCTTCAATGACGTCGGTATCAGCGGAGCGACGACCACTCAGCTCACCATCAATCCGGTCCGGTGGCGTCATGCCGGCGAGTACCGCCTGGTCGGCACGACCCCGTGCGGCATGTCCACGGGTGAAACGGTGTTTCTGGTCGTGCGAGAGAACCCCTGTCGCGCGGACTTTGACGAATCCGGGCAGGTCGCCGCACCGGACATCTTCGAGTTCCTGAACGCGTGGTTCGCCGGGTGCCCGTGATGGCCACGTTCGGTTCGGCAAGCCTCGCTCACGGCAGGATGAGCATCGCGTCTCCGTACGAGTAAAAGCGGTACTTCTCCCGCACCGCCACGGCGTACACCTGCTTGAGCCGCTCCACCGCATGCCGGAGCTCCGCCTCGTCGACCGGCCCATCGCCTCGCCCTGATCGCGGCATGAGCAGGGCCGCCACCATCGCCAGCAGCGTGGTCTGCGGCAGGTGAAAGTTCGTGAGCATCGCGTCCACGTGCTTGAACGCGTATCCCGGCGTGATGAGCAGATTCGTCTCCTTGCACCGAACACGCAGCATCTCGTCGACGTCCGCGAAGGACTCCAGCGTTCGTGCGGCCGTCGTGCCGATCGCCAGCACGCGGCCGCGCGCCGCTGAGCCCGGCCGCCCGCCCGCATGGGCATCGGCGATCGCCGACGCCGTCGCTGGCGGCACCGAGCACCACTCGACGTGCATCGGATGCTGCTCGACAAACTCCGACTCCACCGGCTTGAACGTCCCGAGGCCCACGTCCAGCGTCACGTCGTGCTGTCGAACCCCCGCATCGCGCAGCCGGTGCAGCAGGTCCGGCGTGAAGTGCAGCCCCGCCGTCGGCGCCGCGACCGATCCATGGCCCGGCCGCTCGTTCTTCTCCGACGCGTACACCGTCTGATACCGCGATCGATCGCGCTCGTCCGACACGCTCTCGTGCGCCTTCCGTCGCGCCGCGAGGATGTACGGCGGCACCGGCGTGAGGCCCACGAACTCCAGCAGGTCCGCCGCCACCAGCCCGGGCGTGAGCGCGAGCGTGTCGGACTCCACGAGCACGATCCACCCGCCGCCGCTCCCGCCTCCCGACGGCTCGATGAGCCGCAGCCGAACGCCCGAGTCCCGCTCGTGCCGATCCAGCAGCGTCACAACGACCCCCGGCTTGAGCCGGCGCATCTTCAGCAGCACGATCCAGAGCGGGCCGCGCCCCGCGGCGGGATGTGACGCCGACGCCGGCTCGACATACAGCCCCTCAACGTGCCCGCCGGAATCGGCCCGCACCCCCAGGAAGCGCGCCGGCAACACCCGCGTTGCGTTGACCACCATCACGTCCGGCGGCATCTCCGCACGCTGATCCGGCGGTCGGAGCACCTCCGGCAGATCACTCACCCGCCGATGTTCCATTCGCCGCTCGTCCGAACGCCACACCACAAGCATCCGCGCCGAGTCTCGGGGTTCGGCCGGGCTCGTGGCGATTAAGTCGTCGGGGAGCGTGTAATCCAGGTCGCGTGTCCGCAGCATCGTTGCGTTCCCGGGACGCCCCGTGTTGCCAAAGAGCAACACGCCGCACGCTCGCGTGCGCGACACCCTTCGGTCCACCAGGCGCGAAGGGCTGGGGCGTTTCGCAGAGGCCGATGTTATCGGTCACCCGCTCGGCGTGCCCGCTCGGCATGGGGTTCGTTCCACACCCCCTCGGTGCTCCCAGCCCTCGCGCTCTCCGCTTCGCACTTCGCAGAACGCTCGCCCCACGCGTGCGCCGCGAGTCCGTCCGTGCATCCCACCTTCGGCGACACGCTCCGGGCCGACAACCTCCGCGAAGCGGCTGTCCGAGAGCTCGCCCATCCGATCCGGTTTGCCGAGCATCTGCGGGGGCATCCGTCCGCCACGACCGCGGTGCCTCGGGACACCTTCGAGCCTTCGTCGCCTGACGGCGCGGGTGGTCGCGCCCGGATGGCGGTCCAAATCGCCCAAGACGTTCTGCCACCCGCTCCGTCGACCCTCTCGCCAGCTCCCGCTCGCCCGGTCCTCCCCGGTGATGCACCTCGGTTGCTCGCGATGTACCAGGTTCGAACGCAGAGCATCCGGCTCGATCTCCTCGGCTGACGCCAGCTCCGGTTTTGCTCGAACTGTGGAACTCCCCGGTCAGGGGTGTGTTTGCACTCGCCGCGAAGCATCGTTCCGGACGCACGCTCGGGCTTTCGCAACCGGGGCCAAAGCTGTAAACTGCTGTGGCTGCGCGTCTGTGAGGTCGCAGCCGGCTCGGGCCCGCGCCGACGCCGTCACGCCGCTCGATTCGGCCCTGCTGCCGATGGAGCGCGATGCGCACCCTGTTTGCCCCCGGCGCACGATGCCGCGGCGGCTGGAGAAAACCCTATGGCGGCCACCAACCCCTCGGACATCCGCAACATCTGCCTCGTCGGGCACGCCGGTTCGGGAAAGACGACGCTGGCCGAACGTCTGCTGTTTGCCGCCGGCGTCACCAAGCGGATGGGGTCGATCGAGGAGGGCAACACCGTCAGCGACTGGACCGACGCCGAGAAGCACCACAAGCACTCCCTGCAGCCGAGCGTGCTGCACTTCGGATACGAGGGGCACGAGGTCAACCTGATCGACACGCCTGGGCTCATGGATTTTCTGGGGCACTCGATCGCCTGCCTCCCGGCGGTGGAAACGGTGGCGGTGGTGGTGGACGCGGTCCGCGGCATCGAGACGGTCACGCGACGCATGATGCAGGTCGCCGCCGACCGCAACCTGCCCCGCATGATCATCATCAACAAGATCGAGGCCGCCGAGGCCGACCTCGAGATGCTCACCGAGCAGATCCGCGACACGTTCGGGAACATCTGCCTGCCGATCAATCTCCCGACTCCCGGGCGCAAGGACGTGATCAACGTCTTCGAGCACGACGGGACCGACGCCAAGGGCGACGCCACCGAGTTCTCCAGCGTCCACGACGCCCACAAGCGCATCGTCGAGCAGGTCATCGAGGTCGACGAGGACCTGACCATGCAGTACCTCGAGAAGGGCGAGGCCGGCGGATTCGATCCCGCCAAGCTCCACGCCGCCTTCGAGCGGGCCCTGGAGCAGGCCCACCTCGTCCCGATCTGCTTCGTCTCGGCCAAGACCGGCGCGGGCGTGGACGATCTCATGCACGTCTTCGCGTCGCTCTGCCCATCGCCCACGGAGGTAAATCCCGCCGAGTTCCTCAAGCGCGACGACACCGGCGCCAACGAGCGCGAGTACAACCCCTCGCCCGATCCCATGCGCCCGCTCATCGCCCACGTCTTCAAGGTCTCGCAGGATCCCTTCGTCGGCAAGCTCGGCATCTTCCGCGTCCATCAGGGCGTCATCAAGCAGAAGCAGGACCTGCTCCTCGACGATCAGAAGAAAGCCATTCGCATCGGGCACATGTTCCGCCTCCAGGGCAAGGACCACGTCGAAGTCATGGAGCTCGGCCCCGGACAGATCGGCGCCGTCGCCAAGATCGATGAGATCAAGCTCAACAGCGTCGTCCACGAGAGCCACGACGCCGACAACGTCCGCATCCGCCCGCTCCCGATGCCCAAGCCGATGTACGGCCTGGCCGTCGAGCTCAAGAACCACGCCGACGAGACCAAGTTCTCCGCCGCCATCCACAAGCTCACCGCCGAGGACTCCAGCTTCCTCTGCGAGCGCATCGCCGCCACCAAGCAGACCGTCATCCGCGGCATGGGCGAGCTCCACCTCCGCGTCGTGCTGGAGAAACTCAAGTCCGCCGGCATCGAGGTCCTCACCAGCACGCCCAAGGTCGCATACAAGGAGACCATCACCGTCAAGGCCAACGGGCACCATCGTCACAAGAAGCAGACCGGCGGCGCGGGGCAGTTCGGCGAGGTCTTCCTCACCGTCGAACCCCTCCCCTCCGACCATCCCGAGGGCTTCGAGTTCCTGAACGAGACCGTCGGCGGTTCGATCCCCAGGCAGTTCATGCCCGCCATCGAAAAGGGCGTCCGCCAGGCCCTCACCGATGGCGCCATCGCAGGCTACCCCATGCGGAACATCGCCGTCCGCGTCTACGACGGCAAGTACCACGACGTCGACAGCAAGGAAATCGCCTTCGCCACCGCCGGCAAGAAGGCCTTCATCGACGGCGTCAAGAACGCCCGGCCCGTCCTCCTCGAACCCTTTGTCTCACTCGAGATCACCATCCCCTCCAAGTACTACGGCGACATCTCCGGCGATCTCTCCAGCAAGCGCGGCCGGCTGCAAAACAGCGAGATGCTCGGCAACGACATCTGCGTCATCCGCGCTCTCGCACCAGTCAGCGAACTGCAGAACTACTCCAACCAGCTCAAGAGCATGACCGGCGGCGCCGGCACCTTCGTCATGGAGTACAGCCACGACGAGCAGGCTCCGCACCACATCCAGGCCGAAGTCGTCGCCGCATACAAGCCCCACGAGGATGACTGAGCCCGATCCCGTCCACCGTTGCTTCGCCCACCGACCGACTCCCTTCCCAAGAGACCTCACATGTCCACGAAAAGCCCTGCCAGCAGCATCGTCGGCGTGATCGCCCTGCTCATCCTCGGCGGCATCATCGTCTACGGCGTCCAGGCCCTCACCGGCGCCGGCCCGGGGGCCTCTCCCGCATCGGCGCAGGGCACCTCCGGCTCCTCCGGTGGCGACGGACTCGGCCCGGCCGTTGAACGCAACGACGTCGCCGCCATCAAGGCCGCCGTCGCCGCCGGCGCCGATGTCAACGCCGCCATCATCTCCGACAATCCAGCGGTCCACGGCCTGCAGCCGCTGAACATCGCCGCCCAGTTCGGCAAGCTCGACACCCTCAAGGCCCTCATCGATGCCAAGGCCCGCACCGAGGTCCGCACCGACGACGGTAAGACGCCCCTCATGTTCGCCGCCGGGTGGGGCGATCCTCTCAAGGTCAAGGCTCTGCTCGACGCCGGCGCACGCACCGACGCCCGTGCAACCGATGGGTGGAACGCCCTCATGTGGGCCGCCGCTCGAGGCGACGCCGGCTCCCTCAAGCTCCTCCTCGACGCCGGCGCCGACGTGCAGGCCAGCAACAAGTGGCGCCAGACTGCTCTCATGCACGCCGCCCGCACCGGCTCGATCGAGAAAGTCACCATGCTCCTTGAAGCCGGCGCGGTCGCGGGTGCCACCGATCTCGGCGGGGACACCGCCATCGGCATCGCCGCCGCCAACGAGGCCCCGCTCGAAGTCGTTCAGGCCCTCGCCAAGGCCGGCGCCCCCGTCGACGCCGCCGACAACGACGGCGTAACGCCCCTCATGAAGGCCGCCGAGACCGGCAACCTCGATCTCGTCAAGGCCCTCATGGCCCTCGGCGCCGACCCAACCCGAAAAGACCGCGCCAACCAGTGGACCGCCAAGGACTGGGCCGCCAAGCGCGATGACGAAAAGGGCCGTGCAGTCGTCGCCGCACTCGAAGGCAAGTAACGCTGCCTCGTCACGCTATTCTCGCCTCTTGCCCACCTGCCCCGAGCCGGGGCACGCTCTCGCGTTGCACATGGGCTTGGCACACAAAGAAAGAAAAACGCTCGGCCGGTGGCGGGTCGGCCGAGCGTCACTCGCTGAGAAGTCGCACACGCGGAGCGTGATTGGCCCCTTGTGGCGGCGTTCACTCTCACTCAGGCCACGCTTCGGTCGTCCTTAACCGTGCGTCCGTGTCCCGCGTGCATCCGTGCACGCGAGGGGGCCTGAAAAACGCCGCCGAAGGGAACGTCCAGGGCCGCGAATCCGTTCGCACGCGGCCGCCTGCACGCCTCTCAGCACAACACATGGTCCCGTCAAGGACCAGGATCGGGTTGTCAATCCCGCTCTGCGACCTGTTTCCAGGACGCCCGGGCACCGCACGCCACCCCTGCCCACCCACCGACCGCTCAACCCAGCCCCGGCCGACCCGGCGATCGCTGCTGCACGCGCTCCACCAGCTCCTGCATCGCCTGGAAGCCCTGCGGCATGCCCGCCTTCCACCGCGTGAGGTCATGCACCTCCAGCCGATTGCGAGCGCCGATCACCGCGACCTCCGTCTTGAGCCCTGCAAGCTCCTGATGGTGCTTGGGGACCGTGATCCGACCCGCCGAGTCCATCTCCAGCCGTTCCGCAAGCGAGAACAACCGTGCTTCCAGTTCCGCCGTGTCCCGATCGGGGGTCAGAGTCAGCGTTCCAGACTCCCCAACCAGATTGAAGTAGTTCTCGGTGTAGAGCCGAAGGTGCCCAGTGGGCCAGGGAATGCACACCCAGGCCTGACCATCCCGCTCGGCAGACCACAAGTTGCGGTACTTGGCCGGGATCGCCAACCGCTGCTTCCCGTCGATGGTGTGCTCGGAGTAGCCGGTAAAGGGCACGGGAAACGTCTCGCAGCGGTGTATGGGATTATGCCCCACTTTGCGACACACTTCAACACGTTTTGGGGTTATGCACCAAATTTTTCAAGCCGGTGCATGGTCGGTGGACAACTCCGCTGCCGCGCAAAGCCCTGATGAGAATCGCGCAACCTCCGGCAATCCCCGGATTTAGGTGTTAGACTTGGAGTGTCGAGGAGGTGCAATGAGCTCTTGGGGCACCGCCCGTGATCTTGGACGGGATGCCGGTTTGGACGAACTCGGCGGACGTCGCTCGCGCCGCCTGAATCGTGCAGAACGTGATCGAGATCGCGATCGCGTTCGGCAGATCCCTCCCGATGCGCTCCCGGACATCGAGCGGGCCGTGGGCATGTTCCCCACCTCAACCTGCGTCATGACCTCGGCGTTCGAGAACCGTCGATCCGGGATCATCGTCTCGAAAGTGATGCGCTGCTCGACCACGCCCGTGTGTGTCTGCGTCGCCGTCCCCAGCGGGCAGCGACTCGCCACACTCATCCGCGACAGCCGCGCCTTCGCCCTGTGCGTCATCGACCGGAGCAATCGTCTGCTCATGCGGAAGTTCGCCGAGGACGACGGCGGCCTCACGGCGCCGGCCCATGCCGACCCGTTTGATACGCTGGAGACCACCACGCTCGTGACCGGGGCCCCTGTGCTCCGTCGCTCGCTCATGGCGATCGATTGCGAAGTGATTCGGCACATGGACATGGAGGGGGACCACGAGATCTACATCGGGCTGGTGCTCCGGGCACAGCTCTCGGATCCGATGCCCGCACGCGCCGCGCT
>DHLW01000015.1:58799-58981 GCA_002405485.1 Phycisphaerales bacterium UBA4658
TGCGACGCCGGGTCCATACGCCCGCTGACGTCCAACCTGATCATGACGGCGTCCTGCCCTCAAAGAGGGTGCGCACGCACTCCACGATGCCGCGATGGAACTCTTCGGGCCCGAAGCGCTCCGCCGACGCTCGGCAGAGATCCGCCCGCGCGATGGCCGCCGCCCGCTGTGCGGCCCGTGCG
>DHLW01000015.1:59179-67253 GCA_002405485.1 Phycisphaerales bacterium UBA4658
GATCGAGCGCGCCGCCGGCCCTTCGAGCGGCGATCGGAAGCCCGCACGCCATGGCCTCGCCAGCGACGATGCCGAAGTCCTCGACCTGCGGAAAGATCAGCACCTCGCGCGTGCGGTACAACTCGCGAAGCTCGTCGTCGGAGATTCGACCGGTCGCTCGAATACTCGGTCCGGTTCGGTCCGACCGAGCGCACTCCCGGCGGACGTCATCCCGCAGCGAGCCGTCCCCGACAATCACCAGGTCCGCGCCCGAGAGGCGAGCCGCGGCGATGGCCAGGTCGACCCTCTTGTACGGCTCCAGCGCACCGACGAAGAGCCAGCCGCGGCGCACCGTCGGCGAGGTCGGAGGCGTGAAGAAGTCCGTGCGCACCGGCGGAAACACCACGCGCGAAGGTCGCCCATAGGCCCGGTCGATCAGGTTCTGCGTGTGCGTGGAGTTGGCCAGAAAGTGCGTGACATTGGCCGCCGACCTGCGGTCCCACGAACGCAGCCAGGGGCCGAAGCAGCCAAGCCCAAGCGCCCGCAGGGCTCCGGCCCGACCACGCGCATACTCCTCGCCCTGCGACCAGAGGTACCGCGCCGGAGAGTGGCAGTAGCACAGGTGTGCGACGCCCCTCGGCGGACGCAGGCCCTTGATCGCCGCGGAGGATGTCGACACAAGCAGATCGATCGGCTCGCGATCATGCCACGCTGCCAGCTCCGCCGAGAGCGAGGCCACGGCCTGTGGATATGCCGGGAGCAGCCAGCGCCGCAGAGATCGACCGCCGGGGACGGCGTTCAGGAACGACGCCCGCTTCTTCAGTCGATCGATCGCGGGCGTGAGCGGGCGACCGTCGTCGAACATCACCAGCAGCCCGGCGAGGTCGCACCAGGGCTCGAGCGCCCGCACGATCGCATCGAGCACCGCCTCACCACCGCGATATCCGACCAGCCAGTCGTGCGCGAGCGCCACGCGAGGGCGCCTGCCGATGACCGACCCAGTCGCCTGCGACAGAGGACCGCCCGCTGGCGCCGGCCCGTCTGTCCTGGTTGCCGTGGGGCTGGATCGATGAGCGTCTATAGTCTCTCCGACATGCATCTGGATGGACTCAGCGGCACGGGCGTGCAACGGGCGAGCAATCGGTACGCCTGGGATTATCGGCGCGCCGCCGCCGCGCTGGGGCCTCCGGTCTGCCCGATCATCGATGCGCACGCCCATCTCAACGGTGTGGCGACCTGCGGCGTGTACGACCAGGTCCGAGCGCTCTTCGGGATCGAGCGGACCTACACCATGACGCAGCTTCACAACTGCGAGCCGGTGCGGCAGGCAATGGGAAACAGCGTGCGGTTCATCGCGTTTCCCTCGTTCTTCTCGCCAAGCCGCTACCAGGCCTTCCGTGACGGGTACATCCGCGTGATCGAGGAGTTTCGCTCCCGGTACGACGCCCGCATGCTCAAGCTCTGGGCCAGCCCGCGCCTGCGCGAGATCATCCCGGAGATCGCCGACAAGCCGTTTGGTGCAACCGATCTGGCCGAGGTCGACGCCCCCTGGCGCGTGCGGGCCTGCGAGGTGGGGCAGCGGCTGGGCATGATGTACATGATCCACATCGCCGACCCGGACACCTGGTTCGCGACCAAGTACGCCGACGCTCGTCGCTTCGGGACCAAGCGCGATCAGTACGCCGGGCTGGAACGCATGCTCGACCGGTTCACCAACCCGTGGATCGCCGCCCACATGGGCGGGTGGCCGGAGGATCTCGCGTTCCTGGACGGGCTTCTGTCGCGGCATCCGAATCTGCATCTGGACACCAGCGCAACCAAATGGATCGTCCGAGCGCTCGGTGCCCACGACGCCGACGCCACGCGGGCCTTCATCCGCAGATGGAGCGGCCGGCTGATCTTCGGCTCCGACATCGTGGTGCAGGAGGATCATCTGCAGCCGCAGAAGACCACCCAGTCGCCCATGGCCGACCTGGCCGACAGCCCGGAGAGCGCGTTCGATCTGTACGCCAGCCGGTACTGGGCTCTGCGGGCGATGTTCGAAACGGGCGTGGAGATGGTCTCTCCGATCGCCGACCCGGACCTGATGATGCTCGACCCTGTCCGTTACAGCGCCATGAGCGCCCCGGCGCTGCGCGGTCTGGCCCTGGACGCTGGCGAGCTTCGAACGCTCTATCGGGGCGCTGCGGAGCGTGTCATCGAGGCCTGGTGGAGCCGTTCCGGATAAGCCGCGGCTCGCTAGTCGCGGTCGAGCACGCTTACGTGCCGGGCTTCACCTTGATCGGCATCGGCTTCAAGCCGGGTTCCGGCTCGATCGGCGGGGCGGGCATGCGACGCACGAGCGATTCGAATCGTGCCGAGAGCATCCGGGCGCGATCAGGATCGAGCGTCGCGCTGAAGCGTCCGGTGATCGACCCCGAGCCAAGCCGATCGGCGAAGGCCGGCGTCGAGCGCGTCATCCGGTACGACCCGCCCGTGACCGAGCCGGAGAGCGAGCCATCCCCGATCGAGCCGCGGAGCAGCACGAATCCGCCGCCGGCATAGAGCCCCATGGCTGGCACGGGCGGCGCGGACTCCAGGGCCTTGCCGGTCAGGACGAGCGAACGGACGGTCGCGTTGCACGCGGTCGCATCGATCGGGGTGTCGCCCGGCGAAGGATCGAGGAAGACATGCAGGTGCAGCAGCACGCCCTCGGCGCCCGCGAGGGTGTCGCGCGGGTCATCCAGCCGCTCCTGCGGGATGTCCGAGAGGAACACCTCCGCGGTGTTCTCGTCGGTGTAGGAGTACACCGCCGTGCTGAATGTCGGCGCAAGGGCTCGCGTCTGGTCGGTGCTGGACGCTGTGAGCACGCCGCCGGCATCAGCGCGGAAGAGCCCGCACCCGGCCATCAGCAGGGAACACACAAGGAGGGAAGCTCGTGCCAGTCGCGTCAGCATGGGTGCAAGCGTACCGCAACTCCGTGGGGCACATCGCCCCGCAAAGGTCACGCGGAGCCAAGCGGATCGGCCACGCCCGTCGAGGCGGCGATCGCCGCCACTGCTCGGCGAAGCTCGGCGACCTCACGTTCCAGCCGTTCGACTCGCTGCTCCCAAACGGCGTCAGATGACCCCGGTCGCTCACCCGTCGTGGTCGCGGCGATTACGGATGGATGTGCATCACCGGGCCCGGCCGCCGGCATGGGGTGCAGATTCGGGCAGATGAGCTGGACATAGAGCTTGGCACGGGAGCCCGGCGGGGGCGGAAGCTCTCGCACCATCGGCTCGGCACGCTGCGGCGCCATGAGCGTGTGCAGGATGCTCTGCACCGCCTCCAGTGACTCAATTGGGTGCATCCGGGAGGCGTTGGTCCGCAGCTCCCCCTGCGTCTGCGGCCCGCGAAGCAGCAGTTCAGCCAGCACCACCATCTGGCCCGTGTCGATCCCGAGCACTTCCCGGGCGTTGTGCTTGAACTTGGGGACTCGGCTGCCGCTGAGATTCACCTCGTTGATCAGCCGCTTGGCCCGAAGCGTCTCCACCGCGTCGTAGACGCGCTCCTCATCCCACTCCACCACCGGGCTCCGATTGTTCTTCTGGTTGCATCCGCTCACCAAAGCGTTCAGTGTGAGCGGATACTGCTGGGGTGTGGTCTGGGCTTTCTCGATCAGGACGCCCAGAACGCGGCATTCATCGGGAACAAGAACGACCATGATCCGAGTGTATCGACGCCTTGCGAACATGTGCGGGGCAAGGGCACCCCGGCGGCCGAGGGGATCTTCGGCAGGAGCCGATGGAGTGAACGGAACGTACAATGACTGTGCGGGGACGGCCCCGCAGTATCGCGGAGGTTGCATATGAACACCCAGGATTTGCGTCGTCTTGGTCCGCAGACTGCCCTGGGGCTTGTGCTCGGGATGGCCTTGGGCGTGTCATCCGCTGCGGGTCACCCGCCCAGTTCCAACCATCCAGCGCCCCCGGTGGTCACGCCGCCGCCTCCGGCACTGGTGCCACCCTCTTCGTTTCGACCCGCCCCAAGTTCACCAATTCAGGGTGTTCCGGCTGCGATGCCGAGCATCCGATCCTTTGGCGGCGACGGATCCTGGCGGACCAGATTGAAGTCACCACCTCCCAGAACAGGGGATGCATTTGTTCCAAGGCCGGTGATTCGCCCGGTCGGGGACACCACGCAGAGTTCGCTGGTGCGGCCGCCGCATGGGGACTTTGGGCATGGGGCGAGCGGCGTGCATGTGGGGCATGGGGGGCATGGGGGCTTGTCCATCAGCGGGGGCGTGATCACGGATGACTTCCGGGCGGGGATCCGGGTGGGGTATGCCGCGGGTCGGCGGCATTGGCCGAGCTGGTACTACCCCGGCAGTTGGTCCTGGGGATATGGGGGGTGGTATTGGCCCGGGTACTGGACGACGTCGTACCAGACGGTGGGTCCGGAGCGGGTGTACACGCCGGATCCGCGGCTTCTGGCACCGGCCGGCCAGGCCCCGCAGCAGGCGGAGCAGCCCCCGAGTCTGCTGGAGCTTGCCGAGTGGTCGCTTGCGACGGGCGACGCGGCTCGTGCGGCGGAGCGTCTGGAGGGACATCTGGCCAGCGAACCGGATGACGCCGGGGCGAAGCGGCTGCTGGGAATCGCGCTCTTGGAGCAGCGCAAGACGGACCAGGCGGTGGCGGTGCTCATGCAGGCGTATCTGGATCAGCCGATGCTGGCGCGGACGCCGATCGAGGCCGAGTCGCTGTTTGGCGGCGAGATGTCGCATCGGGCGCGGTTCACGAAGCTCATGGACTACGCGAACCGGACCAAGACGGCCAGCGGGTATCTCGCGGCGAGCGTCCTGGCGCAGAGCGAGGGCCGCATCGGCGTCGCGAAGAAGCTGCTGGACAGAGCCGCGGACGCGGGATTGGCGCGGGGCGTGCTGGACGAGATGCGGCTGTCGCTGGAGCGTGCGGGCCGCTGAGTGTGTCAGGGTTGCCCGAGCGCCTGGAGAAGCGTGGCGTAGAAGCTTGACGCATGGGCGAGTCCGCCCGGACGGTTGCGGAGCAGCCAGAGCCGCTCGTGCTCGGTGCGGATGGCCTCGCAGCGACAAGAGAGATCGGCACGGACGTCCGCGGAGGGATGCGCAGAGCGCATGGCGATCGCGTGGTCGCAGGCGAAGATGGCCTCATTGAGCGTGTGGGCGCACTCGGCGTTGATGCGAGCGTCGGTGGATGTCGGCACGTGGGATTGCAGCTCGCCGAGGCGTTCGCGCACGGCACGCCACATGGGCAGTTCGGCCTTGATGGCACGCTCGCCGGGCTTCAGGGCGGCGGGCACGGGCGGGTGCAGATCGTTGAACAGGGCGGTGGCGTTGGTGAGCTTGACGGCCTGGCGGATGGGCAGGTCGGCGTCGCCGAGGCGTTCCAGCCACGGCCCGAGCGTGCCCGCAGGGTCGGCCAGCGCGTGCAGCGACGCGGCCCGGGCGTCGAAGTCGCGGGCGGCAGGCGCGTTCCAGGCGGCGTGGGCGGCATGGGCGATGCCCAT
Source organism: Phycisphaerales bacterium UBA4658 (assembly GCA_002405485.1). Lineage (GTDB taxonomy): Bacteria > Planctomycetota > Phycisphaerae > Phycisphaerales > UBA1924 > UBA4658. The sequence goes on from DHLW01000015.1 coordinate 64,664, forward strand.
GAGCGAGATCGGCCACTGCTGGCGGTGCCCGAGGTCGCCCCAGTCGCACGCGAGGTACCCGGTGGCGCCCGCGCGGAGGCCCTGTTCGGCGGCGTCGGCGAGGTTGCCGCGACGCTCGGTGGCGCGTCCTGTGATGCTGCGCCAACTGCTCGTGCCCGGGCAGACCCATGCTTCCAGACCGGCCTGGTGAAGCAGGTTGACCCAGTGCTCGAACTTGTCGGTGGGCTCATACCACCACGCGAGCCCGAGCATGTTCTTCGGGAGGCGGGCGAGCTGCTCGGGATGAGAGAGCGCGATGTCGGCCCACATCATGGGTCGGCGGTCCAGATCGTCGCAGACTCGAGAGATGGAGCGGACGAAGTCGGTGTACAGCTCGGCTCGAGCGGCGGACAGGGCTTGATCGTTGGGCATGCCTCGGGCGGCCAGGTCATCCGCCCGCCGCTGCACGATCGGGAGCGACCTGCCGAAGCCCACGTCGAAGGTCTCGTCGCAGCCGATGTTCACCGAACGCGAGTGGGGGAAGTTCGGGGTGAGCTGGTGCAGCAGGTCGGAGACGAACTCGAGCGAGCGCGGCTCGGTGGGGCAGAGCGAGAACGGCCCGCGGCGCTCCCAGTGCAGGAACTTCCATGCTCCGTCACCCTGGATCTCCGAAAGATGCTCGTACCGCGGCATTCGGAGCCAGTGGGCCAGATGGCCGAAGCAGTTCTGGTTCGGACAGAGCTCGATCCCGAAGCCTGCGCACACCGCGCTGAGCCAGCGGGCCTCTGAGGGAGTGATGGGAGAGGAGTCCTTCCATGCGTCTTCGTGGCCGTCGTAGGCGAAGGTGTGCTCGGTGTAGAGCTGCAGGTGGTTGAGCTTGAGCTCCGCCATGAGCACGATGAGGTCGGTGAGCTGGGCGATGGTCGGGACCTTGTCGCGCGAGATGTCGAGCATGAGCCCGCGAACGGCGAAGGACGGGGCGTCGCGGACTTCGCCCACCGGCAGATCGCGGCCGAACTGGCGGAGGAGCTGTGCGAAGGTGCTCCGGGCGTGCCGCTCGGCGGCGGGCGTTGCGCCCGTGGCCTCGATCGACTCCGGATGCCGGCCGATGCGCAGGGTGTAGGCCTCGGGGGATGGCGAGTGCGCCTGTGGCTCGATGCGGAACGGCAGCCGATCCGCACGGGTGTCGGCGGGGAGCGCGACACGCTCGCTGGTGAACGCCATGTGCATCGGCGTCGGGAGCAGCAGGGGGGGCATGGATTCGAGGGCGGAGCTCAGACTGTGCGGCACGGTGCGCTTCCGGGGGTCAGACCTTGATGAACCACTGGCGACGATAGAGCGCGAGCATGATGAGCCAGTAGAACAGGATGTAGCTCCCGACCAGCAGATACGACCCGAGCGCGGGCGTGGTCAGATGCTGCAGCCAGGCCTTGATGGCGGTGATGGCGACGGCGGATTGCGGCCTGGCCGAGGCGACGGCGGACTGGAAGCCCGGCGGGAGCGCGACCTGCCACTGCATGAAGACCGTCTTCCAGAGGAACTCGGCGAGCACGTACGCGGCGAGGGCGTTGACGCCGTAGATCCGCAGCGGGGTGAGTGAGGACCACTTTTTGATGTCCACCAGCCAGTAGCAGCCGGCCAGGAGCAGGGCGGCGGTTCCGGCGCAGACGAGGATGTAGGTGGAGGTGACATAATCCTTGCTGAATGGGAAGTCGCCAAGGAGCCACCAGAGGATGGCGACGAGCGTGAGCAGGGTCCCGATGCCCGCCAATAGGCCCGCGCGTCGATCCGGAGTTCGTCGCTCGTCGCGCAGGAGTTCGCCCGCAAGCGCGCCGAGGACGACGAACGCGGCAAAGGCGAGCCCCTGGTTGATGAGCGTGGTGAGCCAGTTGCCAAGCGCACCGGAGAGCCCGAGCTTTGCGCCAAGCGTGTGATGGAGGGAGGTCCTCGCGGCGAGCGCGTCGGTCCACGAGGCCGCGTCGGCCGGTGTGAAGAGCTTGAGGGTGCAGAGCTTGAACCCCAGAATGCACACGACGAAGGCCAGTCGCACCCAGCGTGGCGTGTGCTGGAGGACCACGGCGAAGAAGTAGCCAAAGCCGATGAGCGGGAGGATGTCCCAGTGCAGAAAGATGGACGAGGTGATCGGCCCACTCCAACGGGCGGACGGGTCTCTGGGCATGTAGGCGATGGTCGCGGCCCACATGAGCGAACCGAGCAGGTAGATGATGACGCCGCGCTTGAAGGCCTGAGCGATGCGCATCCACGCCGGCTGGCTCCTGCCTCGACCCGAGGCCATGGAGAAGGGGATGGCGACGCCGACGATGAACAGGAACCACGGGAAGACGTAGTCCGCGAGCCCGTTGCCCATGCGGGCGGTGTTCCAGCCCATGTGCGGCATCCACGAGCGGGCGTGCTCCGGGGCCCACGTGCCCAGCGAAAAGGCCGGATCGGTTCCCCCGACATTGACGAGGAACATCACGACGTTCACCAGCCCGCGGAAGGCGTCGAGCGAGAGCAGACGGACGGGTTTCGGGGGTGTGTCGGTCATCGTGGCGTGTGGGGGGCTTTGGTTGGCGGAGATATGGCGGGGGTGAAGGGGGTGAAGGGGGGG
>DHLW01000128.1:0-3947 GCA_002405485.1 Phycisphaerales bacterium UBA4658
TGTCTCCGATCGGTACAGCTCGGAGCGGTCGGTGGTTTGCCTTCCAACCTTCAAGCCACGCAGGCAGGCCCGCCCGCCGTCTCTCCACCCCTCCGTCCTACTGGTTTTACCCCCGACCCGCCGCGTCCACCGCCTCGGCCGTCAGCACGCCCTCGGGGAAGCTCGCCAGCACCCCGCGCTGCCCGGACTTCGCGGCTTCGGCAAAGGCCAGAAGCTGCTTGGCAAACCGCACCTCGTGCGTCTCGACGGTCAGGACTTCCGGAGCCCCGCCGCGTGAGGACTGGAAGACCAGTTCCGTCGGCTTGAGGTAGTCATAGCTGAGCGTGCCCTCGGTCCCGACGAGCGCGACCGTGAAGCGATCCGGTTCCATCCAACCGGACAGGATGACCCCGCCCACACCGGGATAGATCGAGCCCTGGGCCGCGGACTTCACGATCGCCGTCGCGCTCGACTCGCCGCGGCCCTCCCACGCGTGCTCCTTCACGCACGCCTGCATCTTGGGCGTGCCGACGAGGAACAGGAACAGGTCCAGCGAGTGGCACCCGGTGTCGATGAACGACCCGCCGCCGGAGATCGCCGGATCGCTCATCCACTTCTCGCGCAGCGCGGGGAAGTACGTCGCAAAGCAGTTCTCGAAGCGTGTGAGCTTCCCGATCTTTCCGCTCGCCGTGAGCTTCTTCATCTCCACCACGCCCGGCGTGAACCGGTGGCAATAGGCAAGCGCGGTCACCAGCTTCGGGTACTGCTGCGCGATCTCGGCGAGCTTGCGAGCGTCCGCCAGCGTGTGCGCGATGGGCTTCTCGGCCAGCACGTGCAGGCCCGCCTTCAGGCACTTCTCGATGATCTGCACCCGCGCGCTCGGCGGGGTGCACACGACCACGCCGTCGGCCGCGGCCTTCCCGGCCGACCGGGCCGAGAGAAAGGCGTCCACCGAGTCAAACTGCTCCGCCCCGTGGTCCGTGGCCAGCTTCGCCCGGCTCCCGGGGATCGGGTCGATCACCGCGGTGAGCGCCAGATGCTGACTGTTGGCCTTCACGCCCCCTGCGTGAGCATTGGAAATCCCCCCGGCTCCGATGATCGCAAGCTTGAACGCACCGCTGCTGGCCATGACTAACCTTCCTGGATGCCGGAAGCGTTCCGCACGTTCCCGGCGTGTGTGTGTATCGCACCCGCACCGCCCCCGAACCTTCGAACCATCCAAGACGCAAGGGTAGCCATGATTTCCGCAGTTTCTCGCCGTCTTTGGCTTGCCGCCGCACTCATCGCGCTCGCTCACGGCACTTCCGCCGCGAGCGCCTCGCACGCCGCCCTCCGGGATGACCCCGCCGAGGCCCCAAAGCCCGTTGAGTCCAAGCCGCACTCTGCCCCCGAGGTCCGCGGGACGTGGATCACCACCACAGCCAACACCGCCATCGCCTCCCCGCAGAACTCCGCCGAGACCATGAAACGCCTCCGCGAGATCGGGCTCAACACCGTGTACGTCGAGACCTGGAAGAACGGCTACACCCAGTTCCCCTCCAAGGTCCTTGAGCGGACCATCGGCATCGACCGCAGGCCGGCCCTCATGAAGCAGGACCCGAGCGACAGGCCCGAGGACGTCCGCCAATATGGACGCGATCTCCTCCAGGAAACCCTCATCGAGGCCCATCGCAACGGGCTCGTCTACATCGCCTGGTTCGAGTACGGCTTCATGGCCGCCCACAAGGACACCCACAACCATCTTCGCAAGCAGAAGCCCGAGTGGCTCAGCCGCGACATCAAGGGCAATGAGGTCGCACCCAACGGCTTTGTCTGGATGAATCCGCTCCACCCGGACGCTCGCAGGTTCCTCATCGATCTCGTGGTCGAGGCCATCGACAGGTACGACCTCGACGGCGTGCAGCTCGATGATCGCATCGTCTGGCCCTACTACACCATGGGCTACGACGACTACACCAAGAAGCAGTACGCCAAGGACCACGACGGCAAGGAGCCCCCGGCCGACCCCAAGGACCCCGAGTGGACGCGCTGGCGCATCGCCAAGGTCAACGAGTTCAGCAAGATGTTCGTCCAGGAAGTCCGCGCCAGGCGCCCCGGCATCATCATCTCCCTGAGCCCCGCCGTTTATCCCTGGTGCCTTGAGAACTATCTGCTGGAGTGGCCCAAGTGGGCCGCATGGACAAGCGCCGATGCCCTCAAACTCCCCGGCGACTGGGTCGGCAACGGCATCACCCCGCGATGGGACGAGTTCATCCCGCAGAACTACCGCTTCAGCTACGACGCCTATGAAAAGACCTGGGTCGACCAGATCAAGCACATGAACACCCTCGGCGCAGGACGCAACGCCGAGATGTACCCCGGCATCCGTCTCGTGGGTGAGGGCAAGGACTCCACCTGGGAGGACCTCAAGAAGTCGATCGAGCTCGCCCGCTCCAGCGGCAACCAGGGCCACGTCCATTGGTTCAGCCGGGGCGTTCTCGACGTCTTCCCGAGCCAGCTCACGAGCTTCTACAACGTCGCCGCGACCGGCCCGATCGACCACCCAAAGTTCGGCAAGGACTGGCGTCGCCCCAGCATTCCGCTGAACAGCCGCATCGAACGCGCCGCGCTCAAGAAGACCTGGCCCCTGACCACCGTTCCCGATGGCACATACCAGGTCATCGAACGCACCGCCAAGGGCGCCTGGCGGTATCGCCCGGGAACGACCGTGACGGTCTCCAAGGAGCGTCCCGGGCCATCTCAGTCCATCGTCACCGGGCTCGAAATCGAAGCCGTGGAACTGCTGATCGATCGTCGCGCCGAGCTCTCCAAGTAGCTCTTCCGGCGCCGGCTGCCGCCCCGCTCGGACCGCGTTCGTGCCAGATGCATGCCGTATTGGCAGGAACTCACCCCGAATTGGACGAACGCCTAGTCTTTCTCCAGCCGATATCCCCGGCTGAACGCCGCAATTCGCCTCTCCCGAAACCGCGCGGGTCCTGAACCGAAATCTCCTGCACGGGCGTACAACAAGAGCCGCCCGTTCCGTGTGCCTCCCCGCCTCGTACCCACATCATGCACGATACCCCCCGACACCTCGCCAGACTCGATCTCACCCGCATCTCCAGCGATCAGGGGGCCGACGGCCGTCGACCCCGCTCCGGTGAGTCCGGCAAACAGAGCTCCGGTGGCTCGGGTGGCGATTCCGGCGGTGGTGGCGGACAAGGCGGCGGCGGTCCCGGCAAGCCCGGGGGCCCGGCCAACCTCAGGCCCAGCCGAGGGCTCTTCGGCCTGGTCATGGTCCTCATGGTCGCCGCCATGCTCTTCATGCTTCTGAGCAACTACCAGGGAGCCACCAAGCGCTTCAAGGACTTCCAGGAACTTCGGACTATGTACGTCGAGAACCGCCTCACCGACGTCTCGGTGAGCGACTCGGCCATCACCGCCAAGACCACCGGCTGGCCCGGCATGCCGGAGAACGAGGTCGTCGAGGTCTCGCTCCCCATCAGCCCCTCCTCCAAGGCCTTCTACCTCAAGGAACTCAAGGACGCCCGCCCCGACAACGTCACCTTCCGCGAAGTCGCCAACCCCTTCTGGCAGCAACTGCTCATCTCTCTGCTGCCCATCATCCTCATCATCGCCGTCATCTGGTTCTTCATCGCGAGAAGCCTCCGCTCCGCAGGTGGGGGGGCGGGCGGCATGCTCGGATCCTTCGGCAAGTCCCGCCATCGCACCCTCACCAAGGAAAACGTCAACGTCACCTTCGCCGACGTCGCCGGCATCGACGAGGCCAAGGACGAAGTCACCGAGATCATCGAGTTCCTCCGCAACCCCAAGCGCTTCATGAAGCTCGGCGGCCGCATCCCCCGTGGCGTCCTGCTCATCGGCGAACCCGGCTGCGGCAAGACCCTCCTCGCCAAGGCCATCGCCGGCGAGGCCGATGTCCCCTTCTTCTCCATCTCCGGCTCCGACTTCGTCGAGATGTTCGTGGG
>DHLW01000128.1:4106-23342 GCA_002405485.1 Phycisphaerales bacterium UBA4658
CGATGAAATCGACGCCGTCGGGCGACGCCGCGGCGGTGGCTTCTCCCACGGCGGACACGACGAGCGCGAGCAGACGCTCAACGCCATTCTCGTCGAGATGGACGGCTTCAACTCCGCCGACGGCGTCATCGTCGTCGCCGCCACCAATCGCGCCGACGTGCTCGACCCTGCGCTCACGCGCCCGGGCCGCTTCGACCGCCAGATCACCGTCCCGCGTCCGGACGTCAAGGGCCGACTGGAGATCCTCCGCGTTCACGCCAAGAAGGTGAAGCTCGGCCCCGATGTCGACCTCGAGCGGGTCGCCCGGGCAACGCCCATGTTCTCGGGAGCCGACCTCGCCTCGCTCATCAACGAGGCCGCCATCGCCGCCACGCTCCACAACAAGGACGTCATCGAGCACGAAGACCTCGAAGAAGCCCGCGACAAGGTCAAGTTCGGCCGGGCCAAGAAGAGCCGCGTCCGCGAGCAGGAAGACAACAAGCTCACCGCGTATCACGAGGCCGGGCACGCCATCCTCCAGGCCCTCCTCCCAGACGCCGACCCGCTCCACAAGGTCACCATCATCCCGCGGGGCCAGGCCGGCGGCGCCACCTTCTCCCTGCCCTCGAAGGATCGCATGGGCTACGGACTCAAGTGGCTCAGCGCCACCATGAAGGTTCTCTGCGGCGGGCGCATCGCCGAAGAGAAAGCCATGAGCGACGTCTCCAGCGGCGCATCCATGGACATCGCCCAGGTCACCTCCATCGCCCGCGCCATGATCCTGGAATGGGGCATGAGCCCGCGGCTGGGCTTCGTCCGCTACGCGGGCGCGGACACCCGCGAGATGGTGCTCCCCGAGAAGGACTATTCCGACGAGACCGCTCGCCTCATCGACGAGGAGGTCCGCCGATTCGTCGACGAGGCCTACGCCGACGCCAAGGGCATCCTCGAAGCCAACTGGGACAAGGTTGTCGCCGTCGCCGAGGCCCTGCTCAAGTACGAGACCCTCAGCGCCGACGAGGTTCGCAAGCTCATGCGCGGCGAGGCGCTCGGCAAGCCCACCGTGAGCGATCTCCTCGCCGCCGAGGCCAAGCGAGACGCCACCCCGGCCGTTTCCAAGCCCGCTCCCACCGCCCCGCCGGAAATCCCGACTAACGTGCTGCCTCGGCCGGCCTGACACGCGGAACGCGTCGCCTCAAACTCGTGCTCTCTGGCATGCCCTGCGCGGGACGCTTGCGCGTGCCCCCTTCGCGGTCCCCGAGCGTTCAGTCCTGCACCCCAAGCCGCTCCCTCACCAGATCCGCCCGGGCCTCGCGTCGCTGGTTCTGGTCCATCTCCTTGCCGAGCACCCTCTGCAGGTGTGCCGGCTGCGTGAGCAGGATGAGCTGGTTCACGTCCTCGGCCCCAAGGTCCCGCACGAGCCCCGTCACCACGCCCAGGCGAACATCCGAGAGCAGCGTAATCGCCTCCTCGGGTGAGAGCAGCCGAGCGTGCCGAAGCACCCCAAGCGCCCGGAACACCTTGTCCTCCAGCAGCCGACGCCGCTTGTCCAGGAGGAACCGCCTCGCCGCCCGCTCATACGCGATCACCTGCGGAATGATCTCCCGCTGGAACTCGTGCAGGATCACACTCTCGCTCTTGCCCAGGGTGGTCTGGTTCGAGATCTGATAGAACTCTCCTGACGCCTCCGAACCTTCGCCGTAGTACCCACGCACCGCCAGAGACATGTCCCGCGCCGCACGCCGGACCTTGTCCATCTCTCCGGTCATCTTGAGCGCGGGCAGGTGCAGCATCACGCTCACGCGGATGCCCGTGCCGACGTTGGTCGGACAGCATGTCAGATACCCGAACCTCGGCGAAAAGGCGTACGCCAGCGTCTGACCCGTTCTCGCGCACGGACCCTCGATCAGATCGTCCACTCCCGACGCAACGCCCAGCGCTTCCTCCAGCGCGAGCCCCGAGAGCAAGACCTGGATCCGCAGGTGGTCCTCTTCGTTCACCATCACGCTCACGCGCTCATCCGGCAGCGAGATCGCCACGCCCCGCGGCTCGCCCCCGCCAGCGGCCAACGGCACCGATTCGCCCGCCTCCGATGCCTCGGAGCTCTCCGCCGACTTCTCGTCCTTCACTGTCCCGGCACCCGGCGGCCTCCCCTTCACGTGGTCCTTGGAGATCAGATGACGCTCCAGCATCAGCAGCCGATCCAGCGGCGGGGCATCGTGCACGTCCACCCACATCATCTGGCTCGAGATCCCGCACGACAGAAGCCGCTCGCGGCACACCTCCAGCACCCGCTGACGCTGCTCCCGCGTCGCACGAGAGAGGAACGCCAGCCCCGACAGATTCCGCGCCAGGCGAATCCGGCTCGAAACCACCACGTCCGCCTCCGCGCCGACGCCGCGAAGCCACCCGGCCCCACGCTTCACCGCGGCGGCCGAGAATCCCGGCTCTGGAATCGGCGATGACGGCTCCGCGCTCATGCCTCGCCCTCCTGTCCCTTCCGCTTCGGGGAACGCGCCGGCTTGTCCTTGCTCGCCGGTGTCGACGGCGACACGAACGCCCCGCCCGGCGACATCGACTCCAGCCGAACCAGCTCATCCCGGATCTTCGCCGCCTTCTCGTATTGCTCGGCGGCCACCGCCTCCCCAAGCTGCTTCCGCAAGAGCGCGACCTGCGCGGCACGCGCGTCGGCTGCCTGCTCGGATCCCGTGGCGGAACCCGATTCCGCACGCCGCGCACGCGTCGCCTGCGACACTCCCGACGCGGCGCCGGCCATGGACTTTGGCGACTTCCCCACGTGGTGCGTCCCGCCCTCGTGCCAGCGCGCCAGCAGCGGCCCAAGCTGCTGCTCGAACACCTCGTAGCACCGCGGGCACCCCAGCAGACCATTCTGGCGGAACTGCGCGAACGTCAGGCCGCACTCGGCACACCCGCCCGGAACGGCCGACGGATTCACACCCGTCGCTGCCGTCGCCGCCGCCTCCGTTTGCTGCGTGATGTACTGCGTCAGGAGCGATGTCAGCGGAGCATGCGTCTGCACCGGCAGCCCGTCACCCTTGGCGCACTGCTCGCACAAGTGCTTCTCGTGCTGCTTGCCGCCCTTGATGACGACCTCGTGGACCGTCGCCTCGTTGGAGCACTTGTCGCACTTCACGCCTCCATCCTATCGACCAAAGCCGGTCGGATGGTCACCGGGGGATCCCGGGCAACTTTCGGGCGTCCCGGCACGCTCGTCCATCTCTGTCGATCGGCGCATGAAAAAGTCCCCGCCGTCGCGGGGACTTGCATGAACACCATCGGATCGACGCTCAGCCCTTGGACGCGGCCTTCTGCTGACGGGTGTACCCGTACTTCCGCTTCAGCGGCTTGATCACCAGACCCTGCTTGATCGCGCGGGTCGAGACCTTCACCTTCTTCGGGGCTCCGTCGATGAGCGCGGTCACCACGTGCAGATTCGGCTTGAACTTCCGCCGGGTGATCCCGGTGGGCTTCAGACCGAAGCCGCCACGCTTGACCGCCTGGCCGCGCCACGTGCGCTGCTTGCCAAACGAGGACTTTCGGCCGGTGAAATAGCAGACATTCGGCATGACAAAATCTCCGAGCAGGGAGGGAAGTGTAGTCACCACCCCGCGTCGGGCAAGTTCGCCGCCTGTTCGTGGCACCAATCCACTCAGTTCATCCTGAACTGATACCGGGAAATCCCCGAGTCCCACCGGAAAAACCCGGTCGACAGGTTCCCATCATCGATCTGCGCGTCAACCTTCTGCCAGAACGGATCCGTCAATGGGCTGGACGGCACACTGACCAATGACCCGACCCCGATCGCCTCGATCCCCGCCCATCCCGGCGGACCTTCCCAGTTGTACACCCCAACCCCCTGAATCGGTGTGGCCCAGACATCGCTGGAAAAGTACTCGTTCATCTCCGGGGGCATGACCCCTCCCAGTTGGTCTGGGGGATAGTCACCCTTTTCCATGCGATAGTTCAGCAAGGCCCGACGGATCATCTTCAAGTTCGCTGAGATCGCGGTCACTCGGGCTCGCTCCGAGTAATCGATGTACTTCGGGATCGCAACCCCTGACAAAATCGCCAGGACAACGATGATGACGATCAGCTCGATGAGGGTAAACCCTCGATTACGGGTTGTTTGCGTGCTGGACTGCATTCTTATGAGCGTCGGCGGTTTCGACGACTCAGTTGAGTGCACGTGGCCATCTCTCAGAGGTTGGCCAGGACAGGCCCTAGTTGTCCAGCTTGGACTTTTCCACGACTTTCCCGTCTTTGAACTTCACGACGATTCGGAAGCCCTTGCCCTTCCAGACGTAGGTCTTCTCCTCGGCGGGTTTGGAACTCAGCGCCCCTGCGCCGGAGATGCCGTACCCCGCCGCGGGGGTGTCGTCGGTTCCAGACCCGAGCAGGCGCTCGACCTGGGTCAGCGTCATGCCATTGGTGATCTGATCGAAGTTGGCCTGGGTGATCTTCTGCTCGCAGGCGACCAGGAGCAGCATCGAGGCGAGCAGGGGAATCAGGACACGGCGGCGTGGGGTCTGCATCCGGGCAGTCTACCACGACCCGCCTCAGCGGCATTCAGGGCATGCCATAGAACCCGCCGCCCAGATCCTTGATGCGACCTTGCTTGGCGAGTTCCTGCCAGACGTCAACGGGAAACTCTCTGGGCGGGACGATGCCAGCAAGGCCCGAGTCGCGTCCGCCGGTCAGGGCCCGCTTCCCGCTGATCTTGGACTCCTGATCGAGCTTGGTGAGCTTGTACCGCTTCTTGAAGGCGTTGAACGCCGACTTGAGGATCTGGTCTCGATCTCTGCCGGGCGCGGCCTCAGCGGAAGGGTCGGTTTCCATGACAGGACCATAGTGCCCGATGCGGACCGAAGCGGCGCGGGCGGGATCTACACTCCCGCATGCAGCCGACGCCGATGATTGACAGTCCGTTCGTGGTCCTCTCATTCCTGGCCGCTCCCGCGATCCTGACCAATGCGTGCACGCTTCTGGCGCTCGGGACATCCAACCGGCTGGCCCGTGCGGCGGACCGCGCAAGGGCCTCTGCGCAGGATGTGATCAAGGCGGCCGATCCCGACGAGCCGCTGGTGAAGCTGCACCGGCAGGACTTCCAGCAGGCCACGCTGCGGGCGCAGATGCTGGTGGACGCGCTGCGTCGCTTCTATTTCTCCGCCGGGTGCTTTGCGCTGGGCACGTGCGTGGCGCTGGTCGGAGCATTTCTGGATTACTTCCAGATCCGCGAGTTCAACCTCGTGACGCAGATCGGAACACTGGGGACCGCGCTGGCGGGGGTGGGGGGGCTGGTGCATGGGACGATCATCCTGCTGCGGGAGACCCGGATCGCGCTCAACGTCCTCTCGGATCACCACGCCGCGATCACGCAATGGCGGGCCACGCGGGCGTTGCCGGCGACGCCGCCGACCATGTGATTGATCCTGAATTTTCGTCTTTTTGGGGTCCGGCCCGGGCCCTGCTCGTCGAGTCGCGGCGAGCGGTGGGGAGGGAGCTGGTCGACGGGAAAATCCGAGCCGAGGAGACCCAAGGCCGATAAGCCGGTATGAGGTAGGATGGCGCACGGGGGAGGACACACAACGCACGAACCGACGGCGTCAAGGCCTCTCGCGCCGGGCTGGTTGTGGAAGGAGTGGTTTCGATGAATCGACTGATGCTGCTTTCGGCGGTCGCTCTGGTGGTTGCCTGTGGTCAGGCCATGGGGCAGAACAGCGAGCCCCCGCCCGCGAAGGAGCGGCCGGCGGCGAAGGAGCCGGCTGCGGACAAGAAGGTCGACCGGGCCCGGCTGGCCGAGGGCGAGCCCGCACCGGCGATGGAGATCGAGAAGTGGGTCAAGGGCGGGGAAGTGAAGTTCGAGCCGGGGAAGGTGTACGTGGTGGAGTTCTGGGCGACGTGGTGCGCGCCGTGCCGTGCGGCGATGCCGCACCTGACGGAGCTGCAGAAGTCGCACAAGGACAAGGGCCTGACGGTCATCGGCGTGGCCTCGCCGGGTCTGCGCGACAAGATCGAGGACGTCGAGAAGATGGTCGCCGAGAAGGGCGAGGTCATGGGCTACACAATCGCCTGGGATCGCGCCGGAGCGACGGTGAACAACTACATGAAGGCGGCGCGGCTGCGGGGCATTCCGGCCTCGTTCGTGATCGATCAGAAGGGCAACGTGGCGTGGTACGGCACCCCGAGCGAGCTGGACTATGTGCTCGACGACGTGCTCGCCGGCACGTGGGACTACAAGACCGGTCCGGCGAAACTCAAGAAGATGGGCGAGGAGCGGCAGGCGATCTTCGCCGAGGCCGACAGCGACCCGCAGGGCTCACTGAAGCTGCTGGCGGCGTTCGAGGCCAAGTACCCGAAGTCGGCGAAGGACATGCTGCCGGTGAAGTATGAGCTGCAGATGCTCGCCGGCGACTATGACGCGGCGTACAAGACGGGCGCGACGCTCGTGGATCACGCGATCGCGCAGAAGGACGCGCAGACGCTGAACACGATCGCCTGGAACATCGTCGATCCGGACGGCGACGTGAAGAAGAAGGACGTGGACTTTGCGATGCGTGCCGCCAAGGAGGCCGTCCGAATCTCCGAGGAGAAGGACGGCGCGATCCTGGACACGCTGGCTCGCTGCTACTGGCTCAAGGGCGACAAGGTCAAGGCGATCGAGCTGCAGAAGAAAGCCATCGCCGCGCTGAGCAAGGATCCGCAGCAGGAGGACATGAAGGCGCAGCTCGAGGCGACGCTGAAGGAGTACGAGGGCGGGAGCAACTGACCCTGCTCTGACGGCCAACCGTGGATCGACGGGCCGGGGCGCACACGCCCCGGCCTTTTTCATGCCATCTGAGCACAGGCCCCATCGGCCACGGGTTCCAGACACCAGCGGCGTGTGATCATGCAGGGGCGGCGACCGTGCGCCATGTCCATCGGGCGGCGTGCTTTGCCCGCGGCGATCACCGCTGATTGATGTCCGCCGCTTCCATCGCTCGAAGCGCGGCCACGAGCGTCGCCGAGTCTTCGGAGTTGATGATGCCGTCCCGGTTCACGTCCAGAGCGGTCCCGGTGAGCTGGGTGATGAGATCGTTGATGTCCACTACGCCGTCGCGATTGACGTCGGTGTTCGGCGGCAGGTTCAGCGGGACGGTGACAAAGCCGTACAGGATCTGCTCATCGGCAAGGTTGACCGAGCCGTCGCCGTTGAGGTCATAGAGGTTCAGCGGGGTGGTCGGTCCGGGAGCGCTGCCGGCGACGAAGCTGTTGCGAAGGGCCTGCAGATCGCGGAAGTCGACCACGCCGTCTTCTCCGAAGCGCCAGCGCGAGAACTGGCGATTGAGCAGGCGGAGGTCCTCGGCGTTGATGGTGCCGTCGTTGTTCAGGTCGTACCGGATCGTGCCGGGGGTGGTGGCTACGGGCGTGCCGGTGAAGAGCGTGCTGAAGAGCGAGCGATCCCGGGCGTCGATGAAGCCGTCGCGGTTGATGTCGCCGACCTGGGCCGCGCCGGTGGTGTTGAGCCAGGTGCTGAGCTGGGTCAGGAATGCCGGGTTGTTGATGAACGTCGGCGCGTCGAACCAGCAGAAGTCCTCGATGCCGCGGGCCCGCATGGTGTCGAGCTGCTGGGTGATCGTGGGACGGGTCGTGTTGGTCAGATTGGCAAGACCGGCGACCACGCGCCGGCCCGGGAGCGCGCTCTGCGCGAAGCTGAGCTCGTTGGAGATCCCGGCGGTCGAGGTCTGGTAGGCCATGATGAACACCGCCTCGGTGCCCATCCGCGTGCCCCAGCTCGGCAGATCGATGCACTTGCTCACGTGCAACGCCGAGTTCCATGCGCCGAAGCTCACCGAGGAGAAGGACATCGTCGGCGCGGCCTGCTGCGTGCTCGCCCGCAACTGCACCAGTGCCTCGGTGATGTTGGCCCGATGCCAGTTGATCAGGTTCGGGTGCGCTCCCGCCGAGATCACCCCCGTCGTGCCGTTGATCGTCACGTTGCCCGTGCAGTTGGTGGCAAACGGAAGCGGATTCACCAGCGTGCCCGCGGCGTCCCGGAAGTTCGCGAGCGTCCAGGAGTCATAGCTCCAGCAGGCGTTGTTGCTGGTGTTCGCCGGAGCGTCGCCCAGCGGAAAGAAGTGGTAGTCCGCCTGAATGCCCGCGAGCCCGGGATACCGCTCGGCGAGGTTCGCGAAGTACTCGTTCAGCGCGCTGCGCACGCCCGGATTGCCGAGATTCACGAACCGCTGGTTCGCCAGATCTCCGGTGAACGTGTTCGGCGTCGTGCACGGATCGGGATTCGTCGCCTCGTTTCGGGCGACCGAGACATGCTTCACCACGAACGACGGGTTGGCGGCGAGGAATGGCGAGGGGCTTGCTCCGAAGTCCAGATATCCCGTCTCGCACCACGAATGAACCCGCACGCCGTAGCGGGCCGCGATGATGATCGCCTGGGCCAGATAGTCGGTGGATCCGAACCGAGGAGGAAAGTTCGCGCTGTTCCCGACGCCGGTGTCCCGGCCCCAGAAGAGCGTCTCGAGGTACACGTCGCGGATGCCGTTGGCCGCGAGCGTCTGGATCTGCGACTCAAAGACCGCGAAGTTCGCCAGGTTCGGATAGCCCGTGCCGATCGAGCCCGGGGGCCGCATCCACACCCCGCGGATCGGCCGATCCCAGCGATCGGTCACGGTCGACGCGGCGAGCTTGATGCCCAGGTGGTTGCTCACGGCCCGGAACACGTTTCCCGAGTCGCTGGGCTTGTTCTGCTGGATCGAGCCGTCGGGTCTTCGAAACACGAACGAGGACGAGCCGCCTCCGTCCAGGTTGATCGCGCGCCATGCTCCTCGCTCCAGGAACAGATCCGCGACTTCCGGGAGCGTCATCCCGACTGACCATGTGGGCTGTCGCCCGTCGATGACGAGCATGTAGAGGATCGTGCCCGTTCGATTCACGGCCACCGCTGTTCGGGGCTCGCGTGTCAGCGGCGTTACCCGAGCCGTCGCCCCGGTGTTCACCCCGTCGGTGACCAGCATCGTCCCCGGGTCGGAGTCGGTGTTCGAAGGCCCCACGCCGGCGACCGCGTCCCAGACTCCTGAGGTCGAGCCGGGGGCGACATAGTCGATCGCGGCGACGCGGTTCTGCGTGAAGGTGATCGCCGGATCCGGGAGCGAGGTCGGCTGAAACTGTCGCGCGGGCGAGACCTCCACGCCGTCGGCGAAGGCCAGCCCGATGATGTCGGCCCGCGATCCGGAGCATGTGGAGAAGAAGTTGGCGTTGATCGCCAGATCCGCCGCGACCGAGGTGCGCCATGAGGGCACCGTCGTCAGCGTCGCGTCGCCGCAGGAGCCGGACGTGGATCCGGTCGTGACGATCTGCACCCGGGGATCGGTCAGGTCCACGGTCGCGAGCAGCCCGCGAACGGTGCCCCCGGGCGTGATCCGGACGATCTCTTCGACGACGATCGGCGTTCCAAGGCACGGGACGGCGATCGCGCAGGTGACCGCCCCGACCGCCAGGGCGATCAATCGGCGAGCGAGCGGGAACACACCGGCGGCAACCTGGCCGTCGTTCATGCGCACAACCTCCGGACGGACATCGGAACGATCAGAATCTGTGGGCGATATCGGCCCACCAAGGAAGATTCTAGAACATGCCCCTGTTCGTGCCAGCGATCTCAGATCCCGGGGCCACAGTTCGGCCCCAGAACGCGGCATTGTGGGGGTCTACCAGTCGGAACGCAGCTCGGCGACGATGTCGCGGGCGAGCTTCTGGACGGCCCCGTACTGACCGAGTTCCAGGCGTTCGCCTACCGGCCTGGTGGGGACGAAGGTGTCGCTCGCGGTGAAGTTCTTTCGGGCCACGATGGTTTTGCCAGTCCGGACGTCCTTGAACTCGAAGTCGACGGTGAGCTCCACGAGCATCTCCTGGCCGAGTCCGGTATCGCGGGCGATGGAGAGGCGGCGCATGCGGTGATCGACGATCGTGCCGAGGAGCGTGCTGTTGGCCGCCCCCTCAGGAGCGACGCGCCAGGGGGTGGATCGCTGGATCTCCTTGATGATGGCGTCGGTGAGATCGACCTCGATGCCTTCGATGTATGTTGGGTTCTTGAAGACCGGGACGGCGACGGTCCGGATGGTGTCGTCGTGGGCCGCGGTGAAGGCGTACCCCTTGGTCGGGTCCGATGCGCAGCCGACGAGGGCGCCGAGGGTGGCGGCAGCGACCGCGCATGCAAAGAGAACGGGTCGAACGTGGGCGAGCCCGGGGATGCTCGAATCGTGGCTCATGGCGTGCTGGGCTCCGATGCGGGCGAGGGAGAAGCGGGGGTCGCCGGGGGTTCTGAGGGTGGGGTGGGGGGAGCGTCGGCGGGGCGTGTCCGCCGAGGAGTCACCGGCGGGGGACGCTCGTCGACCCGATCAGGCTCGACCCGGGCGGGGGCAGGGGGAGTCGCAGGGGCAGGGGCGGTGGCATTCGCAGGCGAGGCATCATTTGCCGAGTCGGGCTTGGACGCCTGGCCCAGCGGCCAGTTGCGCTCCTGGAGCATGGTGAGCGCCCGCTGAGCGGCGGCGGACTTGGGATGATCGCGGATCAACCGGCGCAGCATGTATCTGGCGGCGACGTCGTCGTCACGACGCAGGTACCACTGGGCACCCTCCATGAGTTCTTCGGCGCTGGATTCGTCCAGGCGTGTGAGCAGCCCGTCATCGAGCCCGGCTTTCTGGGCCTCGGCGGGGAAGAGGGCGGCGTATCGGCGGGTGAGAATCCTGGCGTCGATGAGTGCCGAGCCGTCGTAGCGCGGGCCCTTGAATCGCCCGATCGTGGCATAGATCCGGCGCTGCATGGCCCGCTGCAGATACTGCGACTTGGGATAGTTCTGGATGAACAGGTCGTAGGCGTCGACGGCCAGGTCGAGATTCCGCTCGCGGTAGTAATAGTCGGCGAGCTCGATGCCGGCGCGTTCGGCGAGCCGGGAGGAGGGCATGCGCTCCTGGACGCGGATGAGCAGCTCTTCGCCGATGTCCGTGGCATCCAGCACGCGCACGCCAAGCAGCTTGCGTCGAAGTCCGGCGCAGTACCGCACGCCGATGTCCAGTTCGCGTTCCACGGCGGTGATGAAGCTCGGGGTCGCCGGGAACTCCTTGATGACCCGCTCATAGTCGTAGAGCGCCTCGTACTCGTCACCCTCGGCGGTGAGGGCGTCGGCGCGGATGAGCAGGGCCTCGGCGAGCCGAGGGTTGCGGGTGCGGTCGTTGCGCTCGATCCACTCGCTCACCGCACGCCGAGCGTCGGCGGGCCGGACCTCGGCGAGATCTTTGCGAGCCGCGGCGATGAGGGCCTCGTCGCTCCCGGCGGCCGGTGTGCTGACGAGCACCCAGTTTCCGGACTCGTCCATGCGGTACTCGGGGCCCTGAGCGGACGCGCCGCTGGCGGCGAGGGCGAGTGCGAGGATCGGGAGCGTTCGTTGGCGGTTGGTCCGGCGCATCATGCAGGGATCAGGGTACCGCACTCTGCGTCGTTTCGCTTGGCGCTCCCGCGACTGCCGACCCGGATCGGGATTGGAGAGAACTCACCACGCACGGGCTCGCTCTATTGTCCGGCATGGTGCTCGGAATCGACATCGGCGGGACGTCGACGAAGGTCGCGGTGCTGGACGAACGCGGCGAGCGGGTGCTGGCCGCTCGCAGTCTGGTCTATCACCGGCCGAACCAGCCGGCACTCGTTGAATCGCTGCGGCGCACGCTTGCGGACATTCCGGGAGAGGTGCGGCCGAAGATCGGGTGCGTGGGTGTGTGCGCCCCAGGGCTGGCCGATGCGGAGGGGCGGATCATCCGGGCCGTGAACGTGCCGGGGATCGAAGGGCTCACGGTGCGGGAACTCGTGGACCAGGCCGGGAGTGGGCTGCTGAGCCCGGGGGGGCGGGTGAGCTCATGGACCGACGCGCACGCCGCGGCCCACGACTTTGCGGTCACGCACAGAGTCGAAGGCCGGCTGCTGGCGTTGAGCATGGGCACCGGGATCGGGGCGGCGGTGCTGGACGGGCCGGACCATCGTCCCCTGATCGTGTCCGGGCGCGGGCCGGGACACCTTGGACAGGTGGATGTGTCGCTTGCGGATCTCGAGCCGAATGTGCCAACAGGACCCGACGGTGGGCGTGGGTCGGCGGAGGCATATCTGGGCGTGCCCGCGCTTCGGGCGCGATTCGGCGAGCGGACCGAGGAGGTGCTGGTGCGGGGCGAGCTGGACCCATCCAAGGCACCCTTGGCTGCACTGGTTCGGCTGCTGCGGATTGCACACGCTGTGTATCGGCCGCAGGTCATCGCGGTGCTGGGCGGGGTCGGGACGCGCTTGGCGCCGGTTCTGGCTCGAACCCATCAGGAGGTTTCCCGGGGTCTGACGGGGATTGCCCGAACGGATTGGACGTTGCGTGCGGGGTCCAGCGACTTCCACGCGGCGATGGGCGCGGCTCGGCTGACGAGCGGATGACACTGGTAGTTTCTCTGGGGAGTGCCCATCGGTCTGGGCTTGGGAAGCCGCGATGGCCCCAAAACCGATCAGAAGGGTGGAGAGAACGAAGTTTCTCTTGGGCAAAGGCCAAGCTCGTTATAGAATCTCTCACAGGAAGATCGTTTCCTGCCTCATTCTGACCCCGACTTGAGGTGGCAGGTCCGGTCCCGCGGGACATCGAACACCCTGTTTCATGGAGCATTGCATCATGCGCAAGACGTCTTGGCTCACGCTGGCGGCGGTCGGCTGTTGTGTCGGCACGGCCCTCGGGCAGTCGACGAACATGTACCTGTTTCGGGACATCGACCTGTTCACAAACTATGGGGCGGCGGCGCCGATGACGGCCGGGAATCCGGTGTACATCGGGAACAACCCGTCGGCGGTGGCGCTTGGGGACAACGCGCTGTTTCTGTCCGGCTGGAACAACTCCGGCGTGGATCAGGAGCTTGGCGCGATCAAGATCTCGGGGTTGTACAACACGCTTGGGCTGAGCGGGACGAGCTTTGCGCGGTTCACGACATTCCCCGGCATCCCGGGTGGACGCGGGACGGTGGGCATGGCGTATTACCGCCGGAACACCGGCACGGGGTTCGAGTCGCGTCTGATCATCGGGTGGGACGACGGCTCGGGCTTGACGGGTGCGCTTCGGCTGTTCGACGCGGAGACGGCGATTCCGACGCAACTGGCGGTGGGCGATCCGGTGATCAACCGGTGGCCGTCGGGCCCGGCGTGGGACTTTGGTCCCAACGGACTTGGGTATGTGTACGGGACGAATCCGAATCCGCGTCCGGTGGCCGCCGCTCTGCGGTTTGGCGACAAGGTGCTGACGGGCGTGGATGACACGATGAGCCCGATTCCGGACTTCGGCACGGGCGTGTTCAGCTATCCGGTGGAGCCGCGGCTGTTGCCGGAGGGTGTGGCGAACACGGAGTGGCGTCGGATCGACATTGACCCGCGTGACGGGACGATTCTGGCGTCGGCGAACGACTCGGTGGTGGTGGCGCTTCGGACGAGCGACGGCTCGTTCCTCGGGAAGTACGGGAATCTGAGCATCGCGAATCCCGGTCCGCTGCCCCCGGCAGGCGTGGGCTGCGCGTCGTGCCCGGAGAGCAATGGTCCGAGGCGGATCTATGGTCCGCGATATCCGCAGGCGGGCGTGATCGGTCGTTCGGTGCGTCTGCTGCACGGCTGGCCCGACGCGGGCGTGGGTGACCTGGTGGTGTGGAACGCCCGGCCGAACACGACGACGCTGAACTCGGCGTTCCGTGCGAATCGGTACAGCGACGGCGCGCCGGTGGCGGTGAACTTCCTGACGGCGTCGGGCGGAGCGCAGACGTTCCCGTCGAGCAACGGGATTCTGGACTTCGGCTGGGATGCGACGCTGGGCGTGCTGGCGATCATGGACTTCCAGGCCCGCCGCGTGTATCTGTACTCAAACACGCAGCCGGGCTCGTGCGCTCTGCCGAGCAATGCCGGGTGTGTGCTGCTGCCGGCGAACGTGTGCGCGTCGGTGGGCGGTGTTGCTGGCGCGGCGGGCTCAACGTGCCCGACGGGCGCGTGCTGCGGGACGTCGGTGGGCGTGAACGCGGGCGTGTGCACGGTGCTGACGCAGCAGGACTGCTTCTCGACGAGCACGTTCTGGTCGGTCGGGCTGACCTGCGCTCCGACGAATCCGTGCCCGCAGTCGGGCGCGTGCTGCACGATCGCGGGCGCCTGCACGGTGACGCTGTCGACGCAGTGCACGACGTCGGGGAGCACGCACATCGCGGGCGGTGTGTGCACGCCGACGCCGTCGTGCCCGGTGACGGGCGCGTGCTGCGTGGGCTCGACGTGCACGATCGGTTTCCAGGCCAACTGCACGGGGACGTGGTTCTCGGGCGGGAGCTGCACGCCGAGCCCGTGCGCGGCTCCGACGGGCGTGTGCTGCCGCGGAACGACCTGCAACGCGACGATCACGCAGGCCAACTGCAGCGTGACGGGCACTGGCGCGGGCGCGAGCTTTGTGTCGACGGCGACGGCGTGCAACCTGACGGGCAACGTCACCTCGCCGTGCTGCTTCGCAGACTATGACAAGACCGACGGGATCGCGGTGAACGACATCTTCGCGTTCCTGAACGACTGGTTTGTGTCGAGCACGCTGACGGACATGGGCGGCGACGGCTCGGTCGCCCCGGACGTGAACGACATCTTTGACTTCCTGAACGCCTGGTTCGATGGCGGGTGCTGAGATTGAACGCCCGGCGACGGGCGAGACAACCGGATGCACTCCACGGACCCCCGGCCGACTGGCCGGGGGTCTTTGCTTTGGCCGGGTTGCGACGGACGTGGAATAGGATGGCCAAAGAGCGAGGTTCACGAGCAGGTGTGGTCGCCGGAGCACATTGCCGATGCGTTGGCGAGCGCCTTGGAGCAGCGGGAGCGCGAGCTTCGCGACGAGCACGCGGTGTACGGGCTGGATGCGCTGGTCGAGGTGGACGTGCATCCGCTGCTGGTTGCGGGGCTTGCGAGAGCGGGGTATGGGGTGCTGCGGGAGCAGGCGTATCCGCACGAGTGGCGGGGCAAGCGGAGATCTGGTGGTCGATCGGACCTGCCTGAGCATCGGGATCGGCGGCGGTGCGATCTGGTCCTGACCCCTCAGCCCGGGCAGGTGCTGGATGACGCGCTCGTGAACGAGCGCCGGCGGATGCGCGAGATTGAGGAGACGCGAGGATCGTTGTTTGAGGGGCTGGCGGCGGGGTTGGCCGGGCCGCCGCAAGACCCGCGACGGGTGCCGCCGGAAGAGGCGTTCTGGCTGGAAGTGAAGACCGTGCAGCAGTTCTGCGTGACCAGCGGGGTTCCCGGGCCCAACGGGGCGTATGCGTCGGAGCTGACGCGGAACCCGGTGAAGGACCTTGCGAAGCTGGTGGCGGATGAGCGTGTGTGTCACGCGGGGGTGTGCGTGGTGCTGTGCGCGGCGGATGAGGCGACGGCGCGGCATGACCTAGCCGTGCTGGCGCACAGGTGCCTGGACCGGAACCTGCCGATCACGTCGCCGGAGATCCGCGTGCACCGGATGCAGGATCGGATCGGCAACGGCGTGTGCGCGGTGGGGCTGGTGTCGATCGCCGGACGAGTGCGTGTCTGAGCGGATCGCGACCGGGGCTCAGTTGGCTCTGCAGTTCCACTCAACGCCCGGCGTGTAGCCGATCATCTGGTAGAGCTGCTCGCGGGTCTGCATCTGGTCGAGGACGTTGTAGACGCTGCCGTCGCGCTTCAGGGTGGCGAGGGCTTTGGTCACGGCGCCCATGGCGATGCGGAGCATGCTGACGGGGAAAATCACGCAGGAATAGCCCATGGCGGCGAAGCGTTGAGCGGGGATGATCGGGGTCTTGCCGAACTCGGTCATGTTGGCGAGCAGATAGGGTTTCTTGGCGGCGGCGGCTGATCGCAGGCGGTCGGCGACGAAGCGGAACTCTTCTTCAGATTGCAGGCCCTCTGGAAAGATCATGTCGGCGCCGGCGTCGAGATAGGACTGGGCGCGCTTGACGACGGCGTCGAGGCCTTCGACGCCGCGGGCGTCGGTGCGGGCGCAGATGATGAAGCCCTCGCCGATCTCCTTGGCGGCTTTGGCGGCGGCGGCGACTTTTTCGGCGGCGTGGTCGAGGGGGATGAGCTTTTTGCCGTCGAGATGGCCGCAGCGTTTGGGGAAGACCTGGTCTTCGATGTGCAAACCGGCCGCGCCGGCGCGGGAGTATTCGACGACGGTTCGACGGACCATCTCGCTCTCGCCAAAGCCGGTGTCGGCGTCGGCGATGAGCGGCAGTCCGGAGGCGTCGGCGGCCTCGCGGATAAGTCGGCAGAAGTGTTCGAGGGTGAGCAGTCCGACATCGGGGACACCGGCCGAGACGCTGGTCGCCGCGCCGGAGATGTATGCGCCTTCGAAGCCGGCGTCTTTGATGGCTTTGGCGCAGAGAGCGTTGAACGCGCCGGGGAGCATGACGCAGGCGCCGGGTTTGTCCATGAGGGCGCGGAGGCGCTGGCCGGGGGGCAGAGTGGTCATGAGGGGATGGTATTCGGTGGGAGAGGCAGCAAGGCAGCAAGGCATTGGGGCATCAAGGCATCGAGGCACGCAGGCACCGAGGCACGGAGGGCCACAGATCATCTGGGCAAAAAGCCGAACGCCGCGAGGGTCACTCGCGGCGTTCGGAGGTTCAGTAAGCGGTTGTGTTGGCGCACTCTCTCGCCACTCCCTCGCTTACTGGGGAGCGGCGTGCCGCTTTCGCGGAACCGCATCCCTCTCTCTCGCACTGAATCTCTCTCTGCCGCCGAGATCTCTCTCTCCAGCGGCACTCTCTCTCCATCCATCTCTCTCCCTCCGCTTCTCTCCTCCAAGAGGACGCGGATGGGTCGTTGGTGCGGGGTTCTGACACGGGCGGGCCGCCTGTGCCACCAAAGCCGAGGCAAAGCCAGAGTCGATCAGCGACGGCGACGCATCGCGAGGACGCCGGCAAGGGCGAGCAGGGATCCCGCGCCGGGGGCGGGGATGACCTGGAAGTAGTTGGCGAGGACATAGCTGGAGACGTTCGCACCGATCTGCTGGCCGAAGGTGTTGTCGAAGCTGAAGTGGATCCCGCCGTAGATTCGGCTGAGGCCGGCCTCGTTGGCGGCGGCGTTGAGACTGGTGAGCAGTCGGGAGACGCCGAAGTCGCCCTGGAAGGTGACGTTGATGGCGTCGCCGCCGAGCAGAGCGGCGAGGGTGTTGGCAGCGGCGCGGCTGAAGGTGGAGTGTCCGCTGACGTACGTGGGGTGATTGGGCGTGGCCAGGAGGGGCGTCCAGGCGGTGTCCGGACTGGTGAGCGCGTTGCCATCGGTGTCGGCGAGGCGGATGGCGTCAACTGGGCGCCACATGTCCTGGGTGTACTTGCAGTCCCAGGCGCAGATGGCGGCGTCGGCCATGGCGACGTTCATGGCGGCGAAGAGGCGGGCGTTCTCGGTGATGGACAGGCCGCGGGATTGCGAGATGTCCTTGGCGATGAGGTTCCACGCGCCCGGGGGCGTCTTGGTGCCGGCGTTGAAGGCCCAGGCACGGGCGATATCCGCCTGCTCGGGAGTCCGGGTGGAGCTGTTGATCGCGCCGATCTGCTTCACCTCGTTGAGGGCGTTGGCGTACTCGACGCTGGAGAGCGTCGGCGGCAGACCGGGACGGAACGACGCGCCCGACGGAATGGCAAAGGGCGTCACGTTGCCCCAGTGCGGAAGGGCGGCGGCGACGGGATTATCCGCGGCGGGGCGCCAGCGACCGGGGGTGAGCGAGCCGGGGAACGTGATCCCGCCAGGGTTGGTGGACTGGTCGTTAGACCGGGACAGATTCATCGTCATGCCGATGGTCTGGCCGAGGGTCATGCCGGCGGTCTTGCCGGGAGAGTCGGGGATCGCCGCGAGCTGGGAGTCGCGGAGCGCGGTGAACGTCGCGGCCTGGGTTGGGAAAAGGGACGAAGCGACGGTGAAGGCGGCGACGGCAGCGGCGGCCTCGCGGCTGGTGCCGGGGGCGGCGACGGTGTTCACCATGTACGGCTGGTACAGACGATCAACCGAGTTCACCGCGTCATAGACCGCGCCGTGGATCATCGCGAGAGCGCGGCTGGCGCGCGGCGGCGGGGTCGAGGTGTTCTGCACCGCGTTCAGAGCGGCGGAGTTCCAATCAAGAATGGTGTCGGCGGCTGCGGTGCCCGAGAGAGTGAGCAGCGCGATCACGCCTAGGCCGGCGCGCACAGATGCACAGCACATACGAGAGCCTCCAATATGGAACGGACGAGAGAGAGGGACGATGCCGAGTGTCGAGCGACCGATGCTCGACACTCCAGCCAGAATGTACATCACACACCGAAAATGGCCACCAACCGGTGTGCGCGGCATGGTCGGCGCGCGCGGAAGAGTGGGCGATGTCGTCACAGTTTGCCCAGTTTTCCGGGGTTCGCGTGTGGCGGGCGATCTTCTCGGAGCAGGTTCGGGTCGAGAACATGCGAACTTGCCCATGTTGACGCGCCGTGAGATACTCCCGGGATGGAGACGCTGAGAACAGGCGGGCGCGGGGTTGCGATCGGGGTGCTGTCAGTGGTGACCGGCCTTGCCGCAGGTGTTCTGAGCGGGTGCGGCGGGAGTGGGGGGCGCAACCAGCGGAGCGGAGCGGTGGAGACGTGTGCCGGATTCGGAGCCGAGGATGCGCGGAGCACGATCGAGGTTGAGCGCGTGCTGGATCGGCTGCATGCGGCGGCGAGTGAGGCCGACGGAGCGTCGTACTGGTCGTGCTTTGCGCCGGGCGCGGTCTTTCTCGGGACTGACGCGAGCGAGCGGTGGACGCTCGAGGAGTTCAAGGCGTATGCCGAGCCGCACTTTGCGAAGGGGCGAGGATGGACGTACCGGAAGGTGAAGCGCTGGGTGACTGTGCACGCCGCGCAGACGGCGTGGTTTGATGAGTTGCTGGAGAATGCCAAGTACGGGACGTGCCGCGGATCGGGCGTGGTGGTGAAGGGTGAGGATGGGGGGTGGCGGATCGCGCAGTACAACCTGAGCGTGCCGATACCCAACGAGCTGCTGGAGGGATTTGCCGCGCGGATTCGGGAGCATGAGGCGGCGAAAGCGGCGGGCACGAGGTGAGTGTGCGCGTGCGTGAGCGGCTTGGAGGGGTGTGGGCGGGCTTCTGCTCAGTGGTGCGAGCGTGGCCGGCGTGGGTGTTTCCGTTCATGGTGTGGCTGATCGGGTCGTTCTTTCTGATGGGGG
>DHLW01000128.1:23471-24627 GCA_002405485.1 Phycisphaerales bacterium UBA4658
AGGGGGATCTTGGGAAGTGGATTGACGACTATGCGGCGCACCACCGCGATCCGGTGACAGGCGGGTTTGCGTGGGCGGATGTGTTGAGCTATCCGTGGTGGTTCTATTGGCGGCCGATCCATGTGATGCTGGTGTTCGGCCTGCAGACGCTGCTCTGGAATCATGACTGGGTGAACCATCTGTTCAGCGCGTGCATGCATGGGCTGGCGTGCGTGTGTGCGTGGAGGTGTGCGCGGGATCTGGGTGTGCGCGGGTGGGTGGCGGCGGCGGGGCTTGTCGCGCTGCTGGCGTCGCCGCAGGGATTTGAGGGGGTGTTCTGGCCGGCGACTGTGTCAACGACCATCGCGACGGCAGCCTTCTTTCTCGCGGTGACGATCGTGGTGCGGTCTGCGCAGGGGCGGCAGAGCCGAGCAGGACCGTGGGTGCTTGCTGGCCTTGGAGCGATCACGCCATGCCTGTATGAGCAGCCGGCGGCGGCGATGGCGATGCTGCCGATCGCGTTCGTGGCGGGTGTGTTGGACTTGGAGCGTCGGCGGGCTGGTCGGGTGCCGGGGACGGTGATCGGGCATGCCGCGCGGATGATCGTGCTGCTGGTCCCGGTCGCGATCGGGATCGGCGCGTACTTGGCCGGATATGTGCTCACGGTTCGGCGGGATGCGTTTGCGCGGGAGAGTCAGTTTGCCGACGGGGCTGGGCTCGCGGGTCGCTTCGAGCATGTGCTGAAATCGTTTGTCGAACTTGCAAACCCGTCTCAGGGTTTCGGGGAGGCGTGGGAGGCGGGTGTTGCGCGGATCGCGTCTTCTGGCCCGGCGGAGTGGGCGGCGATCGCGGCTGCGGTCGTGGGAGCGGCAGCCTGGGTGTGGCGGCACGGCGCCGTGAGGAGGGTGGGTTCAGAGCCGGGTCGATCTGCGGGACTGGCGTTGACTGGGTATGTCGTGTTCATGCTGAGTGCCGCGCTTGTCGCGCTTGTGCCGATCGTGGTGATCCAGGGCGCGGGGCTGAGTTCGAGGCTGATGTACTTTCCGATGGCGTGCCTCTGGGTGGGTGTGGCAATCGCGTTGGAGGGCCTGCTGAGGCGTCTGACGCGGGTGGGTGGAAGAGTGGAGATCGCCGCGCGATGCGGGACGCTCGCGTCGGTGGCCACGATGGCCGGCGC
>DHLW01000128.1:24777-24957 GCA_002405485.1 Phycisphaerales bacterium UBA4658
GTCGGTGGCCACGATGGCCGGCGCCGGATGCGTGGTGCTCGTGGGTCTGCAGTCGATGTACCAGCGGCGGCACGCGGCGGACATGGCTTCGTTGCAGGAGCTGGTTTGTCGACTGCCGAATCCGCGTCCTGGAACGGTGTTCGTGCCGGTGCGGGCGGTGGTGGACGGGGCGTCGGCACG
>DHLW01000059.1:0-11427 GCA_002405485.1 Phycisphaerales bacterium UBA4658
GGGTCGGGATCCGGGGTTGGATCGGGATCAGGATCGGGCTTGGGGTCTGGGTCTGGCGTTGGGTCTGGGTCGGGATCCGGCTTCGGATCCGGGTCGGGCATCGGATCCGGCGTCGGCGGAAGGGTGTTGTCGATGGGCGCGATCGGGACCCGGGATTGGTCGTCGATCTCGCCCGGAGTGAGACTTCTCAGGAGCGGCGAGGATCCCGTGTGGGCGTACAGCGCGTCGAGCTGCACGTAGTCATTCTCGCCATCGGCGTCGCAGTCGGGCGCGACGCGGAACACATACGCCGGAGCCGTCGCCGACGTCGCCGGGCAGGAGAGCGGCCAGATGACGCCGGGCGTTCCCGCGACATCCGCGCTGATGAGTCCGGTGGGAATCACGCGGTACACGCCGGGGGTCGGGGCGAGGATGCCGCGCCTCAGGCCGATTCCGCGTTTCTCGTCGGTTCCGGAGGCGATCGGGTGCAGCACCACGTCGAACATCTGCGAGGCGTCGGTCCAGGCGCAGTCGGTCTGATCGCTTTGGCGTTCGATGCGCACCGCGGCGTTGGCGTCGGCGAGGCCCGAGCCAAGGCCCACGGGGCCGAAGTTCCGGATGATCACCGGGGTGGCGTTGTTGGCGAATGCCGTTTCGACCACGCCTTGGAGGCGGTCGATCTGGTTGTGTGGAGGCTCGCAATCCGAGCCGTAGAGCGAGAAGCTCGCGATTCCGATGGCTCCGCCTCCGAGCGGGGATGAGGGCGTGGTGTACACGTCGGTGGCGATGGTCGCCGGGGCGGCGCCCTGGATGACGACGCTGCCCATCATGGATCGTGGCAGCGGCTGGTTGTTCCACTTCAGCGGGAGGGGGTTGTTCTTGTCGTTGATGATGATCTGCCCGCCCAGTCGATTCGGTTCGCCGAGCGTGATCGTCGGCTGGGCGTTGTCGGCGATGATGGGCTGATAGCCATAGAACAAGCCCGCCGAGATCCTTGCTCCGCGAGGCAGGCCGGTGGCCAGCACGATGCGCATGGCATTGACGCCCTCGGAACGGATGCGGCCTGGCGTCTGGGCGTCGATGGGCAGGAGCGTCCCGGCGATCACCGAGCCGCGAAGACCGCCGACCATCGTCTCCACGCGTCGCACCCCGTCGACGGCGACGATGTCCGCGCGGATGTTGCGTCCGACGATCGCGTCGATCACCCGTGCGGAGATGTTCGTGGCGCGATAGTTGTCGGGGGGCGAGCTGTCCGGGCGGGCCCCGCCGACGTCGCCATTGGTCGCGATGACCTGTCCGAGCACGCCCGCCCGGGGCTGCTGCACGGTCGGCCCGATGGGCGCCAGGACGATCGATGGCATGATCGAGCCCGAGGCGGTGATGAGCTCGATCGGTCCGCCCGCGGAGTAGATGACCGCCGGAGTGCCCGCGTCGTCAAGGTTGTCGGAGATGCGTCCGCCGGCGGCGATGGCCCAGAGCGGCCGGTCCGGGCTGGTGTGTCGGATGGCTGATTGCAGGATGTCGCGATCCACGTCCAGCCGCACGATCTGCTCGGCGGTGATGGAGGCCAGCGGACCGACATCGCGTCCGCCGCGTGCCTGGAGCGTGACCCGTGCAGAGCCCGGCTCGAGGCCGCCGGTCCAATCGAGGCACCCTGGGGCGAGCAGTGGGGCGGCGGGTGTTGGCGCGTTGTCCTGCCCGCCACCGATGATGAGCGTGATGTCCGCCGAGGTGTTCGTAAAGCGGATCGTCGCGAGCGATTCCTGGGACGGATCGGTGACGCGGACCCGCCAGAAGCCGGGTTGGCAGCGATCGAGCGTGACGTTGTACGCGATGCCCGGGTTGATGTTGGGTGTGTTGGACTGGATGACCCAGGGGTCGGTCGGGCCTGGTCGGTACTCGATCATGACGCCGCCGAGCGACGCCGACGCCAGGGCGGCGGCGCCCGCGATGGCCGCTGAGAGGATGACGATGCGTTGGGCCATGGTCGGGTCTCCAGCCCGTCGGCGAAAATCGCGTTCGGCGGGGCTCGGAGCTATCGGAGTTCCGGGAATCCGCCCGAAGCCGGAGCGTGGGCGCGGCCCCGACGGGGTGCTGTGAATCGGGGGGTGATGCGGGCTTGGGGAGAGACCGCCCGGCATCGGGGAGAGGCCAGATCAGGCCGCCGATCTTGGCCAAAGGGCCGATTTTGCCTGTTTGGCCGTCTGGCGTGGTTTTCAAAAGGTTTCGGGACAGACTGGAGCACGCCATCAAGATCGTGCGAATATGGACAGTCCCAAGTGAGCCCGGGTTCTCTGGGCGAGTTCGAGTTGTGGATCTGGATGTGAACGCCCATGCGGTGCCTGCGGCGCTTCGGAGCGGAGTGAGCCCGGAGTGACGGCCGTCGTGCACATCTGCGGCGTTGTGTCGAGGTTGAGGAGCGATTCCCATGAAGGTTCGGCGAGACGCGTGTGCGATGCTCTTGGGCGGGGCGACGGTGGCGGCGTGCGTGCAAGGCACGGCGCTTGGCTGGATGAACCCGCTGAAGGTCGACGGCGCTCGCGCCGCCCGGGAACTGCACCTGGGCAAGTCCGCGCTGACCCCCCGGCAGGAGGCGGCCAAGGCGCTCATCGCGGCCCATGTCTTCTCCACGCTGTCGCCGGATCAGCAGGAGCTCGTGCACCGGGTGACGGGCTTTGACCCGATGCCGAATCTGCAGGCGGTGATTCCCGGTCGTGCGGCGCCGGCGTATGAGCGGCTGGAACCGCTGGGGGATGAGTCACACGCGCTGGTCAGGCGGTTTGTCTCGCGCGGCGACTTTGCCCGCATGCGACCCGTGCACCAGCACGCGCTCGTGGACATGATCGTGGCCCAGGCCGAGGGTCGGCTGGTGCCGGCCTTCTGCTTCGGCCCGGGGACCGACGACGTGACGGTGGAGGCGTTCAACCGGGCCGCGGCGAGCCCGTTCAACCGCAGGTTCCAGCAGGCCGGCCGATGGGCGACGTCGGCGACGAACACGGTCGCGACGACGCAGGGAACGCCGATGATCCTGACGTACTCGTTCGTTCCGGACGGGACGATCACGCCGACACTGACCAACGGCGTGACCCAGCCGAGCGATCTGTTTGCCCGGATGAACGTCATCTATTCGAACAACACCCCGCTGTGGCAGGGCCTGTACGGGCAGATGTTCAACCGGTGGAGCCAGCTCATCGGGGTGGACTATGTCTTTGAGCCCAACGACGACGGCGTGCCGATCGGCGCCGGCGGATCGTCGGGCGTGCTTGGGGTGCGCGGAGATCTGCGCATGGCGGGCACCGCGCTCGACGGCAACAGCGGCGTGCTCGCGTTCAACTACTTCCCAGCCCTGGACGCCGGCGGGGACATGGTCATCGACACCAACGACAACTTCTACGACTCGATCGGCGGCAACTCGCTGCGTCTGAGGAACGTGCTGGCCCATGAGAACGGGCACGGCATCGGCATGGCCCACGTCTGCCCGCGCACCCAGACCAAGCTCATGGAGCCGTTCATCTCCACGGCGTTTGACGGGCCGCAGTTCGACGACATTCTGAACGGTCAGCGGCACTATGGCGACCCGCTGGAGCCCAACGACTCCGCCGCGGACGCCACGATCATCGGCACGCTCACGAGCACGCCCATCTCGATCAACCAGATCTCGCTGGACAACAACGTCGAGACCGACTGGTTCCGGTTCACGGTGACGGCGAGCGGGACGCAGACGTTTGCCGTCACCGCGACTCCGATTGGCGCGTCGTACCTGCAGGGGCCGCAGACCCAGGCCTGCGACGTCGGCACGGCGTACGAGGCCGCCACGACCAATCCGATCACGCTCACCTATTTCGCCGCCGACGGCACCACCGTGCTGGGCACCTTCGCCGCTCCGGCGCCGGGGCAGCCGGCAGTCGGCCAGCAGGTCATTCCCGGCCCCGGCACGTACTTCGTGCGAGTGAGCACGGCGGGGTCGTCCAACGCGATTCAGCCGTACAACCTGAGCTATCAGCTCTCCACGTCCCCGTTCCTGTCGATCGCGGTGCAGGGGCCGGTTCCCACGCAGATCAGCCCCTCATCGACCACGAGTTTCAACGTGCAGATCGTCATCGCCAACCAGACGCTCTCGAGCGCGGAGCTCTTCTATCGATTCGGCTCGGCGACCGCGTTTGCGTCGGCGAACCTCGTGCCCGTGGGCGGCAACCAGTACATCGCGACGCTCCCGCAAGGAATCTGTGGAGCGCCGGCCCAGTTCTATGTCCGAGCTCAGGGCAGCTCCGGCGCGTCGGTGAGCCAGCCCGTCGCCGCGCCCGCGGCGGTGTTCTCGGCGAATGTCGGCGAGGAGGAGACCATCTTCTTCGACAACTTCTCGAACGACCTGGGCTGGACCTATGGCGTTGCGGGGGACACCGCCACGACCGGGCAGTGGGAGCGCAACGACCCCAACGGCACCGCCGCCCAGCCCGAGAACGCCTTCAGCCCCGCATTCTGCGCGTTCACGGGCAATGCGACGGCCGGTGCCGCGGTGGGGACCAACGACGTGGACAATGGCTTCACGACCCTGCTCAGCCCGCCGATCGATCTGACGGGGGCGATCGGACCGGTCATCACCTATCAGCGCTGGTTCAACAACGTCGCGGGCAACAACCCCAACGCCAAGGTCATGCGTGTGGAGATCTCCAACGACAACGGCGCGACGTGGACGAACGCCGAGACTGTCGGGCCGACCACGCAGAACATCGGCGGATGGATCCAGGGAACGATCAACGTGCAGTCGATCTTCCCAGTGCCCGGTTCGCAAGTCCGGGTTCGTTTCGTCCCCGATGACAGCGGCACCGGCTCGATCGTTGAGGCCGCCGTGGACGACTTCCGCGTGTATCGACTCATCTGCACGGCATGTGCCGCGGACTTCGACGGCGTGGGCGGGGTCACGACCTCGGACATCTTCGCGTTCCTGAACGCCTGGTTCGCCGGCCAGCCGAGCGCCGACGTCGACGGCACGCCCGGGCTCAGCACCAACGATGTGTTCTTCTTCTTGAACGTCTGGTTCGCCGGGTGCTAAGCCCGAATCAACATCCGTTTCCACGCCTTTGCGGGCCGGGGCTCATGTCCCGGCCCGCCTGTTTTTTGAAACCGCGCCTCCCGCGGACGATATCGTTCTGCGAGTCATGGCGATCGAGCACTCATGCCACCGCTGCGGCGAGGCCCTCGGCGCCCTTCCGGCTCCTCGGGATCCGCGGCTTGGTCTGTGCGTGGTGGTCTGCCCGGTCTGCCGGACGGCATGCGTCCGCCGCAGGCATCCGCTGGTCTCGGCGTGGCGCACGTTCGTGAAGGTCCTGGCGGGCGTGTACGGGATTGCCTGGCGGGTGGTGGTGGCACTGGTGCTGGTGAACGGGTCGTTCATCATCACGATGCACGTGCGCGAGTCGCTCGCGGGGCTGTCGCCGATGGAACTCGTCTCCCACCTTGCGGGTGCAGAGGACTTTGCGCCGGAAGTCGAGCGCTGGCGCGAGGATCACGGCCCGCCGCGGGCGGTCTTCCTGGTCTGCTGGTTCATCGCCATGGGTGCCGTCGCCTCAGGGGGGCTGGCTCACGAGCGGGCGCGGTGGAAGGTCTGGGTGGTGCTCTTCGGCCTGCCCTGGGTGTTCATGGGGCTGGACATCCTCGGGCATGTCATCGATCGTGATCCGGCGGCGATCGCTCGCGGGTCATGGATCGACGCCCGCTACGCAGCGGCGCTGAGCTTCGGCGCCAAGGTCCAGGTGTTCGGGCTCGCCTGTGCGATGCTGGGCATTCCCATCGGCCGGGCTTTGCGGCGGGGCGCCGAACGCCGGGAGCGACGCCGATGGATCAAGCGGTTGGCGCGAGCCCGTGTCCGAAGGAGCCATTCATGACTCAGGTGCCGACCGAACCCGTCGAGACCTCGCCACCGGAGCCGCGCATCGGCGAGGTCGTGGGTGATCGCCTGTGCGCCACGTGCGGATTCAACCTCGCGGGACAGGTGATCACGCGCGAGCGCCACTACAACATGCTCATCGCGAGATGTCCGGAGTGTGGTTCGGCGGCGGCCCTGCAGGAGTATCCGCAGCTTGGGCGATGGGCCAATCGGCTTGGATATCTGCTCGCCGCGGCGTACCTGGTGGTGGTGCTGGGTCTGATCTGCGGGTCGGGGGGACTGATGTTCGGCCTGGCCATGGGCACCACCGAGATCGCCAGTCAGAAGTTCGTATCGCATCTGGTGCAGATCCAGCAGATGCGGGCCCAGGCCAGCACCGGGCCGCAGCCGGCAAACTGGACATGGCAGGCGAACTACGTGCAGGATCGAGACTGGTGGGCGGCCGCCGACAAGTGGCAGATCTTCCAGGAGGCCGGCGGGTTTGCCGATGGCGTGGAGTGGTCGGCCGGGCTGCTGCTGATCACCGTGGTGCTCTCGGGGATGGCTCTGGGCATGGTGTTTGCCGTGGCGATGCCGCACCTGAAGTCGTGGCGTCGGCTGCTGGTGCCCGGGGCGGTGGTGCTGCTTGGGCTGACGCTGCTGCTCGTCGTGAGCATCGTCACGCGGACGCAGCAGAACTGGTTCTATCCGCAATGGGCCGGGCCTGTCGTCTTCCGCCCGGTGGTCGTGCCCCCGACGCTGTGCGTTGGCGGGGTGGCCATCCTGGCGGGGATGTGCGTGGGACGCCCGGTCGCCCGGTGGCTTCTGCCAATCCTGCTTCCGCCCCGGCTGCGGGGCCCGATGGCGTTCCTCTGGCTGGTCGACGGGCGACCCATGCCCCGGAACGTCCGTTGAGGGCGGCACATCGGAATCCGGGCATGAAGGGGCGAGCGGCGACTCCGGGGCGTGCAAACCCCGGTACACTTGACCCCCAGCCCTTTTCGGGCTGATCACGGAGGATTCCGCGGTATGAAGGTCATCTGCGATCGTGGTGCGCTGATGGATGCCATCAACAGTGTGGCGGGCGTCGTCCCGGCCCGCACGCCCACGCCGGCGCTCTCGTGCGTGAAGATCACCGCCCGGAAGGTCGGCGGCGCGGGCGAGTTGACGCTCGCCGGAACCGACGCCGAGACCAGTCTGCACCTGACGCTGACGCAGGTGGACGTGCAGAAGCCCGGTGAGGTGGCGGTGCCGGCGGACAAGTTGCGGGCGATCATCTCCGCGGAGGACAACGAGCCGACGCTGACCCTCGAGACCGAGGGCGAGCTCATGCACATTCGCGGAACCAACGCGCACTTCCGCGTGTTCGCCTATCCGGCGAAGGACTTTCCCCCGATGCCGGACTTCGCGTCCGCGGCGGCGGGGAGCGGCCCGGACCCGGCCAAGGCGGTGTTCAGCCACCAGTCCTCAGCGCTCTTGGAACTGGTGCAGCGGACGGTCTTCGCCACCGCGCGTGAGACGAGCCGATACGCGATCAACGGGGTGCTTCTGAAGCGCGACGGGAAGAAGCTGGAGTTCGTCGCGACCGACGGCCGTCGGCTGGCGGTGTCTCGGAGCCAGCTCACCGGGGCGAGCGCCAAGGGCGAGACGGTCGCGTGCATCGTGCCGACCAAGGCGCTGAACATCCTGCAGAAGATCGCCCGGGATCCGGATGAGAACGTCCGCGTCGCCGTTGGCGATTCGCGGATCTTCTTCGCGTTCGACTCTGGCGGCCCGGGGGGTGCCGGGGGCAAGGACCCGGACAAGGCGCCGGCTCCGCGGGCGGTGCTGAGCAGCGTGCTGGTCGAGGGCGCGTTCCCGCCGTATGAGGATGTGATTCCCAAGGATCAGGACAAGCGCGTGCTGGCCGGGCGCGACGAGCTGCAGAGCGCGGTGCGCAAGGCGAGCGTGCTGACCAACGAGGAGTCTCGCGGGGTTCGCCTGAGCTTCACGGGCAAGGACAAGCGGCTCAAGCTCTCCAGCCGTGCGCCGGAGATGGGCGAGAGCGAGATCTCGATCGACCTGCAGAACTATGAGGGGGAGGACATCGAGATCAGCTTCAACCCGGCGTTCATCACCGACGTGCTGCGCGTCGTGCCGGAGCAGAACGTCATCGTCGAGCTCAAGGCCTCGAACAAGCCGGGGCTGATCCGGTCGGCGACCAATGACTTTGTGTACGTGGTGATGCCGGTGAACTTGCCTGGGTGACCGGAGTTGGAGCACGCAGGCGGGACGCCTGTGCCACCAGAACCAGACCAGGACTGAAAGGTGCCCATGCTGACGCTCGCCGACGCCCGCCGAATCATCGCCGCCGCCGAGAAGAAGGCCGCGGAGATCAAGCAGCCCATGAACATCGCCGTGGCCGACGCTGGCGGGAACCTGATCTCGCACGTGCGGATGGATGGCGCGTGGATCGGTTCGATCGACATCTCGATCAAGAAGGCCTACACCTCGCGAGCGTTCGACATCGCGACCAAGGACCTGGCGACGCACTCGCAATCGGGCGGGCAGTTCTTCGGGATCAACGCCTCCAACGACGGCCGGATCATGATCTTCGCCGGCGGCGTGCCGCTGAAGAGAAACGGCGTGGTCGTCGGGGCCATCGGGGTCAGCGGCGGGTCGGGCGAGCAGGACCACGCGGTCGCCGAGGCGGGCGCCGCGGCGGTCTGAGTTCTCGGGCGCTTGGGCTCAAAGTCGGGCCGACCAGAACGCGTCGGCCCGGCAACAATGCTCACCTCATGACCGGCGTGCTCAAAGAGATCATCGACCACAAGCGTCAGGAAGTCGCCGACGCGCGCGGACGCACGAGCTTCGCCGAGCTGGAGGCCCTGGTCGCCCAGGCCGAGGCGCCGAGGAACTTCTTCGCCTCCGTCACCCATCACGATGATCCGTTCCACATCTCCGTCATCGCGGAAGTGAAGCGCAAGAGCCCCTCCGCAGGGTGGATTCGTCCGGAATACGAGCGGCTGGCGCCCCGCGGCGGCGTGCACGGGAAGGACGGTTTCGACCCGGCGCACGTGGCGCGTCGGTACTTCGAGAACGGCGCAAAGGCCATCAGTTGCCTGACCGATCAGCGGTTCTTCGCCGGCGAGCTCTCCTTCATCGAGCGGATCAAGGAAGCCGTGCCGATCCCGGTGCTGCGCAAGGACTTCATCATCGATCCCTGGCAGCTCTGGGAGAGCCGAGCGGCGGGGGCCGACGCGGTACTGCTCATCGCCGAGTGTCTCACGATCGCCGAGATGCTGGACATGCTGATCCTTGCCCAGCGGCTGGGACTGACGACGCTGCTGGAGGTGCACAGCGTCGACAGCCTGCTCCGCGTGCGGCCGCATGTGGGCTTTCCGCACCCGAGCTACTTCCTGCTGGGGATCAACAACCGCGACCTCGCCAGCCAGACTGTGGACATCAATCACACGCTGCGCTTGCTGGACATGGTCGAGGACCGCAACATCCTGGTGAGCGAGAGCGGCATCAAGACCAACAAGGACGCCACGTGGCTGCGGCACCACGGCGTGAAGATCCTCCTGGTTGGCGAGCACCTGATGCGTCAGGACGATCCCGGGCGGGCGCTCGCCGATCTGCTCGGCAGGCCTTGAACACGCCTCTCACCAGCGACGACGACGCGCCGCCATCAGCCCCGCGACCGCCAGCAGCGATGCCGCCCCGGGCGTGGGAACAAAGCCGGTATAGGTGAACCGACGGATTTCGGCGATCTGCTGCGGAATGCTGTCCACCACGACCGTCCCGTTGACGCCACCGCCCAGCACGCTCAGGGCCGCGTTCGGCGCGATGAGCGCGCCGTTGAACGTGTTGTTCACCGAGATGCTCGTCGCGTTGGGGATGTTCCACAGAATGCGGTTGCTGTTGCTCTGGCTGAAGCCGCCGATGAGGTTCGGCGGGGCGACGAAGCTGATCGCTCCGCCCGTGGGAACGTTGATGATCACGCTCTGGGCAGACCCGATGTTCAGGTTGAGCTGCCCGAGCGACGACCACTGGGCGGGCGTGATGGAATAGACCGCGACCAGCGTGCCGTTGATGTTCGTGGGCACCGCGTTCAGGTTGCCCGCGCCGTCGAGCGTGCCGTTGGCCGCGAGACCCGAGAGATAGGAC
The DNA here is from genome assembly GCA_002405485.1 of Phycisphaerales bacterium UBA4658. GTDB lineage: Bacteria > Planctomycetota > Phycisphaerae > Phycisphaerales > UBA1924 > UBA4658. The sequence goes on from DHLW01000059.1 coordinate 9,995, forward strand.
GAGATCGAAGCCACCTGCGCAAGGGCCGAGTTGACCTGTGCGGGGATCGTCCCGTCAAAGGCGGAGTTGCCCCCGCCGTTGGTGTTCACGATGGTCGAAACCGTGCCGGCGAAGCGGAAGTTGCCCCCGTTGTTCACGCTGATCGGCCCGCCCGAGACGGTGCCCCCGACGGCAAGTCCGATATTGCCCGGCGCTGTGACATTCTGAACGGTGTAGTTGCTCGCCCCGGTCAACGCTCCGCAGATGAGCGCGGATCCGTCGACCTCTGATGACGACGTGACGCCATTGCGAGCGATCAGGTTCCAGCTCGACAGGACGCTGCTCGCGGACGCGGACGAAACAGCCAGCGCGGACACAGCGACGACGGACATCACGCGAAGCATGCACTCTTCTCCAGAAAGAACAGATCCGGGATCGGGAGAAGTTTTCCACATGCGCCCACAGAGTCCAGCGGCCAGCCCCAGTTTCGCGGAATCATCACCTATGCCGACAAATGCGATCATGCGAGAGAGAAACTGGGCAACTCCACACACGCGCGCTCCGCGAGCGCTGCGTCGGAAAAGACCCGAAACGGTCGTTTCTTGACGCTGCCGGGTCGGATTGGGTTTGGGGTCCTGCCAATTCGGCAGCAAAGTGACGGCTCGCCCACCGAACTCTGCCTCGGGATGAGCTCGGCCGCTGAGAAACGCCCTCGAAACTGGCGCGCGGGTTGCAGCATGGACCAGAGCGAAGCGCGTGTATCGCTCGCGATCGTTTGCGTGGAGTGCCAAGACCATGAGACCCGACCGACTCACGACCCTTGCCCAGCAAGCCCTCGCCGACGCTCAGTCTGACGCGGCGGGTCGTTCTCACCCCGAGATCACCGGGCTGCATGTTCTGAAGGCCCTCGTGGGTGAGCGTGCTTCGCCGGGATGGAGCATCCTGGAGCGCGTGGGTGGAGCGGCGGCGGCCCAGCGCGTGCAGCAAGTCGCCGAGAGCGAGCTCAAGCGCCTGCCCACGGTGAGCGGAGCCGCGGCGAATGCCGGTCGGCAGATCATCGAGCTGCTGGGCAAGGCCGAGCAGGAGAGCAAGAAGCTCGGCGACGCCTTTGTCAGCAGCGAGCACCTGCTCCTGGCCCTCGCCGACGGGGCCGGCGGGGCGCAGGCCAAGGACGTGCTCGTCACCGTTGGCGGCGCCGATCGCGGCAGGATCGAGAAGGCCGTCAAGCAGATTCGAGAGCAGAGCGGGGTGCAGAACGTGAACGATCCCAACGCCGAGACGCAGTATGAGGCCCTGAAGAAGTACTCGATCGACCTGACGGAGAAGGCCCAGCAGGGCAAGCTCGATCCGGTGATCGGGCGCGATGAAGAGATCCGCCGATGCATGCAGGTGCTCAGCCGACGGACGAAGAACAACCCGGTGCTGCTCGGCGCGCCCGGCGTGGGCAAGACGGC
>DHLW01000059.1:11566-11787 GCA_002405485.1 Phycisphaerales bacterium UBA4658
GGCGTGGGCAAGACGGCGATCGCCGAGGGGATCGCGCTGCGGATCGTGAGCGGCGACTGCCCGGAGAGCATGCGCTCGCAGCGGATCGTCGCGCTGGATGTCGGGCAACTGCTCGCCGGAGCGAAGTACCGGGGCGAGTTTGAAGAGCGCCTGAAGGCCGTGCTCCGCGAGGTGAAAGCCAGCAAGGGCACGATCATTCTGTTCATCGACGAGCTGCACAC
>DHLW01000059.1:11990-12891 GCA_002405485.1 Phycisphaerales bacterium UBA4658
GGCGAGCTGCGCTGCATCGGCGCGACCACGCTGGATGAGTATCGCAAGCACATCGAGAAAGACCCGGCGTTCGAGCGGCGGTTCCAGACGGTGTACGTCGATCAGCCCAGCGTCGAAGAGACGGTGGCGATCCTCCGCGGGCTCAAGCCGCGATATGAGGCCCACCACGGGGTGAAGATCCTCGATAGCGCGATCCTCGCCGCGGCGACGCTGAGCCACCGATACATCACTGAGCGATTCCTGCCCGACAAGGCGATCGACCTGATCGACGAGTCGGCCAGCCGGCTGCGGATGGAGAACGACAGCATGCCGACGGAGCTGGATGAGCTTCGCCGGAAGATCATGCAGCTCGAGATCGAGCGCGAGGCGCTGAAGATCGAAGTCTCGGGTACCGCCACACTCCGTGTGGCGCCTGATGACAAGGCAGCCCACGCGGAGCGTGGGGGTACCCAGAGAGAGCTCGACCGCATCAACCGCGAACTCGCCGAGCTGCAGGAGAAGAACCGAGCGCTCACGGCGCGATGGGAGTCTGAGAAGAAGGATCTGGAAGCCGTCAAGACCGTCAAGGGCCAGATCGATCAGAAGCGCACCCAGCTCGAACAGGCGCAGCGCCGCGGCGATCTGGAAACCGCCGCCCGCATCCAGTACGGCGAGATCCGCGATCTGGAGAAGCGCCTCGCCGACGCCGAGAAAGCCATGAGCGAACGCCAGGCCAAGGGCGATGCGCTCGTGAAAGAAGAAGTCGACGGCGAGCTGGTCGCCGAGATCGTGGGCAAGTGGACGGGCATTCCCGTCAGCCGCCTGGTCGAGGGCGAGCGCGAGAAGCTGCTGCGGATGGAAGAAGGCCTGAACCGCCGCGTGGTGGGCCAGGATGAAGCTCTGCGCGCGGTGGCGAACGCCG
>DHLW01000059.1:13010-13821 GCA_002405485.1 Phycisphaerales bacterium UBA4658
GCGTCGCGGGCGCAGCGGCCTGGGCGATCCGAATCGCCCGATCGGATCGTTCCTGTTTCTTGGCCCCACCGGCGTGGGCAAGACCGAGACCTGCAAGGCCCTGGCGGAGTTCCTCTTCGACACCGAAGAGGCGATGGTCCGCGTCGACATGAGCGAGTACATGGAGAAGCACGCCGTGAGCCGCCTGATCGGCGCGCCCCCGGGATATGTGGGGTACGAAGAGGGCGGCGCGCTCACCGAAGCCGTTCGCCGCCGGCCCTACGCCGTGATCCTGCTCGATGAAATCGAGAAGGCCCATCCGGATGTGTTCAACGTGTTGCTCCAGGTGCTCGACGACGGTCGGCTGACCGATGGCCAGGGCCGCACGGTCGACTTCAAGAACGCGATCGTGGTGATGACGAGCAACTTCGGCAGCCAGATGCTGCAGGAACTCACCGCCAGCGGCGCGGAAGACTGGGAGATCGACGCGGCGATGCGCGACCTGCTCCGCCGCGGGCCATCGGGCGTCGCGATGGACGAACTCGGCAAGGCCACGGGCATGCCGACCAAGGTGCGCGACGCCGTGGTGAAGGCCCAGCAGATGATGGGTGGCGGCGGTGGCTTCCTACGCCCCGAGCTGCTCAACCGCATCGACGAGACGGTCGTCTTCCACCAGCTCAAGCGCGAGGACATCGGCAGGATCGTCGAGATCCAGCTCGGCCGCCTGCGCAAGCGCCTGGGCGAGCGCGAGATGACCCTCGAGCTCACCGCCGAGGCCACGCAGCACATCGCCAACGAGGGTTGGGATCCGGCCTTCGGCGCCCGCCCGCTG
>DHLW01000059.1:14028-25371 GCA_002405485.1 Phycisphaerales bacterium UBA4658
TCCGCTGCGACTACCAGCGCGGCGGGTTTGTGTTCGAGAAGTCCTGAGTTCGTCTCTCGCTTCTCGCGGCTCAGGACCTTCATCCGGCACCGGGCCGTTCGAGCGACAGCGGCAGTTCGGGCGATCGGTGCGGACTCACGGGCACCCGGCAAACCACCCGTTCAGGAAGCTGAACACATCCTGGATCTCGGTCGTTCCCGATCCGTCAAAGTCCGCCGCCGGGTTGCCGCCAAAGAACAGGTTGAGAAAGTCGAAGATGTCCTGAGTCGAAAGCTCCGCGTCGGAGTTCACGTCCGCCCGGCATCGCGCTCCCAGCCGAACGCGATCGAAGCTCGCGGCGCACAGCGTGCTCGCGTTATTCGCGCTGTACAACCCCAGATAGCTGCCGACAAAGCCCGTCGCGGCAAAGACATCGCCCAGCGGCACCCAGTTGAACCCATCCAGCGAGTACCACGGCCGTGCGGCGTTGGCGTTCACGCGCTCCATCCGCAGATAGATCGGCAGCGTCACGTTCGGCAGGATCTGCTGGAAGCCCGATCCGCCGAAAGAGCCGCTGCGGTTGATGAGCACAAGCTGGCGGTCCGGCGTGACCAGCAGCGCGACCTGCGCCGATTGGCCGATGAGCTGCTGGCGATACATCACGCCGGCGTTGCCCGTTGTGCCGCAGGGGATCGCGGTGATCCGCGCCTGCACTTCCACATTGCTGAACGCGGTGAGCTGCTGATACGCATAGTGCAGCCCGTCAAAGAACCCGCCGGGACCGCCTCCGGAGCCGAAGATCGTGAACGAGCGCCCGCCGTCGGGCGTGGTCGCATAGCCGATGGCATTTGCGCCACCGACGTCATCGTTGTCCCACGGCGGCGGCAGGGGGTTCACCACCAGGACCGAGACATCGTCGCTCGTGGTGGCCACGCCGTCGGAAGCCGAGAGTCGCAGCACGTACGTCCCGTTCTGCGGAAACGTGGCGACCGCGGTGGGGCTGTCCGGCAGGCTGAACGTCACGCCCGTGCTGGGGCCGGAAACGACCGACCACCCGATCACGGTCGGCACGCCGCCCGGGGGCGCCGGTTGTCCATCGTCGGCGACCTCGCCACGCATGGGGATCGAGAAGCGCGGCGTCTGGACGACGTTGTCCGGGCCTGCGTTCACAGCGGGGTCGTAGTTCGTGAATCCCAGTCCGCCGAAGTACAGGTCCATCGCTTCGGCATGTCCGACGCGCCGGTTGAACAGCCGCAGATCATCGAGCAGACCCGTGTATGTGCGCCCGGCGGAGTTGGGCCGGCCCAGGCGCAGGAAGGCGGAGATCGGGAAGCTGTTGAACGTTGTGCGGGCCACGCTGGCGCGTCGGCCGTTGACAAACATCTCGCTGTATCCCTCGCCGGAGCCGTCGGGCGCCGGAGCGGCCCGGTCCCAGCTGACGACGATGTGATGCCACTGGCCATCGTTCAGCGGGCGGTTGGAGGACAGCGCGAGATCCGTGCTGCCCCCTTCGATGAAGAAGTTGACGTTGCCGCCGGCGACGAAGTTCAGATGCAGCTCGTTCTGGTTGCCCCCGCCGTTGGCGTTGCCGTCGGTCGTGTCCGTGCCGTACAGGATCATCCCGAGATCCGAGTATGCGAAGCTGGAGTTGATCCAGACCGAGATCGCGCCCTGGTCTGTCGAGAGTGCGGGCGAGGCGACCGAGGTCGGAATCGTGCCCGACGCCCCACCCGAGAGCGAGAGGGCGTTCGCGAAGCGGCCCGGGACGAACGCCGCCGCGCCCGACAGCGTCGCCGTGCGTGCGCCGAGCGCATCGCTCGCCGAGAGTCCGGTCGTTTCGTCGAAGAGATACTGGTTGCTTGCCGCGGGATACGCCGGCGGCGTCGGAGCGGGGATGCGTCCGGAGTACAAACCCAGCGTCGCGCCCCGGAAGAACCCCACGCGCCCGCCGGTCTCGGTGTCGTGCAGCCGGCGCTTCACGCCGTTGAGTTCGTGCTCGATGACCACCGTGTGGTCGCTGCCGGGCACGAACGATGACTCGCCGATGACCACCGACAGCTCGGAATCCACAGCGCGGAACATCGGCTGTTGCAGCGGCAGCGTTTCCACGGGATAGACGAGCGTTCCCAGAATCTCTGTGCGTCCCGGGTTGATCCCGCCCGGGCCGCCGGCGAAAGTCTCGACCGCCGTGCCCTGCTTCTCGGTCTTGATCCCGAGAATCCACGCCGTGCCGCCGGTGTTGGTGATCTTGACGCCTGAGTTTTCCGGATTGGCCTGGCGGAAGTACGCCGTGTGTCCGGCACCGATGCGCCAGTCGTTGAAGGTCAGGTCCTCAGCGAAGACGGTGCCCGGGCCGTTGCCGCGATACGCCCGCCCGAACTGCGCATTGCGCACCACGAGCGTGCGGCTGGTCGCCGAGTGCTCGAACCAGTGAAAGTCCTCCGTCACCGCACCGAGCGTGCTGTCGCTGAACCGCTCGACAACGATCGTCGGCTCCACGCCCGAGGCAACGGTGAACGCCGCCGTGCCGGACGTTCGCAGCGGGTCCAGCGCGGCGAAGGCCGACTCCATGCCGATCACCCGTCGCACGCTCCCGCGCAGAGTCACGCCCTGGGCAAAGTGATACCCGCCCGCCGGGAAGTACACCGTGGTCGCGCCGGAGTCGATCGCCGCCTGCACCGCGGCGGAGTCGTCGGCGTTGTCGTTGGCGACCGCCCCGAAGCTCGTCACGCTCGCCCATGTCGCCGGCGGATCCCACGCCACCTCCGGCGTGTCCAGCACCGGCAGGTTCAGCGACATCGGCTGAGACGCGCTCGCACCTCCGCCCGGCTCCGACCAGAGCGCAATCGGCCGGGGCATCACGTACTCGCCCGGGATGCTCGCTCCCGGCACCAGCACGCCATCATCGCGGAGCACCGCGGCGAACCCTGTGCTCTGGATATTCCGCAGATACACCCCGCTCCCGCGGAGGTCCATCGCCGGGATCGCGCTTGCCGTCCCTTCGCCCGTGAGCGTCGCGTCGATGATCGTCAGCACCGCCCATGCGAAGTTGTTCTGCGTGTTCAAGTCCTGTTGAATCACGGGTGCCGAGCCGGTGTATGTCAGCCCGCGGATCGCCGCGATGTTCCAGATGTTGCGGATGCCCACGACGCGCGGCCGCTCGATGACCAGGTTCTCGAACACGAACCCGTACTCGGTCCCGCCGAAGCTCAACGCGGTGTCGAACCCGGTGATTGAGACGTTGCGGACCATGCCCGGCCCCTTGTCCGTTCCGTTCAGATCAAGCCCGATCACGCCGACGCGGTTCGGATCGCTCGAACGGATCGTCACATTGCGCAGCGAGCCCTGGTTGTTGGGATGGAACTTCACGCCGTGCGCGCCGGGGTTGCCCACGCCGGTGTCCACCGTCAGATCAAAGATGCTGATCCGAAACTCGTTGGCGCTGAAGCCCGTGTCCAGACGCGTGCTCAGAACGTGCCGCGGGGATCCCGGAGTCTGAAAGCTCGCCGCGTTGTCGCTCAGCTTGATGATCGTGCCCGCACGGCTCTGGCCCTGCAGCGTGATCCGCGATGACGGAAACGCCACCGTCCCCGTGACCCTGTAGACCCCGTCGAGCAGGTACACCATCTTCGCGCTTGCGCCGCTCGGCCTCGCCGCGGCCAGGGCCGCATTGAGCGCGGCGGTGTCGTCGGCGACGCCATCTCCCACCGCGCCAAAGTCCGCCGCGTTGATCACGCCAGAACCCGCCGGAAACGCGATCCCCTGACCGGCGGATCGAGGCGCCAAAGCAAATCCCCCAACCACCGCGGCGATCGTCGCCGCGACCACCGACACGCGACCGATCTGTGAAACGCTGTTCATGCTGAAACCCCGGATTCTGGAGCCGTGTGTGCGAGATGCTCGCCAGATCATCCGCCCCCATGCCGCCGTCCGACCTTTCGCCCCGCCACCCGCGGCGGATGCCGAATCGCCACGCTCGACACTGATCGGCCGACATCGGCCACCGTTGGCCTCTGTCAGGCGTGCGCCGAAGGACCGTCCCCTCCGTCGCGCGTTCATCTGCCGCCGGAAACTCCGTACCGGCGATCGGCGACCTGCCTTGCCCAGCGTTCCCAAGGTCGCGCCCGTGACGTTGATCGACACGCGCGGCAGAGATCTCAGAGCTAGCGCACGAGTGTGCGGAGCGCCTCCTGAGGCACCGCGAACACCCAGATCCGCGTCGGCTGGTCTGCACGAAAGTCGTTGTCGCTGGTCACGATGAGCGTGCGACGACCATCGGGCAGGTCGGGGCCGAACGTGAGGCCCTCGATCTTCTCCGGCATGCCGCTCCCGGCCAGGCCGAAGCGTGGGTCCATGAAGTCCAGCAGTTCACGCTTGCGCACCGGCGTGATGGTCTCCGGAAGGGCCCCGCCAGGCAATGCGCTCACGCCGCTCACGTCGGTCGCGCCCGTCAGGTCGATGAGATACAGCCCGCGCCGCCTTGCTGTCTCGCCCTCGCGTCCGTCGCGCTCGAGCACGATGAACGCGTTCTGGCTCACGGCGAGGATCTCGTTCACGCCATGCCGGGCCGACGTGAGCTGGTACACCCACTGCTTCGATGCGCCGGTCTCAACGTCGAGCGCCAGCATGCGGATGTTCATTCCGATGCGCTCGTTCTTGTCCGAGAGCGCATCGTCCTGCATGAGCGGGCTCTGCAGCATCGCCACGAGCGTGCGGCCGTCGGGCGTGAGCGCAAGCCCTTCAAACCCGCGATTGGGCAGACGACCCGCGGCGTTACCCGGGGGCAACTCTTCTTCCGGCGTCCCCGGCACCCGCACGCAGAACGCCTCCGGCACGGCGAACCTCCGAACCCGCTTCCCGGTGGAATCAAACTCATCGATCCACGGGCCGTACTCGTCGGAGATGTACCAGGTCGAGCGCGCACTGATGCGGAGGCCCTCGGCGTCAAAGCGCGGACCGGTCCGCTGGTCCCGCGGGTCGTACCCGCCGGTATAGCCCCACAGCGCCTCGCCGCGCTCGCAGGTCAGCAGGGTTGTCGAGAGCAGCTCAAACCGCACCGGCCGAGGATCGCCCGGACGAATCTGTATGCGGAGCGTCTGCGTGCGCGGACGAAACGCCGTGGCCCCGTCGCCCGGGCCGCGATCGTCCGCCGCGACATAGACATCGTCCTTGCCCGTAAAGTCGATCGCCGAGCCGAACGAGCCCAGGCGATCGTGGGGGATGCGATCCCCGATGAGATTGCCCAGCCCGGAAAGATCTTTCGCATCCGCCGGCACCAGAGCGGCCCCGATGAGCTCGATGGTCCGAGGCCCTGCACCGTGCGGGCTCCCGTTTGGGTTCCCGTCGAGACCCCCGGCCCACGCGTTCGGCGCCGCCGCGATCAGAGCGAGCGTCCATGCCCACCCTTGACTGTCCGTGAACATGCCTGCAATCGAGCGGTGCCGCATGAGACAAACATAGTTTCTCGCGGCGACGACACCGCGTGTGATCCTCCCCCGCGCAGGGCGTTTACACGTTCTTCACACTGCATGCCGAAGTCGCGTCTGTGCCGCTCTCGTGGGCGTGGACAGCCTGTCTGTCAGCGCCGACCTGGCAGGCCAGGTGGCGTGTCGATGACTGCACGATCTTTGCGTGATCTTCATGGTGCGTGCAATGTGAAGGAGTGGTTCCGGCTCGTATTCTCCGCCTCCGCGGACCGAGCTGCTTCGTGTTCCGCACACCGCCGAGCGCGCGAGCACGATCCCATGGCCAGCCGTCCTCAACCCGTCGGTCGCGACGGGTTCACCCTCATCGAACTCCTGGTCGTCATCGCGATCATCGCGATCCTCGTGTCGCTGCTTCTTCCAGCGCTCTCTTCGGCGCGTGAGTCCGCCCGGACCGCGGCGTGCGGATCGAACCTTCGGCAACTGGGCGTCGCGGCACTCGCTTACTCCAACGAGAACCGGACATTTCTCTCCTCCGGCCCTTTCGACAACCGGCGCAAGAGCGGCTATGGCCCGCTCGATCAGGTCGGCTGGGTCGCCGATTACAAGAACTCCGGCGCCGCCGATCCGGGCAAGCTGCTCTGCCCCTCAAGCCCGGGCCGGGTGAACAAGAACCTGAACCCCGCCCGCACCCAGCCCGCCGACCGCGCGTTCACGCAGACCGAGCTGCGCCAGCTCATCACCGACGGCTACAACTCGAACTACTGCCAGTCGTGGTACATGGCGTACACCGCGCCCCGGGCCAACTCCCCGGCGCAGGCCCCCGACATGAAGGACATCCGCTACGTCGTCGGCCCGCTCAAGGCCGACGTCATCGGCGCCGCCTCCAGCACCGACAAGGTCCCGCTCTTTGGCGACGGCACGAGCAAGCCCACCGATGGCGATGCGGTCTTCGCCCTCGACGGCCAGACATTCGTCGGTGCTCGCGCCACCGGAGATGGTCCCGTCAGCGGCTTCGTCCCAGGACAGGGCTCGGTCTGGGGTCGGCAGAACTACACCGACTTCGGGCCTGTGCACGGCCGGGGCGGCTTCAGCATCCGCGCAGGGCACGACAGAAACGTCGGTCAGATCGTCTTCGCCGACGGTCATGTTTCCAACTTCCGCGACAAGAACGGCGACGGTGAGTTCGGCTTCCGCCCGGGCATCATCCAGGGCATCAGCACCATCGTCTACGACGAGCTGGAGCCCAAGGTCTTCGGCGGGTGGCTCACTCGCTCCGGCCTGCCGTTCTGAGCCACGCCGATGGCCATGCCGCCCGGCCTCAGATCGAGGGCGGCGAGCAGTGGGGGATCGATCATCGGGGACGGGATCACGGTGCGCGGCTCGCAGCCGCCGAGTCAGTCAGGCAACCCGCTCGAAGGAGATGTTCGGATGCGTGTGCGTAGTTCCCTTGCGTTGCTCATCGCCCTGGCCTGCGCCGGCACCGCGATGGGCCAGACCCAGATCGCCCGATGGTCGTTCAACGGCGTCTCGCCCTCGCTCAGCTCCGACAACGGGCTGGGCACCTCCAGCGTCCTCGGCGGGCTCACCCAGCTCTTCGATGGCGGCAGCCCGAACGACGCGGTCGCCAACAACCAGTCGATGCGCCTCCAGCAGTTCTCGGGCACGGCGCCCAGCGGCTCGCAGGGCGCCCAGTTCAACGTCTCCACCGTGGGCTTCAACACCGTCACCGTCACCTGGGACCAGCGCCACTCCAACAGCGCCAGCCGCTTCACCCAGTTCTCCTACTCCATCGACGGCTCCACCTTCATCACCGCCGGACTGCCCGACAACGGCCTGCTGAGCTACTCCTTCGGCGATAGCTGGGCGCTCGCCCGCACCGTGGATCTTTCGACGATCCCCGGCGTGAACAACAACCCGAACTTCCGCTTCCGGCTCACCGCCGTGCACGACCCCAGCACCGGCGCCTATGCCGCCGCCGCCGACGGCGCGACGTTCGCCGTGCCGCTCGCCAGCGAACGCGGCGAGGTCATCCTGGCGCCGCAGTTCGGCGCCGACTTCCTGACCTTCGCCACGCGTCCGCGCCGCGGGGCCGGCGGCGTGCGCCTCTACGCGCTCCGACTGGCCGACCGCACCGGGCTGTTCCCGGACGGCCGCAAGTTCCGCCGGATCGACCTCAGCGGCAACCGGGATGGGATGGCCGCCTTCGGCCCCTACACTGTGCTGACCGGCACGCAGGGCCTGTTGCTGGTCGGTTCGGCGGCCGAACTCACGTCGCCCACTTCGCCGACCAAGCCACCCAAATGACGACCATGCTCCACGATCGACTGCTGGCTGCGTCGCTCCGTCCGCTCCTGGTTGCGTTCGGCGTCTGCTGCCTGCTGCTCGGCAGCGCCGGCGCCCAGGAGCCGATCCGGCGCGGCACGTCCAACGACACCCTGATCGACGAGCCGCTGCGGCAGTCGGTCGCGCGCGGCCTCGAGTGGCTCGCCGCCCACCAGCACAAGGACGGCTACTGGGCCGAACTGGTCGGCTACAAGCTGAACAACGGCTACGAGACCACCGACGACCGGCCGCTGCCGCACGTCGGCGTCACCGCGCTGGCGCTGATGAGCTTCCTGGCCGGCGGCCATCTGCCGGACCGCGGCAAGTACGGGCACGTTCTCGACCGCGGCATCGACTACATCCTCAGCTGCGCGCAGGACGACGGGCAGATCACGCAGAACGGCACGCGCATGTACAGCCATGCGTTCGCGACGCTGTTCCTCGCCGAGGTCTACGGCATGGTCGAGCGCCCCGACGTGAAGCGCGTGCTGCAGCGCAGCGTCGACCTGATCGTCGACTCGCAGAACGCCGAGGGCGGTTGGCGCTACCGCCCGTTCGCGCGCGAGTCCGACATGTCGATCACCGTCTGCCAGGTGCTGGCACTGCGTTCGGCGCGCAATGTCGGCATCCACGTGCCGCTGACGACGATCAAGAACGCACAGAACTACGTCTACCGGAGCGCCGTGCGCAGCAACGACCGCACCTACCGCTTCCGCGGCGGCTTCGGCGACGAAGGCGGCAGCTTCCGCTACCAGAACCGCGACGCGACCCGCGCCACGCCGCCGCTGACCGCGGCCGGCATCACCACGCTCTACGCCGCCGGCGAATACGACAGCCCGATCATCCGCGACGCGCTCGACTACCTCGACCGGCGTCTCGAGGGTTGGAGCGAGGAGAACGAGGGCCACTACTTCTTCTACTACGGGCACTACTATGCGGTGCAGGCCTACTACATCACCGGCGACCCGAAGTGGACGAAGTACTTCCGCACCATCAAGGCGTCGCTGCTGCGCCAGCAACGACGCGACGGCAGCTGGCAGTGCCACACGGGGCCCGGCGATGCCTTCGGCACCGCCGTCGCGACCCTGATCCTGCAGATCCCGCTGCAGTATCTGCCCATCTTCCAACGGTGACCTGCCGCCCGTGAGCGATTCCCTCCCGACCTCGAGCCCGAACGCCGACCCGGTCGCCGCCGTGCTGCGCCCGCTGCTGGCCCGCCAACTGCGGGCCCTGCGCGGCCGCTACCTGCGCCACGGCACCGCCCTGGTGCTCGCCGCCGTCGCCGCGGCCGGGCTGCTGTTCTTCGGCCTCGATCGCTGGCTCCTGCTGCCGCTGCCGATCCGCCTGCTGCACACCGCCGTCGTCGTCGCCATGTTCGGCTACGGCTTCGTGCGCTTCGTGCGCTACCCGCTGCAGAAGCGCCTCGACGACCTCGACGTCGCCGTCTGGTTCGAACGCTCGTTCCCCGACCTGCACCAGCGCGTCGTCTCGGCGGTGCAGCTGCACGGCGCCGACGGCGAGGCGCTCCGCAACCAGTCGCGGCCGATGATCGAGCAGATGGTCGCCGACACCGCCGCGGCGGTGCAGGCGCTGCCGCTCGAACGCATGTTCGATCCGCGGCCGGAGCGCCGGGTCTTCGCGGGCGCCGCGACCGGCCTGGCCCTGCTGCTCGGCGGCGCGCTGCTGGCTCCCGCCACCGCCAAGGCGTTCCTGCTGCGCCACCTCGGCCTCGCCGCCGAGTACCCGCGCGCGACCTCGCTGTTCCTCGAACTGCCGCCCGCCGGCGCCGACCTGCAGGTGACCCAGCGCGGCGACGAAGTCGAACTGGTGTTGCCGGCCGGGGCCGACCTGCACGTCGGCGTGCGCGTCGAAGGCACCGTGCCGAAGGACGGCGTCGAACTACGCGTCGCCCCGCTGCGCGATGGCCAGCGCGGCGACGTGCGCAGCGTGACGATGAGCCCGCGGCCCGGCGATCGCTTCCGCCACAGCTTCCGCCGGCTGGCCGGCAGCTTCACCTTCCACGCGCGCGGCGGCGACGATCCGGACGGCGACCTGCAGGTCACCGTGCGCACCGTGCACCCGCCGCAGGTCGCCAACCTGCGGGCGTCGATCACGCCGCCCGCCTACACCGGCGCGCCGAAGCTGGAAACCAGCGGCGGTGCCATCGAGGCGCTGATCAGCAGCGACGTCGAACTGGTCGTCGCCGCCACCGCGGCGGTGAAGTCGGCGACGCTGGTGTTCCTCGAGAGCGGCAAGCGGATGCCGCTGGTCGCCGACGCACCGCAGGACGACAGCGGCGTGCGCCTGCAACACCGCGTGCGCTTCCCGGTCGAGGCGTCGGACCGCTACCAGATCGAGCTGCTCGGCGAGAACGGCCTGCGCAATCCGAACCCCGGCACCTACCCGCTGTCGGCGCTGCAGGACTACGCGCCCGTCGGCCGTTGGCTGCTGCCCGAGGACGAAGGCCTGTCGCTGCTGCCGACCGCGCTGCTGTGCCTGCGCGTCGAAGGCCGCGACGACTTCGGCCTCGCCGCCGTCGACCTGCAGGTCGGCCGCGGGGCCGCCGAACCGGCGATCCTGCCGATGCTGACCGCTGCCGGCGCCCCCGCGACGAGCGCGGTTGATCCCGCGCTGCACGAGGTGGCGAGCCTGCTCGGGTCGCGCCCCGCGACGCCGGGCACGGCCGACGGTGGCGATGGCCTGCTGCTGACCGTGGCGATGCGCGACAACCGCCAACCGCAAGCGGGCGCCGCCGAACTGCCGCGTCGGATCGTCCAGATCGTCGACGAACCGCAGCTGGCGGCGGCGATCGCGCGCGCCTTCCGCGCCTTGCGCGAAGACGTCGCCCAGGCCCTCGACCTGCAGCAGGATCGCGCTGCGCGCGTCGACGAGTTGCTGGCTGGCGCAGCGTCGGCGGCGGACCTGTCGCGGGCGGCGCCGGGCGTCGAGATCGGCCAGGGCCGCGTGCGCAGCGCGCTCGAACGCGCCCACCGCGGGCTGATGCGGGCGTTCGACACGCACCTGTGGAACCGGCTGGAGACGAGCCAGAACGCCGCGCGCGTCGTCGAGCTGTACGTCGAGCACAGCCGCGCGCAGACCGAGCCGCTGGCGCTCGATCCCGGCTTCTACCGCGATCTCGCCGACCGTCGTGCCAAGGGCACGGTCGGCGCGCTCGAACGTTGCCTCGACCCGCTCCTCGCGATGACCCAGCTCGCCGACGACGCCGCCGGGCCGGCGGCACAGTCCGTCGCGCGGGCGCTCGCCGAGGCGCAGGTCGCCCGCGACGACGCCGAACGTCGGGCCGCACTGCAGCGCGTGCGCGACGGCCAGCGCCGGCTGGAACAGGGCCTGCAGCAGCTACTGCTGCTGCTGCAGGACTGGAACGACTACCAGGATCTCGTGCAGGACGTGCGCGCGCTGCGCGACCGTCAACGCGACGTGAAGGACCGCACCCAGGACCTGCGAGGCAAGTGATGAACAAGCGCATCGGAGCGTGGCGGATCGTGTCGCCGTGGCTGCTCGCCGCCGCCGCGGCGCTGGCGCCGGCCGCGGCGCAGCAGGAACCGGAAGCCTTGGAGCGGCTGCGCCGCGACCAGGAGGAGATCCTGCGCAAGGC
>DHLW01000059.1:25496-25689 GCA_002405485.1 Phycisphaerales bacterium UBA4658
TCCTGCGCAAGGCGGAGCGGCTGCGCGGCATGATGCAGCGCCTGCAGCAGCGCTACGAGCGCGAGGACAAGCCGGACCAGGTCAAGCTGCTGCTGGAGGGCATCGCCCACCTGGAGCGCTCCGGCCTGCTGCGCGAGGTCGCCGGCATCCGCGACGACATCGCCGCCAACGCCTACGCCGAGGCGCTGCGCAA
>DHLW01000168.1 GCA_002405485.1 Phycisphaerales bacterium UBA4658
CACCTCGCGGACGGCCGCCGCGTCGGCGACGTGCCGCGTGGCGTCGGTGATCTCCTTCGTGCGGATCGCCTCGGAGACGTCGCGGCCGTCGACGAGCACGCGTCCGGCATCGAACGTGATCGCGATCGCGCCGGCGAGATCGGCCACCTGCTTCGAGGCGGTGAGATCGATGCCGCGGTCGAGGGCGGCCCAGGCGACGGCGCGGTACATGGCTCCGGTGTCGAGGAAGTCGAGACCGAGGCGATGAGCGAGGGCGCGAGCGACGGTGGATTTGCCGGTGCCTGCGGGTCCGTCGATGGTGATGATCAGGCGGTCGGGCAAGGGGAGGCCCTCCGACTGCGGCGACTGCGGGGAAAGTGGGCGCATCGGGACGACCACCGGGCGGCGCCGTGCGCGATCATTCTTCTTCACCGTCGTCATCGGCGCCCTCGCTTTCGGCGTCTTCGACGTCCTCGGCGTCGTCGTCGAGCTCGAACTCATCGCCGTCAAGGCCGGGATCTGCGGGAGCTGGGCCGACGATGGATTCCAGGATGTGGGCGGCTCTGCGGAGGTTTTCGATGGGGTCTTCGTCGCCGCGGTAGTCGACGGCGAGGGTGCCTGAGTATCCGACGGCCTTGACGACGCCGGTGTAGGCGTGGAGATCGTAGGGCTCGTGGACGAACTCGCCCGGGCGTTTACCCGGTCGGAAGCGCATGGTGGTGGCGGTGACGGCGGAGGCGTAGGGGGTGAGCCGTCGGAGGTATAGGTGTGGGTCCTGGGATCTGGAGGCGAGCTCGTAGTCCGGGAAGGTGCCGATGCGGAATCCGCCGACCTTTTTGATGAGGTCGGTGAGGCGTTCGGGGTCGGAGGTGAGTCCGGAGGCGGGGCAGAGGAGGACGTTGACTTCGAGGCGTTCGGCGATCTGGAGGACTCTGCGGAGGCGTTCGACGCAGAAGTCGATTTCGTCCTCGTTGTCCTTGACGGAGATGGAGAGCCCGATGGAGTTGCAGCCGAGGCGGTGGGCGGCCTGGACGACGCGCTGGGCGCGAGCGATGGCGGCGTCGCCGACGGCGTCGTCGGTGGTGCCCATGGGCTGGACCTCGCTCTCGGAGAGGACGAGGCAGGGGCAGGAGGCCTTGTCGGCGGCATCGCGGATGGCGTCGAGGCGGGCCAGGTCAGCGCCGACGAGGAGGTTGGTGGTGAGGTTGAGCCCGAAGAGCCCGAGTTCCTCACGAGCGAAGCGCGGCAGATCGGTCACGAGCAGCGTGTCCTGGCCCGGGCGGGCCTTTCTGCTCGTGGCGATGCGCGTACGAAGGGCGTTGGCGTTGAGCGTCAGCAGCATGCTCGGCGGAGAATGTAGGGGTGCGGAACGGTCCGGCCCACCGGGACGACCCCCTCTATCGGCGACTGGCGTGGCGTGGCACGAAAACCGGGAGGGCGAGGTGACTAGCATGGGGACCTGCCGAGTCGGGCCAGGGAGCCGGCCGGTTGAGTCTGAGGAGTGCAGCGCATGCCCGTTCCAGCCGATCGCGTGTATTCGGAGTCGCACGAGTGGCACAAGCTCGAGGGAGGGATCCTGACCCTTGGGCTGACGCAGTTTGCGGTGGATCAGCTCACGGACGTGACGTATGTGGAGATGAAGCCGGCGGGCTTCAAGTTTCAGGCCGGGGCGGCGATCGGGGAAGTGGAGAGCGTGAAGACGACATCGGACATCTATTGTGCCGTGGGCGGCGAAGTGGTTGAGGTGAACGCCGGGGTGGTGGACAATCCCGCGCTCTTGAACACGGATCCATACGGGAAGGGGTGGCTTGTGAAGATCCGACCGGCGAGCACGGACGGGCTGAAGTCGCTGATGACCAGCGACGCGTACGGGAAGCAGTACACCTGAGCGATCGACAGGGCACGACCGGGCATATCGCACCTTCCATGATTCGCTGCGTCAACGTTCACAAGGCCTATCGCACGCCCGAGCGGGAGGTGCAGGCGCTGCGCGGGGTGGATCTGGAGATCGATCGTCCGGGCTTTTACGCGATCATGGGGCAGTCGGGGTCTGGCAAGAGCACGCTGTTGCATCTGCTTGGGGGGCTGGACAAGCCGGACCAGGGGGAGCTGTACGTGGCCGGGAGCGCGGTGCACGCGATGAGCGAGCGGGAGCTGGACGCGTTTCGGCGGAAGCAGATCGGGATCGTGTTCCAGCAGTTCAACCTGATTCCGCCGCTGACGGCGCGGGAGAACGTGGAGCTGCCGGGGATGCTGGCGGGGGAGAGTGCGGAGTGGCTGCGTGGGCGATCGATGGAGCTTCTGCAGGCCCTTGGGGTGGGGGAGCGGGGGGGGCATCGACCGGACGCGTTGTCGGGGGGTGAGCAGCAGCGAGTGGCGATTGCGCGGTCGCTGCTGTACTCGCCGAAGGTCTTGCTGGCCGACGAGCCGACGGGCGCGCTGGATTCGGTGTCGAGCGGGAAGCTGTGGGGATTGCTCGGGCAACTGGCGCGTGAGCGGGAGATGGTGGTGGTGATGGTGACGCACGAGCCGGCGGCGGCGGCGAACTGCGAGGAGATCTTCGTGGTTCGAGATGGGCGGATGTTCGGGAAGATCGCAACGGAGGGGCTGGATGCGACCGGCGTGGCGACTCGGTATCAGCAGCTTGTCCGGGCGGCTTAGCCGGACGGCGCTGCTGGTGATGGCGGTGGTGCTGTCGGCCGCGCTGATCAGCGTGGTGAGCTGCTCGCTGGCGAGCGTGCACGCGGGGATGCGTGAGCGGATCGAGGCGACGGTGGGCGGGAGCGATCTGCGGATCACGAAGATCGGGAAGGATCTGTTTCCGGGGTCGACGCTGGAGGCGGTGGGTCGCTGGCCGGAGTCGGAGCTGGTGGTGGGGCGATTGCGTGACGGGCTTCGGCTGCAGAACGACGAGACGGGGAAGTGGGCGGGGGTGCTTGCCAACGGGGTGATGCTGCCGGGCGAGACGCGGGTGCGCGCTGTGGAGATGGTGGCAGGGCGGTTGCCGAGCGGGCCCGGGGAGATCGCGATCGATTCGCGGGCGGCGGAGCTGTTGCAGGCGGGAGTGGGATCGACACTTCGGCTGCGGGCGGCGGACGATCCGCTCGGAAAGCTCGCCGAGCGGCTGGGGCTTGGTGGGAGGCCGAGCGCGTCGCCGGAGCCGGCACCGAGCGGCGGGGGGCTGAAGGTGGTTGGGGTGACGAGGCAGCCGGCGCTTGGGATGGGGATCACGATTCGTGCGGAGGTGATGCTGACGCTGGATGAGCTTCGGCGGCTGACTGGTCGCGGGGACGTGCTGAGCGACGTGGACATCGTGCTCAAGGACGCGTCGGAGGCGGAGGGGCTGGCCAAGAGCCGAGCCGGGGAGTTTGGCAAGGGGATGGTGCTGAGCACGTCGGCGAAGGTGTCGAGCGGGCTGAGCCAGAACATCCAGCAGAGCCAGATCGGGATGACGATCGCGTCGATGCTGGCGTATTTCGCGGCGGCGTTCATCATCATGACCGGGCTGACGACGGGCGTGACGGAGCGGCAGCGGGAGCTGTCGATGGTCCGGTGCGTGGGTGGGACGCGGTGGCAGCTTGCCGAGAGCCAGCTTGTGATCGGCCTGATCAGCGGGAGCATCGGGGCGGAGGAGGCGGTGACGCTTGGGATGCGTGGGGCGAAGGCGAAGGTAGAGCTGTTTGCGTCGG
>DHLW01000101.1:0-3098 GCA_002405485.1 Phycisphaerales bacterium UBA4658
CCGTCCATGTACGACTCGCCGAGCCCGAGCGTCCCCTGGCCGAGCACGCGGTCCCACAGGCCCGCCTCGTGGACGCGGATGTCCCACGGGCGGTCGCCGTTCACGCGCACGTCGGCGGCGTCGAGGATGCGTTCGCAGACGGCCTTCGCTCCCATGGCCGGAACGTAGGGGGCAGGGAGTGGGCGCGGCGATGGGACGGATCCCCGATTGGCCTAAGCCCGAGGGATGATCCGGCTCGCATCCACCAGGTTCTCGGTCGCCACGCGGCCCTTCGCGTGGTCCACCGCGTTCCGGACGGTCGTGGCGGCGATCGCCCCGAGGGCCTCGCGCGTCAGGAACGCCTGGTGCGCCGTGATGAGCACGTTCGGGAAGGTCATCAGCCGGACGAACACGTCATCCTGGATGACCGCCTCGGACAGGTCGCGGAAGAACAGGTCGGCTTCCTCCTCGTAGACGTCGAGGCCGACCGAGCCGACGTGCCCGGCCTTCAGCGCGTCGATGAGCGCCTTGGTGTCGATCACCGCTCCCCGGCTGGTGTTGATCAGCATCGCCCCCGGGCGCATGGAAGCGATCGCCTGCCGGTCGATCAGGTGGCGGGTGGCGGGCGTGAGGGGGCAGTGGAGCGACACGATGTCCGACTCGCCGAGCAGCGTCTCCACGGGCTGGTACCGCACGCCCATCGCCTCGCAGCGCGGATTCCTCACGGGGTCGAACGCAATGACCCGGCATCCGAAGCCGAGCAGGATCCGGCACGCCACCTCCCCGATCTGCCCGGTGCCCACGATGCCCGCCGTCTTGCCGTGCATGTCGAATCCCGTCAGCCCGTCGAGCGAGAAATCCTGCTCGCGAACCCGGTTGAATGCCCGGTGGACCTTGCGGTTCAGCGTGAGCATCAGGGCAACCGCGTGCTCCGCCACCGCGTGCGGCGAATACGCGGGGACGCGCGCAACGGGCATGCCTAGGCCGGCCGCGGCGGCGAGGTCGACGTGGTTGAATCCCGCGCACCGGAGCGCCAGGAGCCGCGTCCCGCCCTCGGCGAGGATCCTGAGCGGACCCGCGGACGCGTCATCGCCGACGAACACGGACACTGCCGGGCAGCCTGCCGCGAGCGGCGCGGTGAGCGGCGAGAGCGCCGCCGGGATCGGCAGCAGCTCGACGCCTGCGCCGCGGGCCTCGGCCTCGAGGAACGCTCGCTCGTATTCGCGGTGGGAGAAGACTGCGAGCCGCATCTCCGGCAAGCCTACCCTCGGGCCATCGACTCGACCGCAGCCCGCGACCGATCAGTTCAGATCCGTCATCCGCCCCGGCGCCGCTCCAGCGATCGGTCCAGGAAGCGGGAAGGAAACGGATAACCGCTCGCATCGCCCGCCGGGCTTCCCGCTGCGTACATGGGCCACTCACCCCGCGGCACGATCTATGGCCCGCACGGTCGCGCGCCAGCACGGAACCAGCCCCGCCAGGATCAGGGACACGATCGGAAGCAACGGCCACACCGGCAGCACCGCCATCACGCCGCAGGCAACCCTTGCCGTTCCTTCGACGAGCAGCAGGAAAAGTCCGCACAGCAGCATCACGGTCCACGCGAGGTATGCGCGCGTCGGTCCCAGGACTCCCACCCGGCATTCCGGCGGCAAGGCGAGGAAGCGGTCCTTGCAGGGGACGTTCAGGAGCGTGGGTGCATGTCGCGCCATCCATGCGAGTCCGGCGCCGATTCCCGCGAGCAGGCAGAGCATCGCCACGCCAATGCCGGGCAGCATGAACCAGGCTCCGACGCTCTTGGCTGTCCACGCGTCCGGCACGCCAGCGCCATCGAAGTGCGTGGGGAATGGGTCGGGAAGCGATGGGTACCAGACCGCCGCGCGCCACCACGTCGCCGCGTGAAGGATGATCGCCATGAAGAAGCAGGCGATCGCCAGCGTGCCAGAAACCGCGTGAGTGGGTGAAGGCCGGAGCACGGGCGGCACCATATCACCCGGGGTCTGTGGATCAGGTCACCGCGTTCGTCAGGGTCCGGGCTCGGACAGCAGCACCGATGTCGCCAGGAACCCGAGATACGACGCGAGCAGGATGGCTCCCTCGACCCGCGACACGGTCTTGCCGGCCGTACGGCTGATCGGCACGAGCGCCATCGCAAGCACGCCCATGTATGCAAGCGGCAGCGAGAGCGATCCGTCGACCGACGGCGGGGTGAACAGCCCGACGATGCCGAAAATCGCGCCCGCGTTGAAGAGGCATGATCCGATCGCGTTGCCCATCGCAAGGTCGGTCTGGCCCTTGCGGACCGCCATGATGCCGGTGACCATCTCGGGCAGCGTCGTTCCAACCGAAACGACGGTGACTCCGACGACCGCCGGAGGAATGCCCAGGCCGATCGCGATGCCGGATGCGCCGTCACTCGCGAGCGACCCACCGAGCGAGAGCAGCGCAAGCCCCCCGACGAAGCACGCGGCGATCATGGCCCAACCCATCGGCGCCCCGGCGTGTGCGGGGTCCGTGAAGGCCGGGTCCTCCGCAACCCCGGGCGACGGTCCCGCCGCGGGCCGCAACGCAGCCATGACGGTCCACGCGCTGTATGCGCCAAACACACCGAGCATCACGCTCGCCTGCCACGCCTGGAATCCGGCCGTGAGACCCAGCAGCGAGAGCACCCCGACGATCGCCGCATTCAGCCAGATCTCGACGCGGATCAGCCGCTCCTGCACAACCAGCGGGCGGATGAGCGCGCACATGCCCAGCACAAGTGCCATGTTGCAGATGCTGGCGCCCACCACGTTGCCCAGCGCGAGGTCTCCGCGACCCTTGACCGCGGACACCACGTTGAGCGCAAGTTCCGGCGCGCTGGTGCCCCATGCCACAAGCGTCAGGCCGACAACCAGCGGCGACACCTTCAGCCTCGTCGCGGTGTCCACGGACGCGGATACCAGCGCTCGGCCGCCGACCAGCAGCAGCGCGAGACCCGCCAGGAACAGGAACAGCTGGCCGGTCATCGGCGCGAATTTCCCGAATGCGACGGGGTCGGCGGCGTGCGGCAGGGATGGCGACGTGATCGAGCGGCACGCGGTGTCGCAGGTCGCCGCGCTGCGCTGGATCATCCGCCA
>DHLW01000101.1:3216-4014 GCA_002405485.1 Phycisphaerales bacterium UBA4658
GGCCACAACGTGGCGAAGGACACCGTCCATGCGCTGCTGGACCACCTGATCGACGCCTTCGTCATCGCCGCGGTGCCGGTCGCCACGGATTCCGAGCGCCGCCGCAACACGAACCCGCGCAAGATCTATCCCGCGGATCCCGGCCTGATCGACGCCTTCGACACGAGCGGGCGATCGAACACCGGCCACGCGCTCGAGACCGCCGTCTACAACGAGCTGTCCCGGCGCGGTGCGGACATCGCCTACGTGAAGACCAAGGACGGGTTCGAGGTCGACTTCCTTGCGCGCCACCCCGACGGGCGGCAGGAGCTGATCCAGGCCTGCGCCGATCCGACTGACGCGGCCACGTGGCAGCGCGAAACCCGCGCACTCGACGCGGCTCACTCAGAACACCCGAGGTCCGAGCGGCTCGTCATCGTGCTGGACGCCAGCGGGGCACGGGCACTCAGCCACCCGAAGACGCAGGTGCTGCCCGCGCATCAGTGGCTGCTTGCACCGAAGTGAACGCGCCGACGGGGATGATTGCGGCCGCCTGACGCGCACTGGAAGCGACGCAAATGGCGACGCACTTCGCCCCCAAGGCGGCGCAAGGGGCGTCACAGCACCAGACCGCCCCGGTTCGCACTGCTTCGCTCTGTCCTCGCGTAACCCCCCAAACGCAGCGCGGTTGTGCCGCTCAGCGCGAGCAAGCACAACCGCGTGCGTTTCTTCGTGAATGGGCGATACTGGATTCGAACCAGTGACCCCACGCGTGTGATGCGTGTGCTCTAGCCAGCTGAGCTAATCGCCCGGGACGCG
>DHLW01000131.1 GCA_002405485.1 Phycisphaerales bacterium UBA4658
GATCTCCACACACAGCAGGCAGCAGACGCACATCACCCCGCCCACAGGAGATCCATGTCTGTGCGGGCATCAACGGAGGCCGACGTGACTCAGCGGACACGAGCAATGATCGGAGCGAGCGGCGATCTGAGGACCGCGGAAACGCGCTCGACGGACGGTGCACCGGGCGTGAGTCTTGCGAGTCCGTCGAGCCGTCGCCCGGGATCGTCGGTTCGGCGGGCCCTCGTGGCTCGGCTGGGTCTGGCAGCGATCGGGGTTTTCAGCGTCGGCACGCTGGCGTCGTGCAACATCCTCGGCCCGGTGATGTTCATCGCAAGCGACGATCGAACGCCTGCGGTGTACGAGCTTCCGCCCAAGAAGGCGACGGTGGTCATCGTCGATGACCGCAACAGCCGCCTCCCAAGCCGGACCGCACGCGACAAGGTCGCGGAAACGGCACAGAAGAACCTGCTGGCCAACAAGGCAGTGAGCGGCGAGGTCATCGACTCCGAGTCGGTGCAGGGCATCATGTCGGCGGATCGTTTCACGCGGCCGCGAAGCGTCACGGCCCTCGGCCGCGCAGTCGGCGCCCAGCAGGTGATCTGGGTGACGGTGGACTCGTTCTCGCTCGTCGAGGACCAGGTGCGGTTCCTGCCCACGGCGACGGTGCGTGTGAAAGTGATCGACGTGGAGCAGGACAAGCGGATCTTTCCGGGACCCGACCAAGCCGAGGGGCACACGTTCACGGTGCAGATTCGGACGCGTTCATCCGAGCCGCCCAAGAACGAGGCCGATCGTGTGCGTGCCCAGAACGAGCTCGCCGAGCGGATCGGTCTGCGGGTCGCCGAGATGTTCTACAAGAGCAAGCCGCGCGAGGCGGATCGAAAGATCGGCGCGTCATGAGCGAGTCGACGCGGAGCGATGCCCGGGCGAAGGCCGCCGCCGGCGGCCCGGTGGTCGTGCACATCCTGATCCCTTCGGCGTGCGGAGATGAGGGCCTTGTGTGCTGTGCCGCGGCGCTTGCGCGGATGGACGGATGTGCGCACATGGTCATCATCGTCGGGAACTCCGACGCCGAGCAGCGGGCATGGGCGATGGGCATTGAGTCCGTCGACCGGGTGCCGATGTGTGCGTCGATGCATCTGACGGTCAGGAGGGTGCGCAGCGTTCTCGATGCGCGGCTCGCCGGCCGACCCGCGGAGAGCACGCTCCTGCAGGCATGGTCGGCCTCCGGGCTCATGCTTGCGGCCCGGGTCCGACAGGACATCCCACGCGTGGGAGTGATCTGCCGATCGCCGGATCTTGCGGGTGCGGACATCCGACACGCTCTGGACGGTGCGACACTGTGCGCGATGGACTGTCGTGTCCGGTCGGAGCTCGGCGTTGCGAGCGCGGGCGATCGCTCCTTGGTCGCTGCGATGGCCCGGGTGCGGCTGATCGAGCCCCCGGTGGCGGGAACCGCCGAGGGGGACGCACCATGGAGAGTGCACCTTGATCGCGAGCGTGTTCGCGCACGGCTCGGCCTTGGTCCGGCAGACGTGGTCGTCGGGCTGCTCGCCGACCCGCCCGAGATGGGCGACGCGCGGCGTGTGTGCTTTGCCATCGGGCTTGATCATGTGCTTGGCGCCAACGCGGTGGCCCTGGTTCGCCGCGGGAGTCGCCAGACCCGACGTGCGGCGAGGTTCAACCGGCTCAACGCGCGGCGGTGGGACATGCTCATCGCCGACATCAGTCTGACGCAGCTCATCGCCGCGAGCGACGTGTGCGTGATCGACACGGATCGCGAGGTCGGCGGCTCGCCATCGTGCGGGCCGACGGGGGTGGCCATGGCGCTCTGCGGCGGCGTGCCCGTGGCCGGATCAGCCCTGGGGACCCCGTTGCTCGACGGGCCGCATGCCATGCCGGTCGAGCAGCCAAGCGGCAGCCGGACCGGCGCGGGTGGACTGGCCACGCCGATCGAACGATTGCTTCGGGATGAGTCGGTCCGAGTCCGGCACGCGCACGAGGCCCGGGCGTGGCTCGATCGAGCTCGCGCCCGCGATGGGTTTGCCAGCACGCTCGCCGGCGTGTGGGCCGAGACGCTCCGCGTGCCGGTGCTGGCGGGCGCTTCGTCGATTCCGGCGGCGTGAATACGCTCGCCCATGACTTTGTCAGAGGACAACTTTGCCGGGGTGACGCGAAGCAGAGAACGCCCGCGCGTGCCGGAGGTTCTGGGTGTGCAGAGCGTGCTGTTCGTCTGCCTGGGGAACATCTGCCGATCACCGCTGGCCCACGGCGTGCTCGCGCACCGGGCGGCGGAGCGGGGTGTCTCGGATCGGCTCCGGATCGACTCATGCGGCACGGGCGGGTGGCACGTCGGCAGTCCGCCCGATCCTCGCTCGATCGCGGCGGCCGGACGCCGCGGCATCGTCCTTCGAAGCGTGGCGAGAAAGCTCGATCCATCCGTGGATTTCGAGCGATTCGACCTCATCGTGCCGATGGATCGCGCCAATGCCCGGGATCTATCCCGGCATGGGTGCCCTGAGAGGAAGATGGCGCTCTGCCTGGGCTTTGTCGAAGATGACGAGCTTGAGCTGGCCCGGCGGCACACGTTCGAGGTTCCCGATCCGTACCATGGTCAAGACGAGGACTTTGACACGGTGTACCGGCTGGTCGACAGTTCGGCTCGCGGGTTACTTCGAGCTCTGCAAGGGGGGACCTCATACCCATGACGTCAGATCGCGATTTCCAGCATGCCCGCGCTCGCCGCGCGGCGTTCACGCTCATTGAGTTGCTTGTCGTCATCGCCGTGATCGCGCTGTTGGTTGGCATCCTTCTGCCCGCGCTCGGCGGAGCACGCAACCAGGCCAAAGCGATCGTCTGCGCGTCGCGTCTGCAGCAACTCGGCGTCGCCGTCGCGCTGTACCTGAACGAGTACGACAACACGCTCCCGCAGGTCAAGGTCGACGTCTTTGGAAACAGCGTGGTGATCGGAACGCTGTTCGGCGGGAAGAAGGGGTCTCTTCCGGCATTCGGCATCAATGAGTACGGTGCCGAGCGCCGCCCGCTGAACCGGTACGTTCTCGATCGGGAGCCGGAGCCGGACAGCTCATCCGCCGTGACGGAGGTCGAGGCCTATCGCTCTCCGGCCGACCGCGGGGGCGACATTCCGGGCATCGGGCCTGTGACGAGCATGTATGACCTGCTTGGCACGAGCTACACGCTCAATGACCATGCCCTGAAGGCCGCCCCTGGCGATCAGGAGATCGCCACGCTCATACCCAATCAGGGCGGCCGGATGCCGGCGATCGCTACACCCTCGATGACGTGGGTGCTCGCATCACACCCGATCTACAACTTCGACGGCGGAACCGGAGATGACGGACGGGGGCGGGAGCATTTCTGGTACGACACCGTCACCGTGCGCACCAACCTGCTGTACGCCGACGCCCACGTCGGCACGCAGCGCACCGTGCCGACGTGGGGCCGAGTCGTCGGTGAACCGGCGCACACCACACGCGACTACACCTTTCTGCCCGAGCCGAACTGGCTGAGCCGGTGGCGCACCAGTCCATGAACGAATGCGCCCCGGACACAGGGTCCGGGGCGCCGATGGAGTCACTGACTCTGTAGAAGCAGACGAGGTCGCCGGATCAGTGCGCGGCGGCGGACGCCTTCTTCTTGGACTTGCCGGTCCCGATCGCGGCGTTGCGCATCACGCCGCTGGTGTCGAGCTTGAACCGCCCGACCATGGACATGAGCTGCTCGGCCTTGGCGGAGAGCTCCACCGCGGCGGATGCAGACTGCGTGGCGCCCGCACCGGCCTCCTCGGCGGCCGAGGAGATCGACTGGATCATGCCGGCGACGCCGGTCGAGCCCTCAACGATCTGATTCAGGTTCTGACCGGCCTGCTCGGCAAGCGCCACGCCGGACTTCACCTGCTCGGTGCCGCGGCCCATGCGCTCGACCGCCTGACGCGTCTCATCCTGGATCGACTTGATGCTCGAGGCAACCTCCTCGGTGGCCTTGGTGGTGCGTTCGGCGAGCTTGCGGACCTCGTCGGCGACGACGGCGAATCCGCGTCCGTGCTCGCCGGCGCGGGCCGCCTCGATCGCCGCGTTCAGGGCCAGGAGGTTGGTCTGGTCGGCGATGTCGTTGATGACCTTGATGACCTGACCGATCTGCTGCCCGCGCTCGCCAAGCAGCGAGACCGACTGTGCCGAGGCCTGCACGGCCTGGTCGATCTCCTGCATGCCGCTCACGGTCTGCCGGACGACCTCGCCGCCCTCGGTCGCCATCTTGCCGGCGGAGCCCGCGCTCTCGGCGGCCTGGGCGCACTGACGGGCAACCTCGCCGACCGAGGCGGACATCTCCTCGGCGCTGGCGGCGATCTCGGTCGCCGCGCTGGACACCTCGGTCGTCGAGATCGACACCTCGGTGATCACGTCTCGCAGACTGGCGGCCATCTTGTCGGTGGCGCGGCCGAGTTCGCCGAGTTCGTCCTTGGCCGCCGAGTTGATCGGCTGCTGCATCAGGTCGTTGTTCGCCACGGACTGCAGGACCGTCAGCACCTTGCGCACGGAGCCCGAGATGTTGCGGACCAGCAAGACGCCGACCACCACGGAGATGAGCATCGCCAGGG
The DNA here is from genome assembly GCA_002405485.1 of Phycisphaerales bacterium UBA4658. Taxonomy (GTDB): domain Bacteria; phylum Planctomycetota; class Phycisphaerae; order Phycisphaerales; family UBA1924; genus UBA4658. The sequence goes on from DHLW01000131.1 coordinate 4,601, forward strand.
CGGCAATGCCGATGGACTTCGCGACGGCAGCCGCTGAGGCGCTCTGAGCGCGATCATGGAGCTCTCGGCTGCGATCGGCCATGAGCGTCTTCATCCGATCACCCAGGGCCGCGACGGCGGGGCCCAGCTTGTTCATCCCGTTCTTGATCGTGTCCTCACGCGTGTTCGCGTGCCCGACGAGCGCGGGCACACGCCCCGCGTAGAACCCCACGGCCGCCGCGATCTCGGAGAGAGCCGCCTTGACCTGCGGATCTCGCGCCTTGTCGCTCGCGGCCAGAACCTGCGTTCTCGCGATACCGGCATCGGCCGTCGCTCGCGTGATGTGCTCGGGATTGCTGTCGTTCACAAACTTTAGAACAGAGATCCGGACCGACTGGAACTGCTCCTTCGCTTTGGCTACGTCGAACGCCATCGCCGAGTCGCCCTTCGCGACCGCACGATTGATGATGCCGTCGAAGAGAGACTCCGCTTTGCCGGCGGCGATATTGAGCTGCGAAGAGAGGATCGCCTCACCCGCGTCGATCTCGCCGACCACTTTCGTGAATGCGGCTTCGTACTGGGCAACCGCGTCGGAGATCTCGCGAGCGATCGTGTTGATCTCTGTGTCGTTCGAGAACGCCTCGGCCTGGGCCTCGATGCTCTTGAACTTGCCGAGCGTGTCGGTGAGCATGACGAGCTGGTCATTCGTCGGGTTGACGAGGAAGCGGTTTGCCGCGAGCCGGAGGTTTGCCACCTCATCGCTCATGTTGGTGAGGACGCGTTCCTTGGTGGCGAGATTCTCGTCTTCTGCGGTGATTGCGAGCACCACGTGCGTGGAGTTTGCACCGAGCGCGGCGAGCGCGAGCATGAACGTCGTCACGCTGCCGAATGCCAGGGAGAGCTTCGTCCCCACGGTGAGTGTCCGCCGCGTCGCGCCGGATGCGTCGGTCATCTTGGAGAGCGAGAGGCCCACCAGGAGCGTGAGCAGCATGCAGATCCCCGCCGCCGCCGAGAAGCCCCAGACCGTCACCGGCGACTTCTTCTCATCGAGTTTCGGTTCGGGGAGGGTCTGGACTTTCGCAGCCTTGCTGCCGAAGTCAGGGCGCTTGACCGGGACCAGCGGCGGCTCGGCGAACGTGCCGGCAGATGCAATGCTCGAACCGCCCGCCCCCGCCGACGCGTTCGTCGAGGTCTGCTGAACGACGTTCAGGTCTGCGGGCGGATCGTCTGCACGAACCGTCCCTGTTGCACACATGATCGCCAGCGCGCCAATGACGGCGCGCATCGTTCCACCAAGTCGGATCTTCACGCTGCCCATGACACAACCTCCGCGAGTCCTCAGCGCACGCAGGTCTTGGGTCCAGGGCGGAAGTGCCCGGTTCGAACGCCCAATCTGCGCGATACACGCTGGGGAGCACGGAAGATGTCGGGTCAATCCCGTAGGAACTTCAATGGAGCACTCGACAACAAACATCCAAATCGTCCATGGCGGGAGGGCTCGGACGGTTGAGCAACAGGAGGTGCGACCCCGCCGGCATCGGGGATTGATCTGAGCGGCGAGCGCGGCTCAACCGGGCCCCGATAACTGGGAGGAGGAGCGGGGTTTAGGCCGCCCACACCGCGTGCGCGTCACAGTCGGCAGTCGAAGCGGGAATCGCATGGATGCCGGATCACCCCGGACGCGGCGGTATTCGATGCTGCATGGTGTGCCGGTCCAATGTGGACGCGGCGGGGACAAACACACCCCGGCGAGGTGTGTACGCCGGGTAAGCAAGGTGCTGTGTAGCAAGGAGACTCCTGTATGCGTAATCGAGTTCGGAAGGCCTTCACGCTGGTCGAAATCCTCATCGTCGTGGTGATCCTCGGCATTCTCGCCGCGATCGTCATCCCGCAGTTCACCAACGCCAGCCAGGACGCTCAGCGCGGCAACGTGGTGACGCAGATGCAGTCGCTGCGGAACCAGATCGAGCTGTTCCGCGTCCGCAACGGCGGCCGGAACCCGGTGCTGGACGGCGTCGACAACGCCGCGTTCAGCGACCTGACGGCGACGACCAACAGCTTCGGTCGCCAGCAGGAGCAGTACCTGCGCGCCGCCGCCAGCAACCCCCGCAACAACTCCTCGACGGTCGTTCTCACCGCCAACACCGGTGACGCGCTCCGCACCGAGGCCGCCAGCACCGATCCGCAGGCCGCGGGCGCCGCGGGCTGGCTCTACAACAACACGACCGGCGAGTTCATCGCGGTCGGCTTCTCGGAGTTCAGCGACACGTGGTTCGGGTCGACCAACCCGCCCCACCTGACCGCCCGTCCGTAATGCGGTCTTGAGAGAGAGACCTGAAACGACCTGAGATCGGGCGACTCCTGGAAAGGGGTCGCCCGTGTTGTTCCGGAAGAGACTCCGAGGCGACGCAGCCCGTTTTCGAGGATCCGCAGCATGACTTCCCGCGAGCGTTCCGCCTTTACACTCATCGAGATCCTGATCGTCGTGGTGATCCTGGGCATTCTTGCCGCCATCGCGGTGTTCCAGTTCGGCGCTGTTACCGGCGAGTCGCAGCAGTCCGCCACTCGAACGGAGCTTCAGAAGCTCAGGCGGCACATCGGCGTCTTCCAGGCACGCAACAACCAGCGGCTGCCGGCGGTCATCGAGGGTGACGGGACCTGGGGAGAGATCGTGAACACCAATCGCGAGTATCTCCTTACTCCTCCGATCAACTCCTGGGTGGGCGGAGCGAACGGCCGACGCGTCGTGCTCGGCTCTGGTCCGGACGCCGCGTATCAGACGGACTATGGCTGGATCTTTGATCCGACGTCGGGCCAGGTCTGGGCCGGCGGCTATGACGGTGATGACAATCCGCTCCCCCGATAACTCATGCACCATTGCGGGATCGCGGCACGCGCCACGGCGGGCGCACAAGCCGGAACCGGGATCGACCGATACCCCTGAGGATTCCCTTC
>DHLW01000002.1:0-2497 GCA_002405485.1 Phycisphaerales bacterium UBA4658
GGCAAACGAGATCCAGAGCGACGTAAGCCGGCTGATTCAGGAGATGGAAGCGTCGATCGCCGAGGCCAACGCCTTCATCCAGCAGATGGGCACCGGCAAGTAGCCGGGCGCGCGACCAATGGAGTTGTACGTCCACGAGCTTGAGAAGGATGTGCTGGTCGTCGCGGTCGACGGCGGGCTCAACGCCCGCACCGCCGAGCAGTTCACCGTCGAAGTCGAGAACGTCGCGCAGCGGGGCTTTGCCAAGATCATCGTGGATTGCTCGGCCCTGACGTTCATCTCCTCCAGCGGGATCGGTGCGCTGCTATTGCTGCACCGGCGCATGAAGCAGCGGGGCGCCGACGTCAAGGTCGCCGGCGCGCGGAGCTTCGTGCTGGACGTGCTGCGCATGGCCCGGCTGGATGGGCTGTTTGACCTCTATCCCGACGTCTCCCGGGCCCGACTGGCCTTTCGCTCGCCCGATGACGAGGGTGATCTGGCCGGGCTCGATCTTCCCGCCCGCAAGGCCCGTCTGCGCCAGCGTCTGAAGCTCGCGCTCTCGGCGATGACGCCCGAGAGCCGCCGGGCCGCGTCGGTTAGGATCGTCGAACATCTCCGGGCGTTGCCCGAGTGGGCTGAGGCCCGCACCGTTCTGATGTTCTGGCCGCGGGTGTCTGTGGACGAGCGTCCCGGCAGCGGCGAGCCGGACATTCGACCCCTGATCGAGGACGGGCTCAAGGCCGGCAAGGCGATCGCGCTCCCGCGTGTTGACTGGATCGGCAAGTCCATGTCCGCCGCCCTGATCGCAAGCACCTCCGAAGACCTGGAGGCCGACGCGCACGCTCCCGGCCTTGGCCTGTACCAGCCGAGACCGTCCTGTGCCGATGCGCCCCTGAAGGCCGTGGACCTGGTCCTTCTTCCCGGACTGGGGTTTGATCCGAGCGGTCGGCGGATCGGTCGCGGCGCGGGGTTCTATGACCGGTTGCTGGAGCGTCTGACGCCGGACTCGAGCGGGCCGACGCTGATCGGGGTCTGCTTTGATGAGCAGGTGGTCCGCGAGGTGCCGGTCGAGGAGCACGATCGGGGCATGTCGATGGTGGTCTCCCCCTCCGGGGTGATGCGTCCGGGATTGCAGAACGAGCGGTGAATCAGCCGAAATACCCCCAGATCGGGCGTAATGACGCGGCACCCGGTGGACACAAACGGATCGGTATTCAACGGACAACTGGCCATGGCACTGCAATCTCAGATGGCTCGCAACTCCTCGCGCGTGTCAGGAACCCCGGTCGGTCGAAAGCGTGGGTCTGGCATGCGGCTGATGCTCCTTGGTGGGCTGGTGCTGGCGGTCGGCGCCGGCGTGATCTATGTGGTGCGTTTCCGTGGGCCGCAGGAGGCGACTGCGGGCATCACGCTCCCGCCTCCGGAACCGCTCGCCAACGCCGGCGGAGCGACGCCAGCACCGGCCGCGGCGCAGGATGCGCCTCCCGCCAGACCCAGCCCCCCCGAGCCGGACATCGTGGATATGGGGGCCCTGCGTCGCAGCGGTGCGGCACCCGTGATCGGGAGCGGAAGCCAGACCCCGAACCAGACGCTTGCCGGCGCCGCGCCGGTTGTCCCGCCGGCGGAGACCACACGGCCGAGCATGTCTGTTGCGCCGACTCAGCCGCCCGTGATTCAGCCGCCCGTCACGCGGACGCCCGTGGCCGCACAGGCTCAGGTTCCCGCTCCGGTTCCCGCGACGGTTCCGGCGACGGCTCCGGCCGGGGGTTCTGCGGGCGCGGTGCGTGATCCGCTCTCGGGTCCGGGGAATCTGCCCGGGGAGCTCGCCGCGCTCTATCAGGTTGCGGAGCGTCATCGTGCCGAGAAGAAGCTGCTGGATGCTCGGGCGGCGTTCAACCGGGTGCTGGTGGACCCGCGACTGAGCGAGGACGGCCGGGCTTCGCTTCGGCAGACGCTCTCGGCGCTGAACGAGGAGATCGTCTTCTCGCCCACGCTGCACGCCGGCGACCCGATGCAGGAGCTGTACACGGTTGTGAAGGGCGACAACCTCATCCGGATCAGCCGAAAGCTGAACACCGTCACCGAGGCGCACTTCATCGAGCGCGTGAATCGCCTGCCCAACGCCAATGCCCTCCGCGTCGGGCAGAAGCTGAAGGTCGTTCGCGGCCCGTTCCACGCCGTGGTGAGCAAGTCGGGCTTTCGGCTGGACCTGTACGCCGGGACCCTGCCGACGTCCGGGACGATCGGCTCGTCGGGGCTGGGCGGGGGTGCGGAGCCGGGGTGGACATACATCCGCTCGTTCCGCGTGGGCCTCGGCGAGAACAACGGCACGCCGCTGGGCACGTTCGTGGTTCGGCACAACAGCAAGCTCATCAACCCGCACTGGGTGAATCCGCGGACCGGCGAGAAGTTCGACAAGGACGATCCCAAGAACCCGATCGGCGAGCACTGGATCGGTCTCGTCTCGAAGACTCCGGGCGACAAGCTCTTCGACGGCTACGGCATCCACGGCACGATC
>DHLW01000002.1:2596-10743 GCA_002405485.1 Phycisphaerales bacterium UBA4658
GACGGGTTCGACGACGCCAGCAAGCAGTTCGACGGCTACGGGATCCACGGGACCATCGAGCCCGACTCCATCGGCCGAGAGATGTCGATGGGGTGTGTTCGGCTGGGCGCCGAGGATGTCGAGATGGTCTATGAGCTGCTCATGCCCAAGGTGAGCATCGTGAAGATCGTGCCCTGACGGGTCGGTGATCGGTCAGCTCGATGACCGATCCGGCCCACGAGCGTCGCGCCTCCTCGCGTTCAGGCGCGTGGTCGCTTCCAACCCGATTCCGGGTCCTTCTCCAGCGCGGTGGCGGCTTGCTTGATGCAGCGCAGGCAGACTTTGCCGGCGTCGTTTGCCGGGCTCTGCCACTGGGGCTGGGCGCGTTCTTCGAGGCAGAGGGTGCATTTGGCGCCGGCGAGATCGCCCCCTTCGCCGAGGATGGCGACGTGGCTGTAGGCGACGCTCAGGCAGGAGGTGCAGATGAGCGCGCCCTGGTGGCCCTCGATCATGAGGTCCGCGCCGTGCGGGTCCCACTCCTTGCCGCAGAAGTCGCACGTCGAGCGAATGAGTGTGCCGTCGGGGCGGGTCTGGTGCATGTGGTGGGTCGTCGGCGTGTGGGCGCGGGTTACTCCGCGCGTTTGAACAGGTCGAGGAAACGGTCTTCGTAGGCGGCAAAGACGCCGAGTCTGTCGAGTTCGGCCTTGAGCTCGCCCGAGCGGGACCGATCGGCGCGAGCGCGTTCGAAGAGCTCTTCGATCTTCTGCCGCGTGGCGTCGTCGAGCTTGGCGCTGGCGATGCCCTTCCGTCGGGCCTTGTCGGCGTCGTTTGCCTGTGGCTCGTCGGATCGAGGGCCATTCTCCGGGAGATCGAGGCCCGGGGTCTCGGAGTTCTGGTGCTGCATGCGCTCCATCATCTGGAGCAGGACGCGCTCCATGCCCTCGATGTGCTGATCGAGGTCGGAGGTGTCGATGTCGACGCCCATGAGCGTGGCGAAGGTGTCGAGAACGCTCTTGACGGCCTTGGGGTTGGGGACGCCGGCGGCGAAGAAGGGAATCTCGCCCAGCAGGCACTGACCGCTCACGCCGCGCTCCATCGCCGCGCCCAGAACGACGCCGTTGAGACCCCCGATCTGCCCGCCTTCCATGAGCGTCACGCCGGCGTCGCGCAACTGCTCGACGCTCTGCGGATCAGTGGCGGCTCCGTGGACGCTGGAGGCCTCGGCGGGGTGCATCTGCGAACCGAGGGAGGCGAATGTGACGACCCGCGTCACCCCGTGGGCGCGGGCAAAGTCCATGAGCTTGCCGGCAAGGACGTACGCGCCCTGGGCGGGCTGGCTCTCGCCCACGAAGATCGTGGTCCGGATGCCGCCCTCCCCGAGGGTGCCGGAATAGAAGACGTTCCGCGGCTGGCGGGGTGGCTTGACCAGACCCGCCGACACCTCCACGGCGCCGATGTCAAAGTGCCCGGGAGCCTGCAACTCGCCCGCCGGCTGGAAGCCGAACCGCTGCACGAGAAAGTGCGCGGCGAGCACCGCGACGTTGCCCATGCCAGGCCAGGCGGCGATGAGGAGATGGGGGGACGGGACGTTGGAAGTCATGACAACTCACTCGCCTGACCCGGTGCGGACTGCCGGTTTGGCAGGGTGCCGACGGGCCAACGGCGGAGCACTTGTTCAGTACGCAAAGCCCATGCCGTGGTTCTCATCTGAATCGAGGAGACGCTTGTGACAGTGCCAACGTGGGGATGCGGGCTGAACGGACCGACTTACGTCTGCAACACGCCCGTCTTGAACGTCTGGGAGTAGTCCCACCCCGCCGTCATTTCCAGCGCCCGGATCAGCTCCTCCCGCGTGCGGTGCGGCTCGATCAGGCGATCGACCCAGCCCCGGGCCGCGGCGTGGCGGATGTCCTGCTGCTCGCTGTAACTCGCGTGCACCGCGGCGAGAATCTGCTTGTGGGTCTGCTCGTCGATCTGTTCGCCCTTGCGCTCGCGGGCCTTCTCTTCGATCATCGCAAGCACGCCGGTGGCCTGATTCGCGCCCATCACGGCACACTTCGCCGCGGGCCAGGCGTAGGAGAGGAACGGGTCAAAGGCGCGCCCGCACATGGCGTAGTTGCCCGCGCCGTAGCTACCGCCGAGGATCAGGACGATCTTGGGCACGACGCAGTTGCTCATGGCGTTGACCATCTTGGCGCCGGCGCGGATGATGCCCTGGTGCTCGCTCTCTTTGCCGACCATGAAGCCGCTGGTGTCGTGGAGGAAGATGATGGGGATCTTGCGCTGGTTGCAGTCCATGATGAAGCGTGCGGCTTTGTCCGCCGAGTCGTGGTAGATGACCCCGGGGAGCTGGGTCTGTGCGTGGCCGCCTGCGGTGGACTTGGTGACTTTCTTCTGGTTGGCGACGATGCCGCAGGGGATGCCGCCGATGCTGGCGTACCCGCAGACGAGCGATGGGCCGTACTCGGCTTTGTACTCGTCGAAGTCCGCGGCTTGGCCTTGGGTACCCCCGCTCTCCGAGCGGGGCGAATTTGCATCCACCACGCACGCGATGACATCTCGCACGTCATACTGCGATCCGGACTTGTCGGTGAAGACGTCGTAGACCGACTCTGCCGAGCGTGCACCCGACCCACTGTCCTGCCTCGATGCCTTGATCCCTTGGTCCCTTGATGCCTTGTACTTACTGACCAACGACCGCAGCCGCTCGATGCACGCCACGTCGTCCTTCTCGCGGAAGTCGATCGTTCCGCTGATCGCCGAGTGCATCTTGGCCCCGCCGAGGTCTTCATCGGTCACCACCTGCCCCACGGCGGCCTTCACAAGCGCCGGCCCGGCGAGATACAGCCCGCTGCCCTCGGTCATGAGCAGGGTGTCGCAGAGCACGGGCAGGTAACCGCCGCCGGCGACGCAATAGCCCATGATCGCGGCGATCTGCGGGATGCCGTCGGCGCTGATCACGGCGTTGTTGCGGAAGATGCGCCCGAAGTCGTCGGTATCCGGGAAGACGTCTTCCTGCAGCGGCAGAAACACCCCCGCCGAGTCGACGAGATACAGCAGCGGCAGACGGGCCATGTGGGCGATGTTCTGGGCCCGGATGATCTTCTTGCAGGTCATCGGAAAGAACGCGCCGGCCTTCACGGTGGCGTCGTTGGCGATGATCATGCAGTCGCGTCCATGGACGCGGCCGACGCCGGTGACGACGCCGGCGGCGGGCGCTCCGCCGTGCTCTGCGTACATGCCGTGGGCCGACCAGAGGGCGAGCTCCACGAAGCCGGTTTCATCGTCGACCAGTTTGGCGATGCGCTCGCGGGCGGTCAGGCGGCCTTTCTCGTGCTGGCGCTGGATCGCCGACTTGCCGCCGCCCTTGCGGATGATCGCTTCGTCGATCGCGAGCAGATCGGTGCGCTGGCGCAGAGAAAGGTCGGCAAAGTCGGGATGAACTGCGGGAGATGTAGACATGAGTCCGGAGGATATCGGGCGACGCTACTCGGGGCGTTTCAAGCGGGTCAGCGGTCGCTCAACCACCCACCAGAACGCCGCCGCGAGTGCGATCTGGATCCCCAGATAGACACCCGTCCACACCCACTCCGGCGGCTGGGCCGGCAGCAGACGCTCGGTCCACGATCGAGCGATCGGACCATTCACCGGATGCACCAGAAACAAGCTGTACGAGATCGTCCCGAGGGCGTTGAACGGCGCCGTGAACCACCGGCGATTCCAGAATCGATCCCAAGGCGCGATCGCCAGCAGCGCCGCTGCAAACACCGACGACACTGCCAGCCGGCTCCACGTCTCTCGCGCGCCCGGGTCCGTTGGGCCGAACCAGAACATCACCACACACAGCACGGCCGCGCATACGACCGCGCCCCCGGCCCAGGGCTTGGCCCGCGCCGAAGTGGATGGCGTCAGGCAGACCCACGCCATCGCGCCAAGACCAAAGCAGGCGGCGCCATCCAGAACCGTGCCCGTCCACGGTCTGGACCAGAGCATCGCGCAGAGCAGCCCTGTGCTCAGCATCGCCGTGGCCAGCACCCACAGCGGCATGCGATGCCACGCTTTGAGCCCGACCAGAAGCGCGACGAGCAGGTAGAACTGCACTTCGTAGCCCAGCGTCCAGTGCGGCCCGGTGACCCACGCCGTGTTGGTCCACGGCGGCTGGGTGATGCCAAGACCCGGAATCCAGCTCGTGAGCGTGGCATGCAGCGGCCAGGAGATGGGATCGATCTCCTTCCGCCATCCCGCGGCGGAGAATCCAAGCCCGAATCGCACGAACACGAGATAGACGAGCGCGGCGATGACGGGCGGCGCGATCCGCCACCAGCGCCGCTTGAGGAACGTCCAGGCGGGGCGACATCCTCCGCCGCGGGCGTACACGGAGCTGATCGCCTCGAAGATGCAGTATCCGCTCACGACAAAGAACATGAACACCCGGCTGTATTGGCCGGCGAAGTCCATCGCCTCGACGTGATTGAGCACCACCGCGAGCGCGAGCAACCCCCTGATCGGGAGCAGCAACCGGAGGCGGGCTGTTCCTGGATGTGGGGATTGAACTGGCGGGGCTGGTGGATGTTCCACGTGGAACATCAGACGGGCGTCTCAGAGCGTTGTCAAGGGACGTCGACTGAGGATGATCCCTGAGGCGACCCACGCGACGAGGGTTCCCGAGCCGAGCACGGCGAGATCACGCCAGGGCCAGGCGCCCTTCTGCAGCATGCCGATCGGGCGGTAGTAGTGCAGGAAGCTGAGAAACGAAACGTGCTTGGCGGGTTCCCAGAGCAGTTGCAGGAAGTTCACCAGCAGCGAGCCGACGGCGATCACCAGGACAAAGAGCACGGCCCGTCCGCGTCGATCGCTCAAGGTGGCCGCCAGCAGCGCCAGCGCGCCAACCAGCGCGTACACCAGGCCCAGGTTGACCAGCACCATCGCGAGGTTGGACCAGTCGGGCCGATACTCGGGCCTGATGAACATGGCGCCGATGAAGCTGCCGCCGTAGATCGCGCCGAGCACGAGCCCGCCGCTGACGACCCATGCCAGGGACTCGCTGAGGAAGAGCTGTCGGCGCGAGACGGGCAGGCCCATGAGGATGTCGATGGTGCCGCGCTCGATCTCGCCCGCGGGCACGCGCGTGCAGACGATGATGGCCTGAGCGCACAGCAGGATGAGCACGACCGGGTGGCTCCAGGCGATGCTGAAGGCGATGTCGGCGACCCCGCCCGTGGCCGAGTCGACCCCCAGCATCACGTTCCGCATCTGCTGCAGCCCCGGAGGGATGAAGGACCGCTGCAGGAACCGGGCCTGCACGGCGGGAAGTGCGTACGCCAGCAGACCGGAGATGAGCCCGAGCATGCCGGCGATGAGCGCCGTCGTGGGAAGCATCTCGCGCAGAGCCCGGATGATGAGGCCAAGGTTCACCGGCGGCCTCCGTTCTCGGCGGACTGGGCGTCGGTCTGATAGAACGCTCTGAAGATGGACTCCAGATCGGGTCTGCCCAGGGCGAGGTCGTCGATCGGGAGCGTTCCGAGCCAGGGGAGCAGCGTGACGACCTCGACGCTGGAGTGCAGGTGAACGTCCAGGCCGTCTCGGGAGACGAGCCGGACCCCCGCGGGGATCGAGCGGTCAAAGTCGGCGGGAATCTCGCGGGCCGGGTTCCATCTCAGCCGAACCTCGTGACCGGCCTGCCTGCGCAGGTCATCCAGCGGCCCGTCGAAGACGATCCGGCCCTGCCGGATGATGGCCAGGCGGTCGCAGAGGCGTTCGACCTCGCTGAGGGTGTGGCTGGAAAAGAAGACCGTTCGGCCGCGACGCGCCACCGTGCGCAGATACTCCAGCAGGCGGTCCTGCATGAGCGGATCCAGGCCGCTGGAAGGCTCGTCGAGGATGAGCAGCTTGGGATCGTGGGCCATCGCAAGGATGAGCCCGAGCTTCTGACGCATGCCCTTGCTCATCCGCCGAACCTTGACGGAGAGATCGAGCTCGAACATGTCGGCGAGCTGCCGGCCGGGGGTCGCGAGTTCGCGCCCGCGAATGGCCCCGACCATGTTCAGTGCACTCTGTCCAGTGAGCCAAGGCCAGAGCCGCAGGTCGCCTGGAACGTAACCAAGATCCTGCTTGATGCGAGCGGACTGGGTCCAGCAGTCCAATCCGAAGACGCGGGCCATGCCGGTGCTGCCGTGCAGGAAGCCCAGCAGCACGCGGATGGTCGTGGTCTTGCCCGCGCCGTTGGGGCCGAGAAAGCCGTACAACGCGCCCTCGTGGACGCGGAGGCCGACTGCGTCGATGCCTCGGCGTGAGCCATAGCGATACGTGAGTTGGTCGGTCTCGATGATGCCCATTGGTCCGGCGAGAGGGTACTCCCGTCGGCATGAGCGTTTCGACGCTTGGGCGCGGCGGATTCGCCTCCCCGCTCGGTGGACACGCCTCAGGCCGCGTCCAGCAGGCGATTCATGATCGCGTTCGCGAAACTGAACCGCGAGCCCTGAAACGCCGACTCGCCCGCCGCGACCGCTTTTCGACGTGCTTCCTCGAGCTTCATGCTGATCGAGGCGAGCTGGCCCGGCGCCTGGTCGTGCCACTGCTCGATGAGCGCCTGCACCCGCTCCAGCTCCTGTCGATCAAGCCAGACGGCGTGGCACTGCAGGCACCGGTCCACGAAGATGTCGCTGGATCCGAAGTAGTTCACCGTCGTCATCTTGGCGCAGCAGATCGGGCACCCGATCCCGCGCTGCAGCGATTTGGCCGGCGTTCCGGAGATCGGGCGCGAGTGCTGGACGAGCTGCGGCCACAGCTCGCCGAAGGTCTGCTCGCGCGTGCGGACCACGTGGGCCAGGGCGTCGCCCGAGAGCAGTTCTCCGCCGCACGACTCGCAGGTGAAGATCAGCGCGCCCTCGTACTCGATCGGCGACAACTCACGCCCGTCAATCGGACATCGCATGCGTGTATCCTCCGGCAGCAGACGCGCCAGCATGGGCCGGCGACGACCGGCACTCAAATCGGCGATCTGCTGAACAGAGTTTTCCCGGATTGCCCACCGGAATGTCAAGATATTCCGGCTCGGCACGTCCGCCGCGGTTACACGGGCTTCTCCTGCCGCCGGCTCTGCCTCCGTCTCCGACCGCGTCCGCGGCCGGGCGGCAGTTCAGATGTCCTCGATCTCCTTGGACTTCTTGGCCACGAGGTCGTCCGCCTCGGTCTCGAACTTCTTGAGGAGGTTCTGGATCTCCTCCTTCAACGTCTCGATCTCGTCCTCGGGCACGTGCGCCTTGGGGTCGGTCTTGAGATGGTCGGCGTGCTTGTTCGCGTCGCGACGGGCATTGCGGAGCGTGATCTTGGTCTCCTCGGACATCTTCTTGCAGTGCCCGACGAGCTGCTTGCGCCGATCGCCGGTGAGCGGGGGCAGATTCACCCGGATCTGCTTGCCCTCTGGCATCGGGTTCAGCCCGAGGCCCGCCGTCTCGATCGCCTTCTTGATCGCCTGCAGACTGCTGGCGTCGAAGGGCTTGACGAGGAGCTGGGCGGGCTCCGGGACGCTGATGGCGGCGATGTTCTTCAGGTCCTGCATGTCGCCGTAGTAGTCGACCTTCACGAACTCGATCAGTGCGGGCGACGCGCGACCGGTCCGCATGCCGCGGAGCTCCTTGCGCAGGTGCTCAACGGCCTTGGTCATGGCCTCTTCGGCTTCCAGGAGAATGGTGTCGGGGTCCATGCCCAGAGTGTATGGGGAACCCGCGGGCCGATCGACCGGTGGAGTTACCCGCCCGCCGGTCGATCCCGTGCGTCAGCCGCGTCGACCTGGCCACGAAGCCGACGGGCCTCGTCCAGCCGATCTTTCAGGAGCTTTTCCGCGCCGAAGACGGTCGGCTCGTAGTACCGCTTGGTCACCCCGAGATAGTCCTGTCTGCCGACCATCCCGAGCAGCGGTGAGGGGATGCCGTCCTCGTGGGCATAGGCGTAGGACTCGCCCTTGCCGTTGCTCGGGCCGCCCGCGCTCATGCGCTCGGCCTTGCGGACGTTGCCGTCCTTGATGTGCGTGGGCACCTGCACGGTGCGTCCCTCGCGCACGTCTTCCAGGGCACGCTCGATGGCGGTGTAGCTCGCGTTGCTCTTGGGCGCAAGGGCCAGGTAGCAGACGCACTGCGCGAGCGTGATCCGCGCCTCGGGCATGCCGA
>DHLW01000002.1:10934-18819 GCA_002405485.1 Phycisphaerales bacterium UBA4658
CGGCGTTGCCGATGTCCTCGCTGGCGAGGATCGCCAACCGACGCGCGATGAAGCGCGGATCCTCGCCGGATTCCAGCATGCGGGCCATCCAGTAGAGCGCGGCGTCTGGATCACTTCCGCGCACGCTCTTGATGAGCGCGCTCGCCGCGTCGTAGTGCTCGTCGCCCGTTCCATCGTACACCGCGGCCTTCTGCTGGATGCTCTCCTCGGCGTCGTCGCGTGTGATGCGGAGGACCGGGCCGCGTGTGTCCTGCCCGGGCCCGTCCCCCGCCGCCGAATGGCCGGGTGTGCCCGCGCTCAGCACCGCCACTTCCAGCGCGGTGAGCGCCCGGCGCGCATCCCCGTCGCACTTGACCGCCCAGACGGCCAGTGCCTCGTCGTCGACCACGAGCGCGAGCTTGCCATGTCCGCGATCCGGGTCGGCGATCGCCCGGCGAAGCACGCCGATAATGTCCGACTCGTCAAGCGGTTCAAGCCGGAAGAGCGTCGACCGCGAGACCAGCGCACTGTTCACGGCAAAGAGCGGGTTCTCGGTGGTTGCGCCGATAAGCGTGATCGCGCCGCGTTCCACGTCTCCAAGCAGCACGTCCTGCTGGCTCTTGCTGAAACGGTGGATCTCGTCAAGGAACAGCACCGTGCGCGTGCCGTCCTCCCCGAGGCGGCGTTTGGCGTCCTCGAGGATCGCGCGGATCTGGGCCACGCCCACCGATGCCGCGTTCTCCTTGGCAAAGTGCCGACGCAGATGCCGCGCGATCACCTCCGCCAGGGTGGTCTTGCCCGTGCCCGGTGGGCCAAAGAGCAGGATGCTCGTGAGCCGGTCGGCCTGGAGCATGCGTCGCAGCAGTTTGCCCGGGCCCAGGATGTGCTGCTGTCCGGCGATCTCATCGAGCGTGCGCGGGCGCATGCGGACGGCGAGCGGCTCCACGCCGCGCAGCGCCTGCTCCCGCCGGGCTTGCCAGAGATCGGACATTCCGGGAAGATAGGTCCGGGCACAAAGACACAGGGAGCGCCGCCACGACGCTCCCTGCTCGAAGATCAATGCCCACACTCTCGCACGGCGGGGCGGTGCACTCTACCACGAATCGCTCAGCGACGCCGGCGAACGACAAACAGTCCACCCAGCCCGATCAGAGCCGCGGCGGAGGGCGCGGGGATGACCTGGCTGAAAGACTGACGCACGAACGACGCGGTCGCCGTGCCGCCCTGGCCGTTGGCGAAGAACTTGACGTCCTTGTTCACCTCGAGCTTGACGAACTGGCGCGGGGAGAAGTCTCGGAAGTCCTGGAGCTGGTCGGGCTGGCCCGGGATGCTGAACGCCGAGAGCTGTCCGAGCAGGTTCGTGCCCGAGGGAGCCAGCGCGTCGAAGATCGTCTCGTCCACGCGGGAATAGGACCCGGCGCTGGTGGCGTTGCCGTTGAACGTCAGCCCGACGTCCTTGATGCGGAACCCCTGGGCGAGGAACGCCGGGAGCACCTCGACGGTGTATCGCAGGTTGAACTCGCTGATGATGGAGTCGCCGGGGCTCACGTCCCCGAATCCGCCGGTGATGTCAAAGCCGATCCCGTCCAGCGGGTTGTTGGCGATGAACCCGGAGATGAAGACGTTGCTCGGGTTGAACTGCGAGCTCGTCCACGACTGGAACGTGAAGAGCTTGTCCGAGATGATCACGCCGCGATCCGGCTCGGCGAGGATCGTCGAGAGCAGCACCGACTGACCGTTGGTCAGGGTGATCGCCGCCGACGCGGACTGAGCGACCGTCAGAGCGGCCAGACCGGCGGCCGCGAGCAGAGCACAAGCGCGAGAGAACATCACATCTCCTTCGCCAAAGACCGATTTGTCACGACGGTGAGAGCCGTCGCCTGTGAGAGAGAGCCAGGCCCGGGCAACATCTGCCCGGACGTGTCGAGAGGACACTCATCGACGAGAACACCCTACTTCGTGAGTGCCCGGTCGGCACCCTCGAAGGAGATATAAGTGCTGAAATGGACGTGACTTGGGTGCGTCTTTTGGCTCTCGGACGATCCTTCAGGGGCGATAACTCCTGCGGATCACCGGCCCGGACCTGGCAAAGAAAAAGAGGGCATCGCCGTTAGGCCATGCCCCCGAGGAGAGAGTAGAAGATCATAATGCCGAGTCGTGCGCTTGGCACGCCGGGCATGTGAGTCTGGGGAAAACTACCGCCGACGTCGGGTGGCGATGAGCCCGGCGATGGCGACCAGGGCCATGGAACCGGGGGCGGGGATCTGGCTGAAGGACTGCCGGATGAACGACGCCGTCGCCGTGGAGCCCGGTCCGAAGGCGAAGAACTGCACGTCCTTGATGACCTCGAGCTTCACGCGGGGCGGGAAGACCAGGCGATCCTGGAGCTGGGTCTGCCGCGGGGGGCCGACGATGTCAAACGCCCGCTTGGTCCCGATGAGGTTCTGGCCCGGCTGGGCGAAGAAGTCCAGGACGCTTTCATCGACCCGGGCATAGGAGCCGGTGCCGGTGGCGTTGCCGTTGAACGAGAGCTCGGTGTCCACGATCCGGAAGCCCTGGGTCAGGAACGGCTCGATGATCTCGACCGTGTACCGGATGTTGAACTCCGAGATCAGGGTATCTCCGGGGAGATCCCCGAAGCCCCCAGCGAGATCAAAGCCGATGCCCGTGAGCGGGTCGTTGGCGATATAGCCAATGACGCTGGTATTGGCGGCGTTGAACGTGGGGGAGGTGTAGGAGACGATCGTGAACTTCTTATCGCCGACGATGAACGCACGATCGTTCGAAGTCAGAATCTGGTCGAGCGTCACGGACTGACCATTGGTCAGCGTGATCGCACCCGAGGCGGGCAGTGCGCAGGCGGAGAGAGAGACCACCGCGAGCGCGAGCCCATAGTGCAGGGACATCGCGAACTCCTTCGCATCCGAGATGTGAGCGGCGGGAGTGAGAGAACCGCCGAACCCCGAGAGTGGGTGCAACGCCACATTCGCGTTACAGACCTTCCCACCACGAGATCACCCTGATCCTACCAGCTTTGTCCGAGAACGCAACAGAAAAAGCCCGAGAACTTGGATCCACCGACGCCAGATTCGTCCAAAGTTCGGGTCTGTGGGCGCACAATTGGCCTGTTTGCCCGATCTCCAAGCCGCGTTCGGTGCACCTCAGGGTCCGCAGAGCGGCGAAGTCATGCGTGCATCATCGGCAGCCATTGGGGTGCGTGGGCCGGAGCGGGCGGGCGTATCGTGGCGCATGCGCATCGGCGACTTGATCCATGGTCTGAACGTTCACATCGCGCAGGTCCACGGGGGCGAGAGGCAGGTCGGCACTGCGGTTCGCATCTGCGATATCACCGAGGACTCGCGCACCGTCATGCCCGGTTCGCTGTTCATCGCTCGCGCGGGTGAGAAGGCCGACGGCAAGCGGTTCATCCCGAGCGCGATCGAGGCCGGTGCGTCGGCGATCCTGACGGATGATCCGCGGTTCACGCTCGCGGATACGGTGCATGGCAAGCCGGGACCGATCGTCGTGCTGCAGACCGACGATGTGCCCCTGGCGATCGCTCAGCTCGCCGAGCGGTTCTATGGCAACCCCAGCTCGAAGATGACCGTCATCGGCGTTACGGGGACCAACGGCAAGACCACAACCACGTTTCTCATTCACCAGATGCTCAACCGTCTCGGCGTGCGCTGCGGGCTGGTGGGCACGGTGGTGATCGATGATGGGACCGAGGTGGCCCCGGCGACCATGACCACGCCCCCCGCGCTCGAGCTTTCGCGCACGCTCGCCCGCATGCACGAGGCCGGGTGCAAGGCGGTGGTCATGGAGACCTCCAGCCACGCCCTGCACCAGCGTCGCGTGGGCGGGCCTCAGGCGATCGGGTTCCACGCGGGCGTGTTTACGAATCTCACGGGCGATCACCTGGACTATCACGGCACGATGGAGAACTACGCCGACGCCAAGGCGATGCTGTTCGCCGCCCTCCCGCCAGCGTCCGGCGGCGGCGTGGCGATCGTGAACACGCAGGATCCCTGGCACACGCGGATGGTCCGGGACTGCTCGGCGAGGATCGCCCGGTGTGCGGTCGATGAGCCGGGTGCGTTGCCGATTGCCGGGGGCACGGCTCCGAAGACGGTGTGGCGGGCGAGGGTGGTCGCCGCGGACACGACCGGCACCGACGTCGAGCTCTCCGGGCCGTGGTCCGGTGCGGGGGTGTCGCACACGCGGATCCGCGTACCGCTGGTCGGCGGGTTCAACGTGATGAACGCGCTGCAGGCGCTGGTGACGGTGCACGCGCTCTTTGGGGGCACGGGGGAGGATGACCTGAGCTTGGAGATCATCACTCGAGCGTTGCAAGCGACGACCGCGCCGCCGGGCCGGCTTGAACCGGTTACGCCGCAGGGCGCGCCCATCGACGTGTTCGTCGACTATGCCCATACCGACGATGCGCTCAAGACGGTGCTGACGGTGCTCCGCGACGCGATGGCCCGGCGGAGCGCGAAGCGGGGGGGGAGTGGGGGGGATGCCGGTGGCGGGCGGCTGTGGTGCGTGTTCGGGTGCGGCGGCGACCGCGATCGGACCAAGCGACCCCGGATGGGGCGCGTCGCGGCGGAGCTTGCCGACCGGGTCGTGATCACCAGCGACAACCCGCGAACCGAGCGGGCCGAGTCGATCATCGCTGAGATTCTGTCGGGGATGGGCGATCGCGCAGGAAGCGGGGGCGTGGAGGTGGAACCGGATCGGCAGCGAGCCATCGAGCGTGCGATCCGCGAGGCACACCCCGGAGACGTGGTGATCATCGCGGGCAAGGGGCATGAGGATTACCAGATCCTGCCCGACCCCTCAAGGCCCGGGGGCACCATCACTCGGCCGTTCGACGATCGCGCGGTGTCGCGGTCGGCGCTTGTCGGCAGGGGCTTGCCCGTCCGGGCCGACTCAGCCGAGCACACCCGGGACCAGACGCACGCGGAGTAGGGGGGGGCGATCCGGCCGGGGGCATGACCGGGCGGCGGGTCTCATCGGTTTCCGCCCGCTTTGCCGATAAATGGGGGCTGTGGGCGGGCGATGGGGCCGAATCGGGGATGGCATGACGTTCTGGACACCGGACAACATTCGCTCGGCGTGCGCGGGAACGTGGGTGATCAGGCCGCCGATGATCGAGCTGCCCAAGGATCGTCCCGCGGATCTGCCGCTTCCGCCCCTGCACGCTCCGATCACCGGTGTGAGCACGGACTCGAGGTCGATTCGAGCCGGACAGGTGTTCGTCGCGCTCAAGGGGGACCGGTTCGACGGGCACGACTATCTGGCCAAGGCCGCGGAGGCCGGATCGCCGATCCTGGTGGTGCATGACACGGCCACGGTGCCGGCCGGCGGCTATACCCCGGCGTGCGGGGTGCTGAAGGTGGCCGACACGGGCAAGGCGCTGCTGCGGATCGCCGCGGCGTATCGGGAGAGTCTCAAGAGGACGAAGGTCATCGGGGTGTGCGGCTCCAATGGGAAGACCACGACGACCCGGCTCATCGATCACCTGCTGAGCCAGAGCATGCGCGGATCGGCGAGCCAGAAGAGCTTCAACAACGCCATCGGGGTTCCGATCACCATTCTCTCGGCGAAGGAGAGCGATCAGTACCTCGTCTGCGAGATCGGGACCAACCACCCGGGCGAGATCGCGATGCTCGGGGACGTCGTCAAGCCCGACATCGCGGTGATCACCTCGATCGGGCGGGAGCATCTGGAGGGGTTCGGCGATCTGGCAGGGGTCGCTCGGGAGGAGGCGACGATTCTCAAGCACCTCAAGCCCGGCGGTTGGGCGGTGCTTCCGGGGGATGTGCCCGAGCTCGCCGAGCATGTCAAGGTCACGCCCAACGTGATCACGTTCGGTCGCGGGAGCGGGTGCACGCTTCGGCTGAGCGAGGCCCGGCACGAGATCGAGGGCGGGCGACCGGTGCTGCGATTCGGGATCAACGCGCGGACCCGGTGCACGCTCGGGCTGATCGGCGAGCACAACGCGCTCAACGCACTGGCCGCCATGGCCGTGGCCCGCCGTCTGGGGCTTGATGAGGCCCGGTGCGCCGAGTTGCTGCGGTCGGCCGGCTCAGCGGACATGCGGCTGAACGTGATCGACGCGAGCGTCCGCCGCGGCGCGGATTCCGGCCCGGTCACCATTCTGAACGACGCGTACAACGCCAACCCGGACTCCATGCTCGCCGGGCTGGACACGCTGCTGTCGTTGTCGACGGCGCCCATCGTCGGAGGCGGGGCTCCTCGGCGGACGGTGGCGATCCTGGGAGAGATGCTGGAGCTGGGCGCGGCGTCGGAGCAGAGCCACCGCTCGATCGCCGAGGCCATCGTCCGTCGCTCGCAGGGCTCTCATGGCGTGGACATGGTGGTGCTCGTCGGCGCGGGAATGCGGCACGCCGAGCGGGCCCTTGGCGATCTTGGCTGGCGCGAGCCGCGGGTGCGGCATGTGGACTCCGCCGAAGGCCGATCCGCCCGGATGATCGCCCGGCTGATCCAGCCCGGGGATCTCGTGCTCCTGAAGGGCTCACGACGCGTCAAGCTCGAACGCGTCGTGGAGGCACTTGATGGTTCGGCGGATGATGGCGACGACGATTCCACCGGGGCCAAGGACCAGACCGATTCGACGACGCCCGCCCTCGCCGGGAGCGCCGGGAGATAGCCCGATCCCCGATGAACACCGGGCGATGACGCGGGATTGGTGATTGGAACGGGGGATGGAGGGTTGGGGAAAGGGGGGTGGGAATCGGTCGATGCGTCGATGCTGTACCTGCTCTGGAATCGTGCTCGCGACGTGCTCAGCGACCTTGGGGTCGAGTGGCTGTTTGTCGTGCTGGATCAGCTCACGTTCCGGGCACTGCTCGCGGCGGCGCTCGCGTTCTTTCTCGTGGTGGTGTTCGGCAAGCCGGTGATCCGCTGGCTTCGGCGCAAGAAGATCGGCGACACGGGGCTGAGCGACACGCAGCTTCTGGCCGAGGCCGCCACCGGAAAGAAGAACGTTCCGACGATGGGCGGGCTGCTGATCTGCGGGGCGATTCTGGGGTCCACAGCGCTGCTGGCGGACATCAGCAACTTCTACGTGGTGACCGGGCTCATCGTGATGCTCTATCTCGGGGCGCTCGGATCGATCGACGACTGGCTGAAGCTCACCGCGGCGTCGAGACCGGGAGGGTCTCGGCAGGGCCTGCACGCGTGGGAGAAGCTGCTCTTTCAGCTCGGGCTTGGGCTGCTGGTCGGGTACTTCGTGTACAACAAGGGCGACACGCCGGGCATGGACAAGGACCTGGCCCACGTGCTCAGCGTGCCGCTGCAGGCCGCGTATGTGCAGGGCGGGACGATCAATCCGTCGCTGATCGAGCTGCCCCGTGTGCTGTTCATCATCATCGCCGTGCTCATGATCGCGGGGATGTCCAACGCGGTGAACATCACCGACGGGATGGACGGGCTCGCCGCGGGGACAACGGTCATCGTCACGCTGGGCATGATCGTGCTGGTGTACATCGCCGGGTGGCAGACGGCGGCGCAGTACCTGCTCATGCCGTATGTGAGCTACTGCGACGAGCTGCTGGTGCTCGCGGCGGCGATGGCCGGGGCCTGCCTCGGGTTCCTGTGGTGGAACTGCTGGCCGGCGCAAGTGTTCATGGGCGACACGGGATCGCTCGCGCTCGGGGGGCTGCTTGGGTACCTCGCCGTGGTCATCCGCCAGGAACTGCTGCTGCTCATCATGAGCGGCGTGTTCCTCATGGAGATCGCGAGCGTGGTGCTGCAGGTGAGCTACTTCAAGTACACCCGTCGGCGGACGGGGACCGGGCAGCGGCTGTTTCGCGTGGCCCCGATCCACCACCACTTCCATCTGCTCGGGTGGACCGAGCAGACGGTGGTGGCGCGGGCG
>DHLW01000002.1:19018-25049 GCA_002405485.1 Phycisphaerales bacterium UBA4658
CGGGCCTTAGCGCACGTTGAACCGCTCGAAGAGGGTCTGAAGACGGGCGGCCTTCGCGGAGAGCTCTCCGGCGACGCGGGAGGACTCCTGGGCCGCGCTCCCCGCTTCCTGCGTGCTTGCGTTGATCGCCGAGATCATCTCCGCGACCTACACCGACGCCGCGAGGACGGCGTTCATGCTCTCGCCGGCGTTCTGGGTGCGTGCCACACTCTGCTCGACTCGTGATCGGCTGGTCTGCATGCCCTGGACGGTGCTTCCGGTCTGGGCCTCGACGGCGCTGATCGAGCCGACGATCTGTTCGGTGGCTTTGGCGGTTCGATCGGCGAGCTTGCGAACCTCGTTGGCGACGACCGCGAAGCCGCGCCCGTGCTCACCGGCGCGGGCCGCTTCGATGGCGGCGTTGAGCGCGAGGAGGTTGGTCTGATCCGCGATGTCGTTGATCACGCGGACAAGCCCCGAGATCTCTCGGCTGCGCTCGCTGAGGGTCATGACCGACGACGCGCCATCGGACACGGACTTGTTGATCGCATCCATGTCGCCGATCACCAGAGACAGTGTCTGGGTGCCGTCATTCGCCTGAGTGCGGGCATCGTCGGCGGCCTTGTTCGCCACGCCGGCTCGCTCGGCGATCTGGGCGTTGGCCGCGGAGGTCTGCTCGCTCGCCGCGGCGATGCTCGAGGCGGCGCTGGCGACTTCCGAGGCGGTCTCGGACATCTCGCCGACAAGCTGCCGCATGGAGTCGGCCATCGAGTCGATGCTCGAGCCCAGCGGGCCGAGCTCGCGCGTGGCGATGACCCCGACGCGCGATGTCAGATCGCCCCCGGCCAGTGCACGGGTGACCGAGATGCATCGGGCGATCGGCGCGTGGATCGACCGCCCGATGCTCAGCGTGATGAACGCCGAGCCGAGCAGGAGCACTCCGACCGAGGTTCCGACGGCGACGGAGATTCCCGCGAGGGCCTGGGATCCGCGATCCTGGGCGGTCCTGGCTGTCGACGCTCCGCCGGCCTCGAGGTGGTCGCCCAGCGCTTCCATCTTCTCTTCGAGGTCCTCGAAGGCGTCGTTGAAGGCCGGCATCTGCGAGCGGGCCGACGCGGGGTCCGTGGCCGCCTGACGGGCGATCACGCTGGCCGCGCTGATGTAGTTCTCGAGAGAGGGCTTGACGGCGTGCAGGGCCGAGGCGGCCTCGGGGGTGAGGGCGGTGGCTTCCAGTTGCACGAGCGATTCGCGAAAGACTTCGGAGTGCTCGTCGACGGCCTGCACGCCCGCGTCGCGATCGGCCGCGCTCTCGGCGGCGAAGACCGACAGCACGTCGCCCCGAAGAGCATCGTGCATCATGTCGGCGCGCATCTGGGC
The DNA here is from genome assembly GCA_002405485.1 of Phycisphaerales bacterium UBA4658. Taxonomy (GTDB): domain Bacteria; phylum Planctomycetota; class Phycisphaerae; order Phycisphaerales; family UBA1924; genus UBA4658. The sequence continues at coordinate 20,375 of DHLW01000002.1, forward strand.
TCTCACGGCCTTGGTCGTCTGCAGGATCGCCTCGGAGGCGGCCCGCATCCCGACCAGACCGTCATACCCGAACCAGCCCACGGCGCAGGTCAGCGCCGAGGCCATCAGTCCGAGGCAGATGAGCCGCGCGCGAATCGAGAAGTTCATGGCGGACCTCGGTTCGGGTGCTGACGTCGGGACTCAGAACGAGATGACGACGCTCAAGGTGCCGACCCAGGCGTCGTCGATCGCGGAGTTGCCGCTCGGGTTCGAGATGTACTGCAGGTCCGGAGTCAGCGACACCGACCCGAAGAGCTGGAGCTTGTAGAACACCTCGACGTTGTGCTCCTCGCCGGTTGCGCCCGAGCGGCCGGAGAGATCGGCGAACGACCACATCACGCCGAACTCGTCGGCATCGCGTCCGGAGAACGTGCCCTTGAGCACGCCGCCCAGCGCGACGTGATGAGTGACAAGCGAGACTTCACGGTCGGCCCAGTTCCAGCGGGCAAAGCCGAACAGTCCCTTGTTCTCGTTGCCCTCGCCCTCGCGTCTGATGAACTGCTGTTGAAAGAGCACATACGCCCCGGCGGTGCCCTCTTCCGTGCCCCCGTCGAAGCGAGCGAAGTCGCCTGTGTGGCCCCATCCTCCCGCGGCGAGCAGGCCCTGTCCGAGCGAGCCCAGCTCCTTCCATGTGAGACCCGCCTCGCCGATGAGATACCACGAGTCGCTCTTGGAGTCGGAGAAGAACGTCGCCGGGCCGCGGCCGCCGGTCCGGATGCCATCCTGTGTCGCGCCATCGAACAACCCGATGCCGGCGTAGATGTTCTCGGTCGGATAGACGAACGCGAGGATGCCGGTGGCGGGTTCGGGATACGTCGGCTGTCCGAGCTGGTTGATGTCCCAGGTTCCGTTGGCGCTCACGAAGCCGCTCGCCGAACTGAGGAACGCAAAGTCCACGTTCGCGTCGATCTTGCCCGCCTTGATGCGCAGCTTGCCGTCGAACAACGACTGCTGAAACCACAGTTCGGCGAGCTGGTCCAGCTCTCTCGATGTGATGTAGGCGTTGGTGCCCTGAACGTCCCCGACGGGGTTGCCGGTCTCTCCACCATAGTGGTAGAAGTCCGCATAGACCGTTCCGCCCTTCCACCCAAGGAGTTTGTCAAGGTCGAGCGTCGCGTTGATGTCGAGCCAGCGTCGCGTGTATGCCCGGTTCTCGGCCCCGCCCGACCAGACGCTGGACCAGTCGAGCGTGAACGACCCGGCGATCGTCAGCCCGCCTTCTTCCATGGAGGTTCGGATGCCGCCCCAGTCTCCGGTCGCTCGCGACCAGTCGAACCACGACTTGCCATCGGGCCCGAACCACTCCCGCGGCGATGGCGGGGGCGTGGGCAGGGCCGTGTTCTGCTCGGCGACCGGCTTCTTCGCCTCCTCCAGCGTGCGAGGCCCAGTCCCTCGGCCCGGAGAATCGAGCGGTCCAAGCTCGACCTCCACTCCAGCCAGACTCTGGGCTCGAACGGTCGCGCATGTCCCGGCAAGCAGGGCAAAGGCGATCACGAAAGCGTGTTCCCTCGAAGGGTGATCCGATTTCCGCAACATGGTGCTCTCCGGTGCTGCGCTGAGCACACCGATGGCGGCGTGCTGAGATCAGCGATTTCTCCGGAGAACATCGGCGGAAATCAGGACCGGCATGAGCGGATTGCCGGAACGGATGCCAGAACACGGAGTGCTTATTCGGACGCTGTCGGCGCGATCAGGAGCATGCGTCGAAGGACAACCCGATCCTGGATCGGGCCATGCTCGCCGGGTTCGACCTGCACGCGCAGCCGGGAACCCCGCGGCGCCGCGCCAAGCTCGGAGGCGAGCGGGAGCGTGGGGCTCTCCGCGCTGAGCCGGCCCTTGGCCAGCTCCCGCACCGGAGCTCCCGGAGCGATGATGGAGACGGTGATCTCACAGTCGCCCCAGGCAAACGAGCGATCGTCCATCTGTGCATAGCCGGAGATCGAGCTCTGGGATGACACGCTCTCAGGGAGCGACCACTCGATGGTCATCGGCCCGGGAAGCAGGATGTCCGCCGTCGAGAGCGGGGCCGGAGCATCGGCAAGGATCGCCGCGGCGGGGGTACGGGGCGCCGACGCGTGCGGTCGCTGCGCAGTGATGGTCAGATCGCTCAACGGGATCAGGCGAGACGCGCTTGGGATCAGGCCGGCGAGATCGCCCAGGTCGCGCGACAGGGGCGCATTCGAGCTGAGCAGAAGCGGGCGGAACGCACACTTGCCGGACTCGAGCTGCGCCGAGATGGAGGCAAGATCGACGGCGAGGATGCTGCCATCGACCAGATCGACCCGCCCGCCGCGCGGCGGCACGGGAGGGTTGATGAGATTGGCCAGCTCGATCTGCTCGAGTTCGATGGTCTGGGCTGGGGGCCTGGGTCCGGTGCGATCGGCGGCGGGCTCTATGCGGACGCGCGGGCCGATCGACTCGATGAAGCCCTCGATGCGGTCGCCGTTCACCAGCACGAGCGTGTCGGCGGCGGCCGACAGATCGCCCGGCACCGGGGCACGAGGGGCGTCGGCGTGGATCCGTCGCACGCGCTCGATGGGGAACGCGACCACGCCCAGCCGCTCGCTGCGGACGCTGACCATCGCGCCGCCCGCGGGCGCCCGGGCCTCGCCCGCACCTTCCGGCGAGGGATCGATGATCTGCCCGACCAGGCGCTGGCCATCGGTGAGCTCGATGCGCTGCAGCGCGGCTTCGGAGGATCGTTCGCCCAGGGGAGGAGCCACGCTCTCAGGGGTGGGGATCCACGAGATCGGTGCGATCGCGACAACGCTGTCCAGCGGCGTGGACGTTCGGGCCCCGGCCGAGTCGAGGTACGTCAGCCACACCCCGTCCACGTCGGGTTCCGACGACAGACGCAGCAGCGCGATCGGCTCCGGGGATTTGCCCGGGAGCAGCAGGGCAAAGCGAGGGGCGGCGACGGCGGGCCGGCCGGGCGTGATCGGGTCGGCGCTTGCGGTGAGCGTCGCAGCCCCGAGCGCGATGGCCCCGACATGGGCAGGGAACCTGAGCGAGGTCGTGCGATGGTGGTTCATTTCTGGAAGATCGGAAGGAAGCGCTTGGGCATCTGCAGAACGATGAGCGCCATCGCGGTGCCGTATGCCGGGCCGACTGACGGATCGGGCCATGTCCCGTCTGCCTGCTGGCGGTCCATGAGTTCATTCCGGATCGCCGGCCACCATCGGGCCCAGCGGTCGCCCCCGGCGAGGTACATGCTCTGCACGGCGTAGTAGTGGCCGTAGAAGTAGTGTGCCCCGGGCATGTTCCCGCGACCGGGCATGGCTGTCTCGGCGAGATAGCTCACGCCGCGATCGATCGCGTCATCCTTGTAGATGCCCGCGTAGTACAGCGACGCGACACCGGCGGCGGATCGAGGCCAGGCGGAGGTTCCCGGGTTGGCCTGATAGCGGAATCCGCCGTCGGGGTTCTGGCAGCGTCGGACGTACTCCACGGCCTTGTCGATGACTTCCTTGGGGACCTCGATCCCCGCGTTGCGGGCCGAACGCAGGGCCATGATCTGGCAGATGGTGACCGACACGTCGGCGTCGTAGGGGACGGGGTTGTATCGCCAGCCCCCTTCGGCGTTCTGCGAGCGCTGGATGAGCGTGCAGGCCTTGATGAGCGCCTCATGGACGCGGGTGGAAGCGCGGGTCTCGCCGCCCCCCTTGGTCATCCCATAGACCTCGCCAAGAAAGAGCGCGGCAAAGCCATGTCCGTACATCGGTCCGTTGGTGCTGTCGGCGGCGAGCAGGCCCGTCTCGGTGGAGTTCTTGAGCACGAACTCCAGCCCGCGCTCGACATGCTTGCCGTACTTGCCACGCCCGGGAAGATGCCCGTCGGCCATGAACGCCAGACACGCAAGCGCGGTGACGGCGATGTTCTTGCCGTAGCGACCGGACCCGAAGGCGCCGTCGGCATCCTGCTCGGCGGCGAGGGCTTCCAGCCCGCGGGCGATCGCCAGATCGAGTTCGGGCGTGATCTCATTGGCAGCTGCGGCGTTCTGCGCGCTGACGGTGCCGTCGGGGCGTGCAGCCTCCGGGCGATCCGGCATGCTCGCCGTGGGGGGAGCTGGAGTTGGTGCCGGTGATGGCTGTGGCCCGGGCTGCGCGAGTGCCCCGGCCGGGCACACCAAGGCGCACAGAGCCAGGAACGGTGCGGAACGACGAGCGTGGTGCATGGTCAGGCGAGTCACTTGCCGCTCTCCTCGGCGAGGCGCTTGTAATACTCCTCGGTCAGGGTCTTGTATCGCGCGCTGAATCGATCGCTCGACCCCTGCAGCAGCTTCTCGCGGATCGCCGCGGGGAGCGCGCCCCACGCGGCCCGGGCCGACTCGATCTCGCTCTTGAGCGTTCCGTCCTGGCGGGGCGGGCCCATGTCGGTGCGATTGCCGTCGCCGGCCTGGGCCTGTTGCTGCTGCTGCTGTTGCTGTCGGCCCGGGGCGTCCTGCTGCTGCTGCTCCTGGGGCTCGCCCTGACCTTGCTGCTGCTGTTGCTGCTGCTGGCGATCCAGCGAGGCCAGGAGCTGATCCAGCCGGCGGATCACGTCATTCTGGATGCGCTGCGTCTCCAGCCCCGGGTCGGCGTGCCCGCTCAGGCGGCCGGAGGCGTCGCCCATGAGCGCGATGGCCTGCTTGAAGGCG
>DHLW01000002.1:25326-32795 GCA_002405485.1 Phycisphaerales bacterium UBA4658
AAGCTCGTCGAGCGTTTGCGGGGCTCCGGCTGGCCGAGCCGGCTTCTTCTGCTCGGGCGTGCTCGCCGATGGCGCTGCGGGCGACTGGCTGGGCTGCGCCGGGGGCGTCGTCTTGGGGTCATCGGTCGACCACGCGAGCGTCGCGGCGATGAGCATGGTGCAGGCGATCGACATCACTCGCCTCCTGGATTTGGCGGCTGGGGCTGGGGCGCGTCGGGCTCCGGCTCCGGATCGACGGGCTTGGCATTCGGGTCGGGGGCACCCTCTGGACGAGCACGCTCGGTGAGCTTCTTGAGCAGGGATTGGCCCTGCGAGGAGAGGTCCTGCTGCAGCTTGGCGGCCTCGGTCACGAGCCGGGGATCCGGGCGCTGCGCCTCGGCGGCCGACCGGGCCAGATCGAGCGCTTCCTGCTGCATGAGCCGGAGGAGCACGATCTCGGCGGCGGGCGGGACCACCGGCGGGGGCTGCCCGCCCGATCCGCCGCCACCCCCGGACTGTTCGGGCGTGCGGAACGGATCGTCGGCCTTCTTGCGGTCGTTGAGAGCGTCTGAGAGGGACTTGAGCAGTCGGGCGGCGGAGGTCTGAGCGCGGACGACCGCGTCATCGGGCAGCCCAAGGGACAGCGCGTCGGATGCGCTGAACATGAGTTCGCCCAGGCGGTCGTGCGCGAAGTTGAAGACCGCCGCGCTCGCGACCTCGCCGGTCTCCTGCCGGAGCTTGTCCAGCGTGTCCTTGAGCTGCGACTGCTCCTGCGCAAGGCCCCGGGCGGCTGCCTTGTTGCGGCGCGTGTCCTCGGCGCCAACGAGCCCCTGCGTGGAATCGCGGATCGAGATCTGGGCCTTGAGCGCTTCGTCGTACTTTGCACGAAGCTCGGCGCGCTTGCGAGCGTTCTGCCGATCCTGCGCGCCCTGATCGACGGTGCGTGCGGCTTCCAGCGCGGCCTTCAGGGCGGCGAGCGCATCGCTCTCGTGCGTGCGGGCCGGAGCCGCGCTCCCGGCACGGAGCTCCGGAATGCTCTTGGCCATGCTCTCGGCGGCCTTCTCCAGCTCTTCCAGCGCGGGGCCGGCCTCGCGCGGGCCGTCGGCGGCCTCGCTCAGCACGCCCAGCGTGTTGGTGTGCAGTTGCACCATCCCGGGCTCGAGCGCGACCACCGCCGCGTTGCCCGCGGGCTCGGCGTCCTTCAGGGCGGCGAGGTTCAGTTCCTGCTGACGGATGAGCCCCTCGATCGACTCGATGAGCGACGCGAGCACCCGGCGAAGCACCTCGTCGCGGTTCTTCTGCGCCTGGTTCAACTCGTTGAGCACCCCCTGCAGATCCTCAAGCGCTTGCTGCTGCTGCTGCTGGGCCGTGTTGGTCTGATTCTGCCGGGCCTGCTGGGCCGCCTGCTGCATGCGCTCGGCGGTCTGGCTGCGCTGCGCACGCCGGGCCGCCTGCTGCATCGCCTGGGCCGCGGCGGGGTCGGTCTTGCTGAGCTTCTCCGTTCGCTCCAGCATCTTGCGCACCGCGTCGCGGACGTCCTCGCTCAGGGCGTCCTGCTGCTCGGCGATCTCGCTCAACTGCTGCTTCTGCTCTGGGGAGAGCTGGGCCTCGGTCCGGCCGGCGGTGGTGCGCCCGGCCTCCCCGGTGCGCTCCTGCAGGGCCCGCTGCTGGTCGATGATCCGCTCGATCGCCCGCTTGCTCGCGAAAGTGTCCTCGCCCTGGTCGAGCATGTCGATCAGGTCGGCGAGCTCGTTCCGGACGCGCTCCTGTGACTCCCGGGCCTGCTCGAGCTCGGCCTTGCCTGCGTCGGCGGCGGCCTGGGGATCGCTCTTCTGGCGGGCGGCGTCGCCGAGCTGCTGCGACGCCGAGCTCGACTGCTGACCCGCTCGGCTCAGCATGTCCGCCGACTGCCGCAGCACGTCGCTGATCGCAGCGTCGGGAAGGGCGTTCTCGCGAACGCGATCCTGAAGCTCGCGGATGCTCTGGCTCTGCCTTGCCAGGCGCTCGGACAAGGCGGCCTGCCCGCGTTGCGAGCGGCGGGCGGCCTCGTCGGCGTCCGGGCCTGGTCGTGGAGAGGACTGGGCCAGGTCGCGCTGGTCCTCGTCGATCTTGATGGCCGTCCGCCGGATCGATCCCAGATCGCTCCAGATCTGCTCGACGAGCTGCTCTCGTGAGAGGATGCGGAGCTTGCGCACGCTCGATCGCACCGGAGCGTGCGTCTGCCCGGAGAGCTCGTACGCGTCGGTCGCAACGCCCGTGATCCATAGCTCGTCCCCCGTCTGCAGGCCGGGGATGATGCTCAGATCGAGCGTGAACGTGGTGACCAGCCGCTTGGGCGCACCGCCGCTCGAGGGCCCATCGGACGGCCCACTCGAGGGCGCACTTGCGGGCCCGATCGAGGATGTGGACGCGCTCGCAACGACGGTGCTGAGCACGGTCGGCTCCCCCACGGCCTCCGCCACGGCTCCTTCCGACGTGGGCCTGCGGGCGAGCTGTCGCTCGAGCGTGATCGATCGCATCGCCACGTCGTCGCGGCCCTCGGCTTCGAGCGCGATCGTCGCCGTCGGGAGCACCGACTTGTCCTCCACGGGTTGCGTCACCGTCGCCGACGGAGGATTGTCCTTGAGCACGTCGAAGCGAAACACGGCGTCCTCGGCGGCGGAGATGCGGTGCTCGTCGGTCGGACGCACAAGCAGACGGAGCGTCTCCCAATGCTGCCAGGAGAGCGTCCAGGTCGCCCCGCTGCGTGCGAGCGTCGCCGCCTCGCGCGTGCCCTGGGCGCTGAACAGGGCGGCGACATCCGGTCCAAGGGTGGACTCAAGCCACGATCGACCGCTGGTGGCCAGGTCGGGGGGAATGTCCAGCGGCTTGTTGAACTCGAGCGTCACGCTCAGACGCGAGCCGGCGAGGATGGGAGCCGGCGCGGCCCGATCATCGGAACCCGGTCCGAGGTCGACGGTCTGGACTTGCCGAGCGCTCTCGCCGAGATCGGCCCCGAGCACCTGAGCCGCATATGACGGGAGCTGGATCGTGGCCGACGCACGTCGGAGCGCCGGCGGCTCGACAAGCACGATCCGCGCGGGCGTGGTCTGGTCGTCGAAGGACTCGAACCAGTACTCGAGTTCAGCCGAGGTTTCCGCGGCGTCGCCGGCCCGGGCCGGGGAGAGGCCGGTCGGCTCGATCAGGCGATCGAAGACGGTACCGGTCAGGGTCTGCAGCTCGCCGCCGGCGGAGGGACCCGGCAGGGTGACTTGCTGGTTCTGGCGGTTGAGAACCGCCGAACGCCATGGGCCGGCCGAGCCGGAGGAGATCAGCCGGTAGCGAACGGTGATCTTGGTGTCGTCGATTCCGAAGTCGCTGCGCACCAGCGCGGCCCGGAGCGCAAGCGCGGTGCCCAGCGGGTGGTGCGAAGTCTGGGTGGCGTCGGCGATCTGCGTGCGGTTTGGCCACTGGGCCCCGCTCCAGGGCAGGAGCATGCGGGCCGCGCCGATCCGCACAAGGTCTGGTCGGATGCCCGCGAGCGTCAGCACCACCAGCAGCGCCAAGCCCACGCCGCACAGGGCACCCAGCATCGGTCGGGTGGAGTACAGATCCGATGGGCGGACGCTCTGGATCGTTCGCGACGCCGACTGGATCACCGGAGTGGCAAGGGCGCGCTGGGCCGCGCTGAGAGAGTCGGCGGACGCGGACGAGAGCTCGAACCCCGAGGCCAAGACCCCGCGCAGCGATGGGGATGGTGCTCGTGCCGGACCTGGTCCCGAGCTTGATCCCGAGGCCGACGCCCGCCGCTGCTCGTCGATCCGTTCCACGCGGAGGGCGACCTCGGTGAGCGAGGGACGGAATCGCCAAGCCGGTGCGAGCCAGGCCCGTACGACCCACAGCAGCATGCCCACGGCCCCGACCAGTCCGAGGGTGCGCAACCAGACCGGGGCCCGAAGCGCGTAATCCAGCCCTCCGCCCACGAGCACCGCCAGCAGCACTGCGGCGAGGATCCAGCCCACGCGCTGGGTCAGCAGCATGGTCCACGCTGTCGCACGGACTCGGTGCAGCCACCCGGCGATGCGGGCCTGGGCTGCGGCGTGGTCGGGCGGGGGCGTGGTGTGCGTGCTCATGCGGTGGCGCGGGAAACGGAAGAGTGGGTGGTGGCCTCGATCAGGAGTTGTACGTGGAAAGGCCCTTGCGCACTCGGCCCGAATCGGGATTCGCCGAGATTTCCGATATCGGCTCGCACGGGTGTACCGACAGACTTGTCGGCGGGGGCGGTTGTCACTCCGGGGAGGTCGGGATCGTCCGGAAAGATGCGATTTGCCCGGTTTTGCGGGTTCAGGTGGATATCAGGCCAATCGAAGCAGCCGTCGACCGACCCATTCCATGGTGAGCAGCAGGATGACCAGCAGCAGGGAGAGGGGCGTGTCCCAGAGGGTGTGCACATCGGGCTCGCCAATGAGCTTCAGGGTTCGGTTCGGGAGCAGTCGCGAGAGCTCCCCGATGTCCGAGGGCTGCAGCAACGTGCCGCCGGTGGCCTCGGCGAGTCTGGCAAGGTTGGCGTGGTCGGCCTGGGGTCTGCGCAGTTCGTCATCGGGTTGCCAGACCTCGATCCGAGTGGTGAGGTCGTCCAGGCCCGCGCCGACGACCCCGAGCGCGGGATCATCCGCGACGGCCCGGAACCGGCCCGGTTCAGTGGGAACCCAGGTGGCGGAGAAGGTCCGAGGAACGCCCCGACCGCCCTGACCCAACGGGGTGACCGACGGCGCCGATGATCCGGGCATCTCCGGGAGGAGGGTGAGCTCGACGGTCGGAGTCTCGGCGGTGGGGGTTTGCACGGAGGCGTCGGGCGCGACGCGCACCCGGATCGACCTCGGCGCCGCCTCCAGCAGGGCCTGGTCCAGGAGAGTGACCTGCACGCGGATGGGCTGCTGGATGAGCCCGCGCTCCGGCGTGGCCTCGATCAGGGCTGGGCGGCCGGAGCGGGCGAGCGACTCGCGTCCGAGCAGACGGACGAGTTGGATCCAGAATCGTTCGGGGTACAACTCACCCCGCCCGTACCGCCAGCGCCAGATCTCGTCGGTCGCAACATAGAGCACGCGGCCGGCTCCATAGTTCATGCTCAGCACCGCGGGCAGGTCCGTCGGGCCGGAGGGGCCATCGGCGCCGGGCACCGCCCGAGCGACCATGAGGGCCTCGGCGGTGGGCTTGACGATGGTCGGGTCGATCCGCTGCACCCAGTACAGGCGCGACCAGCCGGTCTCCGGATTGCTCAGCACCGGCGGGAACCACACGGGCGTCGAGGTCGGGGTGTCGATCACGGGCGCGTCCAGCAACCGGAGCACGCCCAGGCGATCGGCGGCGGGGGTTGGGGCAAGCGTGACGGGCCCGTCGAACGCGGGCAGCCCGGAGGCGGTCCCGACCGACTCGGGCACGACGAAGGGGAGCAGCTCGTTGAGCGGGGTGGTGCGCCACGCGCCCGGGGTTGAACCCTCGCCGGCGATCCAGATGAGCCCCGCGCCGCCGACGGCGACCCGATCGCGAAGCTGGGCGAGTTGGTCGGGCGTGAAGACTCCGGGCCAGACGTCGCCGAGGATGACGACGTCGTACTTGGCCCAGTCCTCCGGGCTGCGCGGGAGCGCGTCGAGGATGACGGTGCCTTCCTGGATGTAGCGTTTGCCGGAGGCCAGGAGCATGATCGCCGCGCTCGCCGACTGCTCGCGGATGAGCAGGTTCTTCAGGTATCGGTACTCCCACCGCGGGTAGCCGTCGAAGTACGCGATGCGGATGGGTCGATCGACGAGCTCGATGGAGAGATTCGCGGCGTTGTTGGTGTCGACGAAGTCCTGGGGCTGGCCGGGGCCCGGGCGTACGCGGACGGTCCACGTGACGCTTCCGGCGGCCGCAGCCGCGGGGCGATGCGTGAGCGTCACACGCTGGGTCTGCTCGATGGGTTCATCGGCCTTGGGGGCCTGATCAGATGGGCCGGCGGCGGGCGAGGGCCATGGCACCTCGCGCGTGTCCAGCACCGCGCCCGTCGCGGAGTCGATGAGATCGACCACGGTCGGCTCGGGTCGCGCCGCGACGCTCTGCGGCGCGGTGCGGGTGATCTCGACATCGACGGGAACGGCATCGGCTGCGAACGCCGATCGCGGGGCGGTGACCCGTCGCACCGCCAGATCCGGCACCCCCGACGCCGAGCCCAGCGCGATCGGAAACACCGGGATCTTCTCGGCATCCAGCCGCCGGAGCAGGGCCCTGCTGGTCTCATCCACGCTTCGGCCGTCGGAGAAGAGGACGACGCCAGAGATGGGTCGTGACGCGGCCCTGCGGATGGCCGCGTCCAGCGCACGGGAGAGGTCGGTGCGCTGCCCGGTCGGCGAGCCCAGATCCGGAAGCGAGCCCCCGAGGCCGGCAGGGGGAAGGGTCAGGTCGTAGGACGTGGCGTCGAAGCCGAGCCAGACGACGACGCGCTTGGCCTTGAGCTCTGCAAACGTCGGCTCGGCCCGTTTCAGGATTTCGCGGAGCTGCGCTTCGCGGCTGCGGCGACCGCCGGAGTCGTCGCTTGAGTCGGCGATGGTCAGCGACGCCGAGCGATCCACGAGCACCAGCACCCAGTCGCGTTCCTCGGTCTCGTTGGGCTTGATCAGCCGCGGGCCAGCGATGAGCACGGCCAGCAGCAGCACCAGCAGACCCCGCAGAGCGGCCAGCGCGAGCCGGCCCGCCGACGGGCCCTGCAGTCGGGCATAGCCCATGGCCGCCACGCCAGCGGCGGCGAGCACGATTAGGGCCCAACCCCACGCGGGCACGGGACGTTCGAACCCGAACTCCACGCCGGGCTGTCCGAGCCGAAGCGCCGGCGAGCCGAGCAGTTGCTGGAGCAGATCGTTCATGCCGCCTCCGCTCGGGCCGAGCCCTGTGGCGTGGGGACTGGGGCGGCGGCGGCATCGACTTCGGCGTGGCTTGCGCGTCTGGCGAGCAGGACTTCCAGCACCGCCAGCGCCAGGGCCGCGATGAGCAACGGGAGGGCGACGGGCTGGCCGCTGTCGGTCTTGCCGAAGATCGCCGAGAGCGCGTCGCCGGTGCTCGATGGGCTGGCGCCGGATGCGGGCGTGCCGCCGATCGGGGCGGACGCGGCATCGGCAGGGAGCCAGAGCAGGGCTTCGGTCGAATCGCCGGAGCTTGAGAGCACGCTTCGAAGCAGCGGGCCCACGGCGTCCTGGCTTTGGGTGCTTGTGCGACCGGCGCGGGGGTCGGGGTTGATCGCCACGATCCCTCGGGCGGCGGAGCGATCATCAACGGCCTGGAAGACGCCGGCTCGACGGATCGGTTCCAGCGGCAGACCGCCCGTGTCGACGCGCACTCGCAGCGGGGTATCGGTCGACTCGCCGGTTCTGGAGGGGTCTGGAAGCTCCTGCAACTCGCCGGTTCGGGCCGGAAGCGCCGGTCGCTGGCCGGCGAGCGCCGACCATGATCCGCGGGCCCGTCCGACGCCCTGGCGGACG
>DHLW01000002.1:33025-36222 GCA_002405485.1 Phycisphaerales bacterium UBA4658
GCCCGCCGCGCCCTCCGATGAGGGGCTTGGCGGGCCGGCCCAGAGCACGGTCCCGCGATCCTGTTCCAGCGTGAGCACCGGCTCGCCGTGCTCGGGCGCCGGCTGCAGCGGCAGGAGTCTCAGCAGGTTCACCCCGGGGAGCAGGTCGTCGAGCTCGCCTTCGACGAGGGCGAGCAGCGCGGCGGACCCTTCGCCGTCGGAAGTGGAGGCGGCGGGGCGAGAGCCCGGGCGGAGGAGCTTGCCAGGCCCGCCGGTGGAGGTCAGGTCGATCGACTCGCGTGCCGGCGCGAAGTCGAGCCCGAGCCCGCGGGCCATGGCATCTCCCCAGAGATGGACGGTGACGCCCGGCGGGGGCGCGACGAGCACGAGACCTCCCGAGTCGATGAACAGGCGAAGCCGAGGCCATGCCGACTCGGGGACCAGATCGGGCCTGGGCAGGACCACCGCGTCGAGCCCGGCGAGGCGGGCGGCGTCGAGGGACGCGGGCTCGATATCCACGATGTCCACGCCGGTGCGCTGACCGGCGGGCGCGAGGGCGAGCCGGGCCCAGGCGGCGGGCTCGAGCTTGTCGATGCGCTCGGGCCTTGCAAAGCGCAACGGCGCGATGACGCCGACGCGCAGGGCTTCGCGGAGTTCCACGGGCTTGCGAAACCGGTTGTCGGCGCTCAGAGCGTCGTCATCGATGCTCGCGACGATCAGGCCCGATGCGCCGGAAGTGGACGCCGCGGCGCGGCCGGCGCGATCGGTGCGGATGGGGACGATCGCGGTTGCCTGTTCCTGGCCGGCGTTCCAGCGGATCGTGGCTCGCTCGGTGGGCGACTCGTCGGAGCGGGAAGTCGAGCCGAGCGTCGCCAGCCGAGCGCGGACGACGGTGGTGGCATTCTGCGCGGTCATCGGGCCGGTCCGACGCAGGTGCACGCGAACGAGCTCGGTGAGCTCGCCATCGCCCGAGGACCCGCCATCCACAAGCACCGAACGCAAGGGCTCGACGCCGACGATGCCGACGTTGCTCTGGGGCGTGGCGGAGGGGGTGAGCGCGATGATGCGGACGCCCTCGGGCAGCTTGATGCCCGAGGCAAGCGACGCCGATGCCTGGGATGTGTCGCCTGCGGCCGAACCTGTGCTCTGGGCGGGATCGAGCGATCCTTCCAGGAAGTCCGAGAGCACGATGACGAAGGTCCGATCGGCCCGGGGAGCGGGCTGACCGTCGGCCGGAGCGAGCGCGGCGACGATGGCGGCAAACGCGCCGGCAAAGTCGGCCTGGCCATCCGCGGGCTGGACGGCGTCGATGAGCCCGTTGAGCGCGCCGAGGTTCGCCGACGCGGGCACGACGATGGTCTCCGCGGGCGCGCCCAGGGCAATGAGCCCCACGCGATCGCTCTCGGATCCGGTCGCGGCGCGAAGCGCGTCGAGCACGCCCTTGGCGGCGAGCTTGTGGCGATCCAGCGCGGTGCGTCCGTCCGCGTCGCGGGTCTGGGCGGCAAGCGCGTTGTCGATGACCAGGTACACCGTCCGCCCGCTGCGCCCCGTCCCAAGCGCACCCAGCAGCGGACGACCGATCGCAAGCGCGATGAGTGCGAGCACCAGACAGCGACACGCCAGCAGCAGCCACTTCTCCACCATCAGCTTGCGGCGCTGACGCTTGTAGGCCTCAAGTAGGAACCGCATCGCGCCCCACATGACCGGCTTGCGCCGGCGATGCATGAGCAGGTGGATGATGATGGGGATTGCAATGGCCGCGAGGCCCGCGGCGAGGAGGGCGGGGTGGAGAAACGTCATGCTGTCGTTCCTCCGGCGATCGGGTCTTTGCTCTGGGTTCTCGGGTCTCGAGCTGATGAGGCCGATTCGAGAGCGCGGATCCGCGAGATCGGCTTCTGGCCACCACGCTGCAGGAGTTCACATGTCGGACGCAGAGCGTCCCGTGTCGTACCGTCGACTCTGGCGGTGATGACCAGACGGGTCTTGATTTCAGCCACCGATCCCGGGGCGATAGACAGGAACCGCAGGTCGTGGCCTCGATGGGTCCGGCCATAGCACGCGGCGATGTGTGCGGGCGCCGACCCCGCCGCTCGGCGAACCTGGGTCGCAACGCCGAATCGCTCCTCAGTTGCCCGGGCGGGAGTGGCGCGGCACGTCTCGGCGACCATGTCCGTGGTCACCTTGCACACATTCCGCTCCTGACAGCTCTTCAGCGACATGATCTTCCGAATCCACTCGAAGCCCGATTTCCGACGCCCCGAACCCGGTCCTTCCTATCCGAACTTCCTCCGCTTGATCTGGGCATTTCGCTTTGCGAGGAACGCCGCCATCGGCGGGCCGAGCCAGTCGTGGGTGTTCACGAGCTGGTAATCGAAGTTGAAGCTGCGCGTGATCCGTCCGATGGTGTCGAGGTGCTTGTTGAAGACTTCCTGATAGGCGGCGCGGATGGCACGGGGATCGACCTTGATCTTCTCTTCGCCTTCCAGCCCCTGGAACGGAGCGACGTCGCGCATGTCAAAGGCCCGCTCGCGCTGATCGATCATCTGAAAGACGAGCAGGTCGTGCCGCTTGTGTCGGATGCGGGCGCACGCGCTGCGGAACTCTTCCGGATCGATGAACAGGTCGCTGACAAGCGCGATGAGACAGCGATTGTTGAGCTTGCCCAGCGTCTGATCGATCACCCTGGCGAGATTCGTCGGCTTGTCCACCGGCTGCGTGCTCAGCGCGCCGACGATCTGCCGCCAGCTGTTCATCGCGCTCGAGCGCTTGAGCATCGCCTTCACGTCGTCGGCGAAGACCACCACGCCCGTCCGGTCGCCCTGGTGGAGCGCCATGTACGCCAGCGCGGCCCCGACGGCGGTGGCGTGGTCGTACTTGCTCCAGTAGTCGCGACCGTCCAGCGAGCGCGTCTTGCCCATCCCGCTCGCCGACTCGAACGACCGCGACCCGTAGTTCATGCTGCCAGAGCAATCCACCATCACCATCAGGTCGAGGTTCGTCTCCTGCTGATACTGCTTCAGGTGCAGCTTGTCGGAGCGCCCGTAGACCTTCCAGTCCAGGTGGCGGATGTCATCGCCGGCGACATACGGGCGATGCTGGGCGAACTCGACGCTGAACCCGTGATAGGGGGACCGGTGCGCCCCGCTCATCACGCCCTCAACGATCATCTTGGCCCGAAGCTCGAGCGTGCCCAGCCGGGCCAGGGTCTGCGGGTGCAG
>DHLW01000002.1:36533-39449 GCA_002405485.1 Phycisphaerales bacterium UBA4658
TGTCCGGCTTGTATCCCCCGGACCGGGTTCAGGAGCGGATCCCAGGCCGGGCTCACGGCCGGTGGTCGGCTTTGCCGTAGGATGTTCGCAACGGGTGGTGGTCCGCCGGAAGGGTCAAGACATGCACGCACGAGTGTCTGTATCGCGAGCGATGGGCATTGCCGCCGTCGGTTGGGCCCTGTTTCACACCGGAGCGGCGTGTGCGCAGCCGGCGGGAACGGGCAAGCCGACCGAGCAGCCGGCCGCTCCGCGTCGAAGCGGCGCCACCGTCTTCGTCGAAGCCCGCTTCCCGCTGGAGAAGGAGCTGGACAAGCTCCGCGAGGCCCGGTCGATCAAGGGGACGACGACGGCGGTGTGGGAGGTGCACATCGACGGCAAGGAGCCCAGCACCAACACCTTCGTCACCGAGTTTGCCCTGCAGAAGCCCGACAAGCTCTGGATGAAGACCCGGGATCTGACCGTCTTTGCCGACGGCGTCACGCTCACCATCCGCAGCGCATCGCTCAAGCAGTACGTGCAGCGGCCCATGCCAAGCGCATGGGAGCTGCGCACGGTCGTGGAGGAGCTGTCCGGGGGGCAGATTCGCGGGATTCCCAGCGAGCCCGTGCTGCGCCCGGGCGTCAGCATCGAGCAGTCGCTCCGCAACATCCGCACCATGGAGCAGGTCCGCTTCGGTGAGCACGAGGGCAGGCCGGGAATCTGGATCACCGGCACCGGCGAGGATGATCGGCAGCCCTCGAGCGTCCCCATCACGATCGAACGGTGGCACGCCGACGCCTCAGGACTGGCGGAGTTCATCCGGCAGGACATGACGAGCATGTACCAGGACCTTGCCGACCGCAAGGCCGAGGAAGACAGCGACTTTGAGGGCCGGACCGTCAAGGCCGCAAAGTACCGGCACGCCCGATTCCTGACGACGATCAAGCGGGAGCTCAACCCGACGCTCCCGGATTCCACGTTCACCTTCACGCCCGAGGCCGGCGAGAAGCGCGTTGAGAAGTTCATCTTCCTGCGGCCGAATCTCAAGGAGCAGGTCGCCCTCATCGGGCAGCCCATGCCTTTGCCGCCGGCGGATGGCCCCGATGGCAAGCCCTCGTCTGAGAAGATCCCGGTCGATCTGGATGGCAAGCCGGTCGACCTGGGCGCGCTCAAGGGCAAGGTCATCGTCATGGACTTCTGGGCGACCTGGTGCGGCCCGTGCGTCCAGGGCATGCCCGCGATGCACCAGCTCATGCGCGCCTACGCCGAGGCCGGCAAGCCCGTGGCGTTCATCGCCGTCAACCGCGAGCCGCCCGTGGGCGGCGGAGGCGAAGAGGTCAAGAACAAGGTCCGGCGGTTCCTGTCCGCAAAGAAGTTCGACATGCCCCAGATCTACGACTCTGATCTCTCGTTCTCGAACCTCTACTTCGCTGTCTCGATCCCGCAGATCGTCATCGTCGATCAGGCCGGAGTAGTGGCGGATGTCGACGTCGGCTATCTCCCCGGCAAAGAGAAGGAACTCAAGGCCAAGATCGACCTCCTGCTGGATGGCAAGCCCATCCACACCCCCGATGGGCTCCGCAGGATGCGCGAGCAGGTGGGGCTGGAAGGACCGGCAAGTCCCATGGGCTCCGCCACGCCCTGATTGGAACCTGTTCACCCCTCGACCTTCGCACAAGTTGTCGGTTGATCGGGGATTTTCTGGCTGTTGCCGGGGGCTCCCTGTCAAGGCCGGGATCTACGGGCGGCTCCGGGATACGTTCATCGCATGGCCGAGGGCACGGAAGCTGGACAAGTCCAAGGGCGGGGCGAGGGCAAGTGGCGGTCGCGCGGCGAGCGCGAGCGGCCCGTCATCCCCCTCGATAAGCTCTTCGACAAGCCTCCGCCGCACTCTGAGCTTGCCGAGATGGCCCTGCTCGGCGCCATGATCATCGAGCCCTCGGTGATCCACGAGATCATCGGGATCGTCAAGTCGCCCGAGTCCTTCTATCGCGAGGCCCACGCGGCGATCTACCAGGCCCTGGTCAAGACCTACGACCAGAAGCAGGCCGGCAACCTCGTGCTCCTCGCCGAGGCCCTGGGCGATGGGCAGCAGCTCGCCGACGTCGGCGGGATGAGCTATCTCGAGAAGCTCGCCTCCGAGACACCGGGCCCCGCCGCGGCGGTGCACTTTGCCAAGATCGTCGCCGACAAGCACCGCCTGCGCTCGCTCATCACCGCCGGCGGGCAGATCGTCTATGACGCCTACCACGCGGGAGAACTCGGGCCCGACGGCGCCAAGCCGCTTGTCGATTCGGCCCAGGCCGCCATCTTCCAGATCGCCCAGCAGGACGAGAGCGGCGAGGTCGCCTCGCTCGCCGATCTGGTCGAGCAGGAGTATCAGCGCCTCCTCTCGCTTCAGGGCAAGGGCGTCAGCGGCATCCCCACGCACTTCAAGGATCTCGACGAGCTCACCAGCGGCCTGCAGGAAGGCGACATGATCATCGTCGCCGCCCGCCCGTCCATGGGCAAGACCGCCCTCGCGCTCAACCTTGCTGAGCAGATCGCCATGGGCGGCTCGCCCTGGAGCGCCAAGAAGACCAGTCCCGTCCCCGTCGGGTTCTTCAGTCTGGAAATGTCCAAGAACGCCATCGCCCAGCGCATGCTCAGCGCCCGCTCGGGCTACTCCTCACACGACATGCGCTCCGGCAAGCTCCGCGACGCCGACTATGACAAGATCTGTTCGGCGATGTACGAGCTGCACGAGGCCCCCGTCTACATCGACGACACGCCAGGGCTCACGGTCCTCGGCCTGCGCACCAGGGCCCGCCGAATGGCCTCGCTGTACAAGATCCGCTGCATCATCATCGACTATCTCCAGCTCATGACCGCGCCGCACGCCGCACGCGAGAGCCGCCAGGTCGAAGTCTCCGCCATCAGCCGCGGCGTCAAGGCCCT
>DHLW01000002.1:39788-40163 GCA_002405485.1 Phycisphaerales bacterium UBA4658
CAGAACTGGCTCAGCGAGAACGAGCACAAACTCAACGAAACCGAACTCATCATCGCCAAACAACGTAACGGCCCAACCGACGTCGTGAAACTCACGTGGGATTCCAGCACCACGCGATTCAAGGACTACGGCACCATGGGCGGCGGCACAGGCCTCCCCTCCGGCTACGCCGCCCAGGGCTCGGCACGCCGATCCGGCGGTGGTGGGGGTGGTGGCAGTGGTGGGGGTGGCGGCCCGCCGCAGCAGCAAGACCCCTTCAAAGTCGAAGTCGTCCCCTTCAGCCCCGGCAAGAAGACCGGGCCTATTTCCAATCACCGCGACGGCGGCGGGCCAGATAAGGATGACTTTGGGGATGTGGGGTTGCCGTTGTGAGAC
>DHLW01000068.1:0-7237 GCA_002405485.1 Phycisphaerales bacterium UBA4658
CGCTGGCGTCGATCCACTGCCCGGTCTTGCGCCACTTCTTGCTGCGGAAGGACGTGTCGTGGATGTTCTGGCTGCCGCAATACGCGATCCGTCCGTCGAACACGGCGATCTTGCGGTGGTTGCGGAGGTNNCCCACAGCTCCTCGTCGGTCTCGAGGAACCAGTCCTCCACGAAGATCTTCTGCAGGTCGTTCGCGCCCGGGCCACGCACGCGCATGGTGGCGTCGACCCACGGCGCGAAGCGCTCCTTGATCCGGAACTCCTTCGAGGCGAGGTTGTGGCTTCCGATGTAGCCGATCGTGCCGTCGATCACCACGATCTTGCGGTGGTTGCGGAGGTCCAGCCGCTTGAAGGGCAGACGCCACAGCCGCACCGGGAGGGCCTCGACGACCTGCACTCCTGCGGCTCGCATCTGGGCGCACAGTCGGCCCTTGAGGAACTGGCGGCTCCCGATGCCGTCCACGAGCACCCGCACGCTCACGCCGCGCCTGGCGGCCGCGATCAGCGACTCGCCGATCGTCCGTCCCCCGGAGTCCTCGGTCCAGATGTAGAACAGCATGTGGATGTGCTCTTTGGCCTCGGCGATGTCGGCCCGCAGCGAGGCGAGGAACTGCTCGTTGTCGGCGAGCAGGGCCAGCCGATTGCCTCTGAGCGGAGGCGTGCCGCTGACGGCAGTCCCGAACTCGGCGATGTGTCCGAAGGGCACGTCGCGCGGATCGGTCGTCAGACGCTGGGAGATCCACAGACGCAGGGCCTCGGTCTCCAGGTGCTTGGTGAGCAGCTCATGCCGACGCGCCCTCCGAACACCCAGGCGGTTCTCACCGATGATCACGTACAGCAGCAGGCCCAGAACCGGCACGAACAGGATGATCGAGAGCCACGCCAGCGTCGTCGTGACCGGGCGACGCTTCCAGATCAGATGCACCGCCCCGGCCAGACGCAGAGCCCAGTCGACGATCAGCAGCCAGAGCGGATACAGCCCAAGGGTGAGCACGAGGGCATGGTATCGGCTCGATCAGCGGGTTTGCCCGGAGAACGTTGACTCCGGATTCCAGATCCGCGGCTCACGGATAGTCCTGCCGCGTCGGACGGATGAGCAGGTCGCTCACGTGCACGTGCGGCGGCTGGGCCAGGACGAACCCCACCGCCCGCGCAACGTCGTCGGGTTGCAGCACCGGCCCGATCTTGTCCACGACACCCTGGAACCACTCGTCTTTGTACCCCGCCACGCCCTGGAACTCGCTGACCACGAACCCCGGCTCGATCAGTGTCACGCGGATGCCCTTGGGCGCCAACTCGCGGCGCACACCCTCGGTGAGCCCACGCACGCCGAACTTGGTCCCGCCGTACATGCTTGAGAACGGCGACACGTGGCGCCCGACGACCGATCCGATGACCACGATGTCGCGCGGATGCCGGAGCCAGGACGTGCCGCCACGGGCGTCCTCCTCGACGTCGGCGAGCATCCGGTGGGCGGCGGATCGCATCAGATTCGCCGCACCGATGAAGTTCGTTCGGACCATCTCCTCCCACTGGGTCTGGTCGCTTGTGATCACGCTCCCGGCGAGGCCTCGCCCGGCGTTGACAACGACCGCGTCCAGCGCTCCCGGACGGCCGCCATGGCCGAAGACGCGGGCGGCGATGTCGAAGCATGCATCGATGGTCGACTGCTCACTCGCATCTCCCGCAACCGGCACGACGCGAGTCGTCGGCGCACCCGGGTGGGCGGCGACCGCGAGATCGTTGAGCTCCGCCGCCGCATCACGCAGCTTCTCGGCACGCCGGGCGTTCATGATCACCAGATGCCCGGCGCGGGCAAGCTCACGTGCGATGGCCAGGCCAATCCCGGCGGTGGCGCCGGTGACAAGCGACAGACGCGGACGCGATGCTGATTGACTCATGTCCGACGGTAGCCGGCCTCAGGGACGACGGCGTTGCTCCTGCTCTCGCCGCCTCTTGAGCTCCTCCTCCTCACGCCTTCTCTGCTCCTGCAGTTGCCGATCATCCTGAGATCGGACCGCCGGAGCGGGCGTCGTCGGGCTGGTGCGTCTCGCCGGTCGGTCTGCCGGGGCCGAGCCGTCGGCGGGAAAGAGTCGGCGGAACTCCGCCTCATCGACTCGCTCCTGCGCCTTGGTGGACACGTTGAGGCGGAAGAACCTCGAAGGCACCACGCCCTCTGGATCCTCCGAGACGCCATACACCCACCCGTCGGGCGGAACGACGGGAAGCTCGGCCCGCCAAACGCCCGAACTGTTCACGCGAGTCTCGATGGCCGGCAGACCCGCGCCGGCCATCACCCGGACCCGATGCCCCCGCGGAGCGACTCCGCTCACGCTGGTCGTGGTCGTCGCCGCGACGAAGTTGGTGCGATAGTCCGCCTGCAACTGCGTCAGAAAGACCTCCACTCGTCCTCCCGGCCCCGGCCGCGCCGAACCCCGGGCCAGCGCTTCCAGATCGATCTGCACCTGCTCCAGATCTCGCACGCTGGGAAGCACGACTCGGGCCTCATAGGTGAACAGTTGCAGGTTGCCGATGGTGCGGGAGTTTGTCGGCCGAGCGTCGACGCTCCGCACGCTCCGACGGTCCAGCACCGCCTTCACTGCCGCCCACTCGTCGGTCGTCGGCGACTTGCGGAGGTTCTCGAATCGGTAGGTGACCTGAAGGTTGCGCTTTGCCGATCCGGTCGACTCGCACCCGCACAGCAGGCCCGTCAAGAGCGTGCACGCCAAGAGCAGGAGCGGGGACCGGACGTGAAGTCGACTGGCAGTCATGGCCAATAGCAGAGCACGGATGTCCGTCCGGTTCCACTCTCTGGCCGAAGACTGTTGACAGCATCCCTGGGCGTCGGCGTGCCCGCGACTTGGTCGTCGAGCGTCCGCCGCTACCCTGCACCATGTTCGGCAGCCACCTCTCGATCGCCGGTTCCATGACGAGCGCCCTGGATGAGGCCGTCTCGCTGGGGCTGGATACGGTGCAGGTCTTCACCAAGAACCAGCAGCAATGGTCGGCAAAGCCCCTCACCCAAGACGGAATCGACCGATGGAAAGCCCGGCTCGCCGAACTGGGGTGGGACGCCGAGGGCGGACGAACGGTCTCGCACGCGTCGTATCTGATCAATCTGGCTTCGCCGGACCCCGCCCTCAGAGCCAAGTCCATCGACCTCATGACCGACGAGATCCAGCGGTGCCAACAGCTTGGCATCCGGTACCTGGTCCATCACCCCGGGGCGTTCACCACCTCGACGCGCGAGCAGGGCCTGCGGGCCATTGCAGACGCCTATCGCGAGCTCTTTGCCCGCACCAAAGGCTTCGAGGTGATCAGTTGCCTGGAAAACACGGTGGGAAGCGGCAGCAACCTGGGCCGAGAGTTCTCAGAACTTGCGACCCTCCGGGACATGATCCTCGACGCCACGGGCGTTGAGGAACGCCTGGGCATCTGCATCGACACCTGCCACGCACACGCCGGGGGTTACGACTTGTCGACGACAGCGTCCGCCCGCGCCGTGCTCGATCGGCTGGATGCCGAGCTTGGATTGAAGTGGGTTCGGGTGCTGCATGTGAACGATTCCAAGGGGGCAGTCGGCAGCCGAATCGATCGCCATGAGCACATCGGACGGGGCACGATCGGAGACGCTGGCTTTCGCGTGGTCGTCGGGTGCCCGGCATTCGCCAACATTCCGAAGATTCTGGAGACCCCCAAAGAAGGGGATTGTGCAGGTGAACCCTGGGACACTGTCAACCTTCGGCACCTTCGGAGCGTGCTGTCAAACACGCCGACGGTCTGTGCCGATGTTGGCCAACCCGCTCGCCGAACGTCACGAAGAGACGAGGCGAAGGCCGGATCGCGCCCGGTGCGAGGACGAACAGGAGCCGCCTCGGAGAAGAAAAACGCCCGGCGCGGGCGAGCCCCCAAAGCAGGGCCCCGGTAAATCCGCTATTCTGCGGGCTGGATTTTGGACGATCCATGCGCTTTTACGGATGAGAGCAGCGATGACCCCTTCCTTCCAATCCCCCCACCGTCGACCGGACATGGTCCTCGGGGAGGACTCACAAACTCTGGTGACAAGCATCCGATCCCGAAGGGACGCGTTTCATACGCGACCGGCGATCGGATGGCCCCCTGCCGGCCTGATGATCGCGGGCCTGATGATTGTCGGCGTGATGCTGGGAGCGGTGGGTTGCGGCGGATCTTCTCGGGCGGAGCGCGGGCGTGAACGTGCGTCAACGCGAGACTCGGCCGTACAGAGCGCACGTGCCAACGCGTTGCTGGCCAGCGCCGAGCAAGCCGTGCGAGACGGGGACATCGACCGGGCCCTGGTGGAGTTTGAGCGGGCGATCGAGGTGAACCCGACGCTGACAGCGGCGCACCTTGGAATGGCGGACATCTACCGGATGCGTCAGGATTACGCTCGGGCCGAGGCGCGGTACGCGACGGCGGCCAGGATCGAGCCGCGGAACTTTGACGCCCAGTACTTTCATGGGCTGATGCTGCACCTTCTGGATCGTCTCCCGGAGGCGATTCAGGCGTATCTGCGGGCCCTGACGGTGAAGCCCAACGACTTCAAGGCCAACCTGAACGTGGCCACCGCGTACTACCAGCTCGACGAGAACGCCCAGGCGCTTCCATACGCGAGGCGGGCGGTGGAGCTCAATCCGGAGGATGGCGCCGCCCGGTTCAATCTGGGTGCGGTGTACGCGGCGCTTGACCGTCATTCCGACGCCGTGCGGGAGTATCAGCAGGCCTCGGAGCTCATGAAGCTCACCCCTGCGCTGCTGCTCAACCTTGCGGACAGTCTGGGCAAGCTGCAGCGGTTCGAGGAGATGGCCAACGCCCTCACGCAGGCCATCAAGGACGAACCGAGCGCGCTGGCGCACGAGCGTCTCGGGTTTGCCCGGTTCAAGCTGGGACGTTTTGCCGAGGCCAAGCAGTCGTTCGAGCAGGCGATCAAACTGGATCCCACGCACTATCCCGCGCTCAACGGGGTGGGCGTGTGCTTCCTGAACGACTGGGTGAACTCCAAGCGCAGCGATCAGCGGGCCAAGGAGGCGGGGCTCTCGGCACTCCGGCGGTCGCTGCAGATCAACCAGGACCAGCCGCAGGTGCTGGAGCTGGTGACGCGATACGGACGCTGATCGCACCGCGTGTGCCGGTCGATGGCAGTGGCATACGCTGGGCCATGCCCGACGCCCGTCTTCTGGAGACCTTCGCCACACCCTCGCGCGAGCCGTTTGTCATCGAGCACGTCTCCGAGGAGTTCACGTCTGTCTGTCCGAAGACGGGCCACCCGGACTTCGGCAACGTGACGCTGCGGTATCAGCCCGCTCCGGGCGGCACGCCTGCGGGCGAGCACGGGTGCGTCGAGCTCAAGTCTCTGAAGCTCTACTACCAGAGTTTCCGCAACGAAGGCATCTTCTATGAGGCGGTCACCAACCGCATCCGTGACGACCTGGTTCGACTGCTTGGCCCGGCATGGCTGCAGATCATCACGGACTGGCGCGGCCGAGGGGGCATCCGGTCGGTCATCCGGGCGGATTTCGGACCGGTCCCGGCGGAGTATCGCGGCCGATAAGGCCCGGCGGCTCTGAACAGGACATCCGAGGCGGCGGCATGGCCGAAACCCATGCTGATGAGTTCGATGCAGCAGAGGCGTCGGGTCCGACCGTGGATGCGGTGGTGGCTGATCGCCGCCGGCGTGTACAACCTGCTCTGGGGCGGCTGGGTGATCCTGTTCCCCGGAATGCTGTTTGACTTTGCCGGGATGGCCCAGCCGAACTATCCGCAGCTCTGGCAGTGCATCGGGATGATCGTGGGCGTGTACGGGATCGGCTATCTGTGCGCCGCGCGGGATCCGATGCGGCACTGGCCGATCGTCCTCGTCGGGCTCCTTGGCAAGGTCTTCGGCCCCATCGGATTTGCGCAAGCGCTGTGGACGGGCGCGCTGCCGGTCGCGTTCGGCATCACCATCCTGAGCAACGATCTGCTGTGGTGGGTTCCGTTCGCGCTCATTCTGCGGCACGCATGGCTGGGCCGGGAACGCGGCACCGGCGCCGACACCGGTGTCGACAGCGGGGCCGACTCCGGGGCACGGGGCGAGGACCTTGCCGCCACGATGGACCGCGCCGCGGCCCATTCCCTCGAAGGCGAGGGCGTGCGTTCTCTGCTGGAGCTCAGCAGGGAGCGTCCGACGCTGGTCCTGTTCCTTCGGCACTTCGGGTGCACGTTCTGTCGGGAGGCCCTTTCGGACCTCGCGGTGCGGCGTGAGGAGTTGTCGCGTCGGGGAATGCACGTGGTGATCGTGCACATGATCGATGCGGAGTCGGCCCGGAAGCAGCTCGACAGATTTGCGATCAGACGGGCCGAGTCCGACGTCTCGCGATCCGGCACGTTTCAGATCTGCGACCCTCAGCGGCGGGTGTATCAAGCGTTCGAGCTTCGTCGAGGGACGTTCGCCGAGCTGTTCGGGCTGCGCATGTGGCTGCGGGCGTTTCAAGCCGGGCTGCTCAGGGGACACGGCGTGGGCATGCTGCAGGGTGATGGGTTCCAGATGCCCGGCGCGTTCGTCGTCCGTGACGGAAGGATCTTGGCGGCGCACCGGCACTCGGACGCCGCGGACCGCGTGGACGTGTGCTCGCTCGCGACCCAGGCAGGGGCGTCAGGGGCGGTCGGCTGAGTCGAGCAGGATGGTGACTGGGCCGTCGTTGACAAGTCGGACCCGCATGTGGGCCCGGAAGACCCCGGCGAACGTCCTTGGGCATGACGAACGGAGCCGGTCGAGGAGGGCGTTGAACAGCGGCTCGGCCCGTTCCGGACGCATGGCGCGATCGAACGAAGGACGCCGGCCACGGGCCGCGTCGCCTGCGAGCGTGAAGTTCGGGACCAGAAGGATGGCGCCTGCGACGTCCAGAACGGAGCGGTTCATCTTCCCCTGCTCGTCGGGAAAGATGCGCAGCGTGGGGAGTTTCTGCGCGATGAACTCGAGGTCCGCCTCTGCATCGGAGTCAACGATGCCCACGAGCGCAAGGAGACCGAGTCCGTCGAACTCGGCGACCGTACGCCCGTCAACGTCAACGCCGGCCTGGGAGCACCGCTGGATGATCGCGATCATGCGGCGGGATGATTGGCCGCCCGGCGGGCATACGCTGGCGTCATGAGTGACGACGTCGTCATCATTGGTGCCGGCCTGGCAGGGCTGGCGTGCGCCCGGACGCTTGTGTCCGGCGGAGCACGGGTGCGAGTGC
>DHLW01000068.1:7414-14586 GCA_002405485.1 Phycisphaerales bacterium UBA4658
ATCGGATCGACCGCGGCTTCCAGGTGCTGCTGACGGCCTATCCGGAAGTGCCGCGCTTTCTCGACCTTGAATCGCTCCAGTTGCGGAAGTTCTTCTCCGGAGCCGACGTGTGGTGCGAAGGACGATTGCACCGCATCGCCAACCCATGGAGGCATCCGCTGGAGGCGATCCGGAGCTTCAGCTCGCCGGTTACGACGCTTGCCGACAAGGCGGCGCTCGCCGCTCTCTTTGCGGAGATCGCCGTGACCAGTTCGAAGGATCTGCGCTCTCGACTGGAGATCGCCTCGATCGAGCGTCTGCGCTGCGCCGGGGTGTCGGCGCGTGCGGTCGATCGGTTCTTCCGTCCGTTCTTCGGCGGGGTGTTCTTCGATCGCGAACTGCAGACCAGCAGCCGGATGTTCGACTTCACGTTCAAGATGTTCGCATCGGGAGAAGCGGCGGTGCCGGCCCTGGGCATGGGCCAGATGGCCGAGCAGATGGCTTCGCGACTGCCCGCGGGAACGATCAGGACTGGCACTCGCGTGGTCGCGATCCGGCGAGCGCAGGGATGCCACGAGGTCGATGTCATCGACACCCAGGGCGTCCAGGAGACGCACCGATGCCGGAAGTGCGTGATCGCGACCGAGGGCGACGCGGCCAGGGAACTCCTGGGCAGTCGCGTGTCTCGTCCGCCGATGGCGTGGGTCGGTACGACAAGCGTGTGGTACAGCACCGGCGGGAACCCGCCGTTCTCCGAACCGATCCTGGTGTTGAACGGGGACGGAACCGATGACCGGCGTGGGGAGTTCGGCGGCGGCCCGGTGAATCACCTTGCCGTCTTGAGCAACGCATCGCCGGACTATGCACCCGCGGGGGACGGGCTGGTCTCGGCGAACATCGTGGGCGTTTCGAGCGATACCGACGAGCGGCTGGACGAGCGTGTGCGGACCCAGCTCACGCGGTGGTTTGGCCCTTCTGTCGGAGCGTGGGAGCGACTGACGGTGCAGCGGATTCCCCGCGCGCTCCCGGACGTGCGCACGATGATGGATCGACTCGACGCCCTGCCCGCGGGCGATGCGCCGGCCTGCTTGGACGAAGGGCTCTTTGTGTGCGGGGATCACCTGACCGCGGGCTCGATCGAGTTTGCCCTGCGCTCCGGCCGACTTGCGGGCGAGGCAGCTCTGGATCGATGACGAGCCGGTGCAGGACGATCATCGTCGCTGCGTCTGAGCCGCGGCTGTTTGCAGGTCGGCGAAAGTCACGAGCCCGACGATGAGATCGTCTCGCAGCACAGGGAGGCATGGGGAGCCGCTCTGCTGCATCCGATCGAGGGCCTCGGCCCCGGTCGCGTTCTCACGGACGGCCGCCGAGGCCGATCGCATCGCCGCACGAACGGGCGTGGTCGTCTCCTGCCGATCGACGAAGGGACGGATGTCCGCCGAGCCGACGATACCGACGAGCGTGCGTCCTTCCATGATCGGGATGATGGGTTGCTGGCCGCGAAAGAGGGGCTCGACGGCGGCGGAGATCGGATCTTCGGGCAGGAGCATCCCGAAATCCGCCCGCATCACGTCGCCGACCCGGATGCGCTCGAACGCGAGCCGGGCTTGCACGCCCCGCAGTTCGGCCTGAGCGGCGAGAAACACGAACACGCCGATGATCGCGAGCATGGGAGAGCCGAACGGGGTGAACGCTCCGGCGATGAGCAGCACGCTGAGTCCCTGCCCGACCCTTGCGGCGATCAGCGTGCCCGTGCCCAGCCCGAGGAACCGAGCCAGGAGCGACCGGAGCACTCGGCCGCCATCCATGGGGAACGCGGGGATCATGTTGAAGACCACCAGAACGACGTTGACGAAGCAGAGCTTCTGGATGAAGCCCGAGCCGAAGGTCATGCCCGAGACTGCCGACACGCCGGAACCGATGGCGATGATCGCTCCGAGGATCGCTGCGATGACGACGTTGACGGCAGGACCGGCAACGGCGATGACGAACTCCTCCCAGGCGCGGTACGCGCGGATCTCGAGTCGGGCCAATCCGCCGAAGGGAAGAATGGTGATATCCCGCGTGCGGATGCCGAAGTATCTGGCCGCGAGGGCGTGCCCGTACTCGTGGAGGGTGACGCACACGAACACGGCGACGACGAATCCCACACGCTCGAGCGCACCGGCAAGGGCGGTGGGACCGGCGCTGAACCCGCCCGCGGCGTAGAACACCACCGCGAGCAAGATCGCGAACGTCCAGTGGACGTACAGGGCGATTCCGAAGAATCTGCCGACACGCAGGGACCAGTTCATGCGATCGAACCGTAGGTCGCGATCGGTCGAGAACGGGTAGCATTCGCTGAACCGCGCATGCGTCGGCCGCCAACCAACAGTCCGACTGCTTCTTTCGTGACCATCGCCGGCGTTCAGAGCCGAGCGACCGGAGGATTCACGCTCATCGAGGTGCTCGTGGTGATCGCCGTGATCGCCGTGCTGATCGCGGTGCTGCTGCCGGCGCTCGCGGGGGCTCGGCGGGCGGGGCGTTCCAGCGTGTGCCTGAGCAATCTGCGACAGATGGCGATCATCTGCCGGCAGTACGCCGACGAGCATCGCGGCCGAGGACCGGCGATCGGGCAACCGTACGGATCGATTCCGAACTGGGCGCTGGTGGTGCAGTCGGCCGCCGGGCGAAGCGGAACGACGTCGGGCGAGTTGTACGCGACGGCGTCGGTGCTCTCATGCCCGGAGTCGACGGTGTTTCACGGCCAGCCGATGCAGCGCACCTATGCGATGAACGCGACCGGCCATGCCGGCGCGACGGACGCGGCGGGCCGGGTTGATCCTGACGACTTTGACGTGCCCGTTCCCGACGGCGGACGCGCTCCGGCGATTCAGTTTGACGCGATCTCGCGCCCGACGGACGCGCTCCTGCTGGTCGACAGCATCGTGGATCGCTCACAGGCCGCCGCGCCGGGATCTCCGCCGGCAACGCGCACGGCGAGCGTGCTGGACTTTCGCAATCCATCGCACGTTGCCGGCCGTCTGGGGCGCGTGCACCCGAGGCAGTCGTTTCAGTGGGTGAGCTTTGACGGAGCGGCCCGAGGGGCCGATCGCGTCCGCGAACTCTGGCTGGAGCCGCTGCCATAAGGGGCACGCTCAGATGAGCGCACGCGGGCAGACCCGGTCCGGATTCAACGGCGGGGACTACGCGCCGGCAAGCTGAAGCTCGGCGGCTTTCTTCCTCGTCACGGACAGAGTCGGCGGACGATCCTGGGCATAGGTCACGCCTGCCTTGCGGCAGAGTTCACGGGCCATGATCTGTGCGGACAGGAAGATCACGGGCAGTCCTGAGCCCGGATGTGTCCCGCCGCCGACAAACCACAGGCCGTCCACGCCGGGATACGCGTGCGGGATGCGTTTGTGCAGCATCTGACCCAGGTTGTGGGCGAGGTTGAACGTTGCGCCGTGGTTGATCGCCCCGATGGGCCCGCCGTCGCGCCAATCGGCCGGGGTGAGCGCCTGCTCGACCCTGATGCGTGATGCGAGGTTCGGGATGCCCAGGCGTCGCTCGAGCTGCTCCAGCACGACGCGTCGGACGGCTGGCGCCTGGGAGTTCCAGTCGATGCGGCCGTCGGACGCTCTGGTGTTGGGAGTGGGCATGAGCACGTAGAGAGCGGAGGACCCGCGGGGCGCGAGCGTCGGGTCCAGCCGTGACGGGTTGCACACGTAGACGCTCGGATCCTCGCTGAGCCGACCGTTGACGGTGATGTCCTCAAGATTCTGCGTGTATGCGCTGGAGACGAAGATCGTGTGGTGCGGGAGATCCACCTCGCCGTCCACGCCGAGGTACAGCATGTAGGTCGAGCAGGAGTAGCGTTTGGCGTCCAGCTTCGAGTTCGAGTGAGAGGCGGGCCGAAGGGCCTCGGGCACCAGGGACTTGAGCGCCCAGGCCGCATCGGCGTTGACGACGACGTGGTCGAAGGACTCGGTTCCATGCTCGCGGGTGCGTACGCCCGTGACCCGATGTGCGGCCCCTCGCTGGGTGATGTCGAGCCCGATGACGGGAGACTGGCAGCGGATCTCCACGCCCATCTCCTCGCACGCCTGGGCCATGGCCTGCATCAGGGCGTGGCAGCCGCCGGTCGGGTGCCACACGCCGTACTCGTATTCGATGAACGGCAGGATCGTGAAGATGCTCGGACACTCCATCGGGCTCATGCCGAGGTACTTGCTCTGGAAGCTCACGGCGAGTCGCACGTAGGGGTTCGAGAAGTACTTCTTGAGGAGGCCGTTCACCGACAGGTGGGCATTGAGATGCGGGAGAAACCGGGGGGAGGCGGATCGGACCACGTCGATCGGCGATCGCATGGGGGATCGGAGCACCGGTTCCATGAGCTTCAGCTTGGTCCGGTTGTCGCTGATGAACCGCTCAAAGGCCTGCGCGTCGCCGGGTTCGATGCGGCCGATGCGTCGGGCCATCTCGTGAACATCCTGGGTCGCGTCGACGGTGATCGGATCCTGTCCGGGACGACCGAGGATGAGTCGGTACATCGGATCCAGCCGGGTGAGCTTCGCGTAGTCGGTCAGCCGGCGACCCGACGCCGCGAAGATCTCCTCGAGCACATAGGGCATCAGGAAGAACGTGGGCCCGCGGTCGAATCCGAACCGGCCCGCGCCGTCGGGCGCATCGAGCACCACGCGGCTGGTTCGTCCGCCGACCATCGAGCCGGACTCGAAGACGGTGACCCGGATGCCGCTGGCGGCAAGGAGCATGGCCGCAGCCAACCCTCCGGGCCCGGCCCCCACGATCGCAACCGACGCTGCGTCTACTGGCATGCAGAACCCTTGCTCGAATCGCGATCTGGAAGAGACCGCGTCACATGACCTTCGGGTCAATAATCCCGGAGCCGCACGACGGACCGGATCCCGACTGGTGGGGTGAATCCAACCCCCTCTGATATCGAAACATACTGTGAGAACGATTCACTTCGGCACCGGATCGTTCGCGGGTGGATCGGGAACGTCCCGGTGCCGTCGGCGTGGTTTGTTTCAGGACGCTACAAACCGCTCATGTGGATGTGTCCGTGTTGGGACACGGCCGGACTTCATCGTTGGACATCCCCCGATTCACGCGTGTGTCCACGAGTTCACCACCTCACTCGACCAAGGCAAAGGAACGCTGCGGTTTGGCGACACTCTCCCCAAGCAACCTCCTGCACGACTCTCCCAGAGGCATCACATCTGATGCTCGAACGGGCACGCCAGCATCATCCGCTTCGGGAGGCCAAGCCGCCGACGCGGCCCTTCCCGTTCCCGAGCGGTCGTCGTGGCAGGGCACCGCGATTTCGGATCGGGTTCGATGGATCGGTCGATTCCGGGGTCTGATCGCCAGGGAATCGGCCCATCTGATCGCCCTGATGCGCGAAGAGGTTGGCAAGCCCGACTGGGAAGCGTTCAGCGGGGACATCCTGCCTCTGCTCGCCGCGTGCTCCTGGCACGAGCGGCACGCGAAGGCGATCCTCGCACCTCGCCGCGTCCGCGGCACGCCCATCTGGATGTTCGGCCAGCGGCACCGATCCATGCGGGCCCCGCTCGGGCGGGTGGCGATCATCGCGACCTGGAACTATCCGGTGCAGTTGCTGGGGATCCAGATGCTGCAGGCGTTGGCGGCCGGGAATGACGTGGTGGTCAAGCCCTCGGAGCGTTCGCCGCGCAGCCAGGCCGCGCTTGTGGACCTGGCGAACAGGGCCGGGTTGCCCGCAGGCACACTGGAGCTTCGATCGCACACCCGGGAAGCCGGCCGCGAGCTCCTTGCCCGCGAACGGTTCGACCACATCGTGTTCACGGGCTCGACGCGGGTCGGGGAGAACATCGCCCGGGCCGCCGCCGAGACACTGACCCCGACCACGCTGGAACTCTCTGGGTGCGACAGCGCACTGGTGCTGGATGACGCCGATCCCGGGCTGGCCGCCCGCTCGCTTTGGCTCGCGATGAGCATGAACGCGGGTCAGACGTGCATGGCCCCGCGGCGAGCGCTCGTGGATCGACGCGTGTACACCAGGTTCTTGAGCGAGCTTGCGCCGCTGGCGGCGGCTGCGCGTCCGGTCGTGCTCATCGATGCACCCGCCGCCCAACACGTGCAGACGCTCGTCGTCCGCACCCTGGAGCGCGGGGCCCGGACTCTCACGGGCGTCATTGAGTCTCCGATGGGGCGGAGCATGCGTCCGGTGGTGCTCGCCGATTGTCCTCCGGATGCCCCGCTCGTGAACGAAGAGCACTTCGGACCTGCGCTTGCGGTCGTGCCGGTCAGCGACGTGGACGAGATGCTCCGCGTGCACGCACGGCAGCCCAAAGCCCTCTCGGCGTCGATCTTCACCGGCTCTGCGGCCCGGGGGTCTCTGCTGTCGGCCGAACTCGGGGCATCCATCATCACGATCAACGACTGCGTGCTCCCCACGGCCCATCCGGCTGCCGGACTCTCGGGCCGCGGACAGTCCGGCTGGGGAGTCAGTCGCGGGCCAGAAGGCCTGCTGGCGATGACCCGTCCTGTGCACATCGCTTCAACGGGGACGCGCGTGCGAACGCCCCCGGAAGTTCCTTCTCCGGCAGTCGCGGGCAATCTGACAAAGTTCCTGACATGGTGGTACGGCCGCTCCCATTGAGCGACTGAGGATTCTTCGAGCATGACTGGTTCCAGATCATTTGACGTCATCGTGATCGGCGGCGGGCTGGCGGGGCTCTCGGCCAGTGTTGAGCTCGCATCCCGCGGGCTGCGCACGTGCGTCATCGAGAAGAACTCGCACCTGGGCGGCAAGATGAACGTGCTCAGCGTGCCCGCTCCCGGGCACGCCGTTCCGTTCACGTTCGACATGGGCCCGACGATCATCACGCTTCCACAGGTGCTCCATGGCATCGTGTCGCGTGCGGGCAGGGCGTCGGCCGACTACATCGATCTTGTCGACCTCGATCCGCAGTGGCGATGCTTCTACGAAGACGGCACGGTGCTCAACCTTCGCAAGAACGTCGCGACCATGGCCGCGGAGCTCGATCGTCAGTTCCCGACTGTGCGTCCGGGGGCGGGCTATTCGGCGTTCATCGACTACGCACGCCGGATGTACCGGCTCAGCGAGAAGGTGTTCTTCTACAAGGACGTCGGGAGCGCCGCGGACCTCATGCGCCGCTCGCCCGTGGGCGATCCCAAGCTGCTGGGCG
>DHLW01000068.1:14761-17001 GCA_002405485.1 Phycisphaerales bacterium UBA4658
GCCGCACCTGCAACAACTCGCCGAGCACTTCATGCAGTACGTCGGTTCCAGCCCCTTCCTGGCGCCGGCGATCCTGACACTGATCGCCGCGGCCCAGGTCGATCATGGGTGCTGGTATCCGATGGGCGGCACCCGTCAGGTGGCGCGGACGCTCTCTCGCATCGGGAGTGAGCTCGGCGTCACATACATCACCGGCGCGACGGTCTCGCGGATCACCACCAGCGGAGCCCGTGCCACGGGCGTGGAGTATGTCGACTCCGGCGGCCGCGCGCAGTCGCTCAGCGCAGAGGCCATCGTGAGCAACTGCGACGTGCAGCGGACGCTCACCTCGCTCGTGCAGACTCCGGCGGCGTCGGCTCGAAAGAGCCGGATCGCTGGAACATATGCGCCGGCGTGCTCGGGCGTTGTGCTCTATCTCGGGCTGAACCGGCAGTATGACCACCTGGCGCATCACTGCTTCCTGTTCAGCAAGGATTCGAACCGTGAGTTCGACGACATCTATCGACGCGGCGTGCCGGCCGAGGATCCGACGCTGTACCTCGCCGTCCCCAGCCGCACCGATCCGAATCAGGCCCCACCGGGATGCGAATCGCTCTACATCCTGGTGCACACGCCGTATCGCCGCCCCGATCATCGGTGGCTGAACGCCGATGGCTCGCCCGGGCCGACCCTGACAAGCTATCGACAGGTCATTCTGGACAAGCTCAAGCGGTTCGGCATGTCCGACGTGGAGGACCGGATCGTGGTCGAGCGGCATCTGACGCCGTCGCACATCGACGAGTGGTACAACGCCGAGGGCGGCGCGATCTATGGTCTTGCGAGCCACGGCAAGCTGGCTGGGGGCTTCAAGCCCCGCAACCGCTCGCTGGTCCTCGACAATCTGTACCTCGCAGGCGGATCGGTGAATCCCGGTCCCGGCGTGCCGATGGTGCTGATGTCGGGCGTCACCGCAGCCAACGCACTTCTGGAGGACCGTGGAATCGATCCTGCCGCGACGACCAAGGCCCAGACCGGCCGCGTGAGCGGGGGCATCGTCAGCACGTCCAAGGAATCCGCATGCGCGACCAGCGGAGCCAACTGACAGCGTCGAACGGGGCGGAATCACTCGTCCTTCCCGCCAAGCACGATCGTCGCTTTGCGGGGGTGTTTGCGTGGTACACGCGCCGCCTGCTGAGTCAGCGGTTTCACGCCGTCCGGCTGTGTGCGTCGAGCCAGGCGGCGGCCAGATCGCTGGACGCGGACGATCGCCCGGTCGTGCTCCTGCTCAATCACTCAAGCTGGTGGGACCCGCTGATCGGTTTCGCGGTCGGCACGCACCTGCTTGCCAGTCGCGTGGGGATCGCGCCGATGGACCGCGACCAGCTCACCCGCTTCGCGTTCTTCCGCCGGATCGGGCTCTTTGGGATCGATCCGGATGATCCGAAGAGCTTGCCGGCGATGGTGGAGTATGCCTCGTCGTTCGTTGCGACCTCGCGGCGCCCGACCGTGGCCTTGACCCCCCAGGGACGATTCACCGATGTTCGCGAGCCCATCGTGCTTCGACCCGGCGCCGCCGCTCTGTGCGCCGCGCTCGGCGACGTCGTGCCCGCCGTGCTCAGCATCGAGTATGCGTTCTGGCAGGACCAGCGTCCGGAGGCGTTTCTCCGACTGGGGGTCGTCGACCCGCCCAGCGTGCGAAGCACGACCTCGTGGCACCGAGTCCTGACGGCGTCGATGCGGGAGTCGGCCTTGAAGCTGTCGGAACTCGTCATCGCTCGCGATCCCGGCGCGTTTGTTCCGCTCATTCAGCGCCGCGGCGCGAGGAGCAATCCTGTGTACGACCTGATCCTCCGTCTGCGGGGTCGATCCGGTGAGATTGCCGCACGGCGGGACCGAGAGCACGCGGATCGTGCTCAACGCGTGGATGCGGGGGCGTCGGGTCATCGAGTCGAGGGGAGCGGTGCATGATCACGTGGCTTTTGTCGATTCCCTGGTGGGCGCTCGTCATCGCGCTGGTCTTTGCCTCCGGTGCGCTGATCATGACGCTCGTGAACCTCCGGTTCTTCAGGCCGCCGCCGGCCGGCGGCCTTGATCGTGCGGATCCGCCAAGTGTGGGCGTCTGCATTCCCGCGAGGAACGAGCAGGACAACATCGGGGCTTGCGTGCGGGCCATCCTGGCAAGCGACTATCCGAACCTCCGTGTGGTCGTGTATGACGACCAGAGCGACGATCAGACGCCGCGCATCATCGACGAGCTCATC
>DHLW01000068.1:17107-18020 GCA_002405485.1 Phycisphaerales bacterium UBA4658
CCGCGCATCATCGACGAGCTCATCAAGCAGGATCCTCGTGTCGGCCGAGCGCCAACCCGAGCCCTGGAAGCCGGCTGGGTCGGCAAGCAATGGGCCTGCTGGCAGCTCGCGCAAGCCAGCCACAGCGACCTGCTCCTGTTTCTTGACGCCGACGTCCGCCTGGAGCCCGACTGCATCCGGCGGGCCGTGAACGCCCGCGAGGAACTGAAGGCCGAGTTGCTCTCGACCTTTCCCCGGCAGGTGACCGGCACCATCGGCGAGGCCCTGCTTGTCCCGATGATCTTCTTCATCCTGCTCTCGTATCTCCCGTTCGGGCGGATGCGACGCTGCTCTCCACCGGATCCCAACGCCTCCGCCGCGTGCGGCCAGTTCATCCTGGTCTCTCGAGCGGCCTATATGGAGGTCGGCGGCCACCAGACCTGCAAAGACTCCATGCACGAGGGGGTCAAACTCCCCCGCGTCTTCCGCAGGGCGGGCTACCACACGGACCTCTTCGACGGCACGGGCTCGCTCTCGTGCCGCATGTACCGGGGGCTGCTGGGCTCCTGGAGGGGCTTTGCCAAGAACGCGTATGAGGGTCTGGGCTCGCCGGGCCTGCTGATCTTCATCACGCTTGTCCATGCGGTGGCCCATGTCCTGCCGTGGGTTGTGCTTCTGGCAACGCTCATCGCGGGGGCGGTCCCGAGCATTGCGTTCGGCCTTTCCCTCGCCGCGGTGCTTGTCTCGATGGCTCAGCGGGTGGTGCTGTGCCTGCGATTCCGCCACTCGCCGGCCCTGGCGATTGCGCATCCGATCAGCGTGACGCTGATGACTCTGGTGCAGTGGCATTCGTTCCTTCTGGCGCTGACCGGACGCCGCGGCTGGCGAGGCCGGACGCTTGCTCCCCATGCGTCGGCCCCCGCTTCCAAGCCCG
>DHLW01000166.1:0-12046 GCA_002405485.1 Phycisphaerales bacterium UBA4658
GGCGGCGGCGTGAGCTTCATCCGCGCCCGCCGAGCGCTGCTCAATCTCAAGGAGTACAAGGGCGTCTACGGCGCCGCCGGTCGCGGAGACGACAAGACCGCCGACGACGTCGGACACTACAAGTACGACTTCGCCGCCGGAATCGATGTGGTGGTCAAGGCCTTGACCGTGCCGCTCCAGACCATCGCCGACAACGCCGGAGAGAAGGGGACTGTCGTCGTCGCCAAGGTTGACGAGGGCGGTGAGAAGAACGCGAACTTCGGCTTCAACGCTCTCGCGCTCGAGTACGGCGACCTCGTCANNCGAGGGGATCGTGCCGGGCGGCGGTGTCGCCCTCGTCCGCAGCGAGAAGGCGGTCGCAGGCCTCGATCTCGAAGGCGATGAGCGGCTCGGCGCCACGATCGTGAAAAACGCCCTCCATTACCCCCTCGAGGCGATCGCGTCCAACGCCGGCGTGGACGGCTCGGTGGTGGTGAACCGCGTGCGGCACCTCAAGGGGAAGAACGAGGGCTACGACGCCGACAAGGGGGAGTACTGCGACCTGGTGAGCGCCGGGGTCATCGACCCGGCGAAGGT
Organism: Phycisphaerales bacterium UBA4658; assembly: GCA_002405485.1. GTDB lineage: Bacteria > Planctomycetota > Phycisphaerae > Phycisphaerales > UBA1924 > UBA4658. The sequence goes on from DHLW01000166.1 coordinate 577, forward strand.
CGTGCGCACGGCGCTGCAGAACGCGGCGAGCGTGGCCGCCCTGTTGATGACGACCGACTCCCTCATCACCGAGATCCCCAAGGAGGAGGAGGAGGCCGGCGGCGACCACCATGACCACGGCATGGGTGGTGGCATGGGCGGCATGGGCGGTGGCATGGGAGGCATGGGCGGCATGGGTGGCATGGGAGGAATGGGTGGGATGGGTGGCATGGGCTTCTGAGCCCGCGCCGGATCGCACGCACCTCGGTCCGGGCAACGACGCCCGGGCCGCTCACAGGACATCATCGGCACGGTCAAGATCCCCGTGTCGTCGCACACAGAAACTGGAGACACTCCACAATGGCCATCAAGCCCATGGACGATCGCGTCCTCGTCAAGCCCATCGAGTCCGAGTCCAAGACCGCCTCCGGCATCTTCCTCCCCGAGTCCGCGAAGGAGAAGCCCGTCAAGGGTGAGGTCCTGGCGATCGGACCCGGCAAGCGTCTGGACAACGGCGGTCGCGCCCAGATGTCCGTTTCCAAGGGCAACACCGTCGTCTACGGCAAGTACGCCGGCACCGAAGTCGAGGTCAAGGGCGAGAAGTTCCTCATCCTCCGCGAGAGTGAGTTGCTCGGCGTTCTGGACTAACGCGTACTCCAACCTCAGCGCAGTGGCTCGGACCAATCCCGAGCCCCTGCGCATGGACGATCTCGACCGATCATGGCTGCCGCGCTGCGCCAACTTCTCAAGAGCACTGTGGGCGTATTCGCCTCGGGCTCCGCGCAGACCCACGTGGCGGCGAGCGTTGACCCTCGCCCGTGGCGATGCTGCGATCTTCCCGACGGCGACGCGTTCAGCATCCGCAACGGTGAGCGTCGCCATCGATTCTTCTTCATCACCGGTTGCTACAAGTCCGGCACGCATTGGGTTGAGAACATTCTGAATCAGCACCCAGACGTTGTCGTCAAGGGCGAGTTTCATCTCGAAGCTCTCCGCCGCGGCGTCGATGAGTTGGTGGATACGCGCTGGTATCTCACCGCGCGCCCCCGTTTGCGTGGTGTGATCGATGACTCGTATCACGCATTCGTCCGCCGCGTGATGTTTGCCGAGACTCGTGACAAGCCGACGGCGACCTGGATCGGCGATCGCACGCCTCGGCTGCTTCAGGAACTGCTTCCCGGCGCACCGATCGTGAACATCCGGCGCGATGGACGCGATGTCATGGTGAGCTGGAACTTCCAGCACCTGCGGACGAAGAACCTTGACTTGTTGTTGCCCGAGATGCGAGCGTCGGCCGAGCGATTCAATCCAAGGTTTCAAGAGGATCCCGCGGCGTTCTCCGAACCGGGCTCCGGCTACTTGAGCGACGAGCGCTGGTTCCGCACGCATGCCAAGACCTGGGCCGACATGGTGCACCGCGAACTCGACGAGGCCCCGCGTCTGCGCGAGCGTGGCACGCCGGTGCTTCAGCTTGTGTACGAGCGAATGCACGAGGACATTGCGGCGGCGCGTTCGTCGCTCTACGCGTTCCTTGGTCTCGATCCGAGCGTTGCCGCCCCGCTCAGTCGAGAGACCAGGACCCTTCCCGGCTTCGATGAGCCCGCGCCGTCGAAGTTCTATCGCAAGGGCGAAGTCGGGGAGTGGCGTTCGATGTTCACCCCCCTGCAGTGCATGTGGTTCCAGGAAGTCGCGGGCGACGCGCTCACACGCGCGGAGTATGAGCGGAACGCCTCTTGGGCTACCGCCCGGATCGGGGCGGCCTCATGAACGCCGGCATCAAACGCATCGTTCGATCGGCGATTCGCGTGGTGTCGCCCGGCGCCGCATCTGAAGCCCCCGCTCGGCTTTCGCCACGGTACACCGAGCAGCCGGTGCTCGGCCACCGCGCCGGCATCGATCGGCGCGAGTATGGCAATCCAGCCTTCGAAGCGTGCCGAAACTCGGAGAACTACACCGTTCGCATTGATGGACGCGAGCATCGAGTGTTCTTCTTCTGCGGCCATCCTCGCTCGGGGACGCATTGGATGGACGCGGTCATCAAGCTGCACCCCAAGCTGTGGATCGACGGCGAGTACCGATTCGAGTCCCTGCACAACTCGCTCAACGATCTGACTGGCAAGTCCTGGCACGCCGCGTCGCGAGATCCGATGCGGTCCCAGGCCGTCCTGAGCTTCCAGCGGACGATCAAGGAGATCATCGGATCCTCATCGGCCCATCGACCCGGGGCACTCTGGCTGGGCGATCGCACGCCGCGGCCGTGCCGGGTGTTCATCCCGGGCGCGCCGCAGTTTCTGATCATCCGCGATCCACGAGACATTCTGGTCTCATGGGCCCATCAGGAACTGAAGAACGGCGGGTTCAACTACATGGATGGCGGATTCGCCGCCGAGCTTGGCGATTCCCGAGCCAAGTTCCTCGCCGATCCGGATCACTTCAAGAAGAACCCGGCCGAACTGCTCGGCTGCGAGCGATGGTTGCGTCGGCTCGCGGGGCGCTGGCGGCGGCACCTCCGCGTTGATATGGAGTGCCTGAAGAAGATCGACGCGGGGTTGATCGAAGAAGTCAATCCGCTTGCGGATCGTCCGCCGATGCTCTGGAACTGGCAGTCACGCGTGCTGGTCGTTCGCTTTGAGAACATCCACCGCGATCCGGAAGGCGAGCGAAGCCGAATCTACTCGTTCCTCGGCGTGGACCCGGCGGAGGCCGGGCCATTGAGCGACGAAACACGCACCAAGCCGACGCTGGCATCCGAGAATCCGCACGGCTTGTTCCGCAAGGGCGCGGTAGGAGACTGGGTGCAGTACTTCACCGATGACGTGAAGGGCTGGTTCAAGGACGAAGCCGGTGACACGCTCCTCGAACTCGGATACGAAAAGGACGACAACTGGTGATCGCCTGGCCCAGGAAATCCAGACCAGAGCACGCGACCGATCGGTCGGCGCAGTCGCCGCGCCGCTACGTCTTCGTCTCCGGACATCCCCGATCCGGAACCAACTGGGTCTCGTCACTCCTGAATCTGCACCCGGACTGTTTCTGCGACGGCGAGTTCCACTTCCTGATCCTGCGGTGGGCCATGGACGGGTTCACAAGCCTGCCCTGGTACCTGGGCGCTCTGGAGCCCCAGCGCTCCACCGCCGAGCGAGCGTTCCAGCAGCTCGTTCGCGACTGCCTCCACGCCAGGGCGCAGGAACGACTCGGCCCGACCGGCCGGTCCATTCCCCCCGTGCTGGGCGATCACACGCCGCGGCTGTTCCGCGTGATGATCTCGCCGCCCGAGGCGCGATACATCGTGATCCAGCGCGATGGCCGCGACGTGCTGGTGAGCTACACCTATCACCTGCTCAACACCAAGGCGCCCGATGTGATCCACGAGAGCACGCGCGAGTTCTACCGGGCCCAGCTCGCGGGGCTCGACGGCTCCGCAGAAGCTCAGCGTCGGGCGGCGGCGAACCTGCTGGCGCACGAGCCGTGGGTCCGCTACTACGCGAACTTCTGGGCGGATCACGTGCTGCACGATCAGCGGATCTGGGCCTCGGTCTGTTCCGAGGGATTCGGGTCCTATGTCAAGTTCGTGCGGTACGAGTCGCTCCGAGCCGACGTCGAGCAGGGGAGACGCGAGATCTACGAGCACCTCGGTCTCGATCCCGCAATCGCCGCGCCAGTCTCCAAGGAGACCAACACCGCGCCGGGCTTCGGCGGGCGCGAGGATCCGACGAGCTTCTACCGAAAGGGCGAGTCCGGCGACTGGCGCCGATACTTCACGCCTCGGCTGGCCGAGTGGTTCCATCAGACCGCCGGCGAAGCGCTCGTGACGTTGAAGTACGAACCCGATGGATCCTGGGTCCGAACCGTTCAACCCCAGGCCGGCGCGGAGCTGGCATGTTCGATCACCTGAGTTTGACAGACCAACCACCAACCGTCTTGCTGACACACACCTGAAGAGGACAAACCCATGGCAACCAAGCAGATCATGTTCGACGACAAGGCGCTGATCGAGATGAAGAAGGGCGTGGAGCGGCTGGCCAAGGCCGTGAAGGTCACGATGGGCCCCACCGGACGCAACGTCATCATCCAGAAGTCCTACGGCGGCCCGTCGATCACCAAGGACGGGGTCAGCGTCTCCAAGGAGATCACGCTGCCCGGGGCCTTCGAGTCCATGGGCGCCAAGATGGTCAATGAGGTCGCCAAGAAGACCGCCGACAAGGCCGGCGACGGGACCACGGCGGCAACCGTGCTCGCCGAGGCGATCTTCAACCAGGGGCTGCGATACGTCACCAGCGGCGCCAACCCCGTGCAGATCCAGCGCGGGATCAACGACGCAGCCGCCGCCGCCGCCGCCGCGATCGACAACATGGCGATCAAGTGCAAGGGCTTTGAAGACTACAAGAAGATCGCGACCGTCTCGGCGAATCACGACACCGAGATCGGCGAGCTCATCGCCAAGGCGATCGACAAGGTCGGCGCCGAGGGCGTGGTCGAGGTGGAGGAGGGCAAGAGCGCCCAGACGACGCTGGACTACGTCGAGGGCATGCAGTTCGACAAGGGCTACATCTCCCCGTACTTCATGACCGATCCCAAGACCGGCGAGTGCGTCCTCGAGGACGCTCGGGTGCTGATCTTCGAGAAGAAGGTCGCCAATCTCACCGACCTCCTGCCCCTGCTGAACAAGGTCGCGATGAGCAGCCAGCCGCTGCTGATCATCGCCGAAGAGGTCGAGAACGAGGCCCTCGCCGCGCTCGTGGTCAATCGGCTCCGCGGCACGATCAAGATCTGCGCCGTCAAGGCCCCCGGCTTCGGCGATCGTCGCAAGGCCATGCTCGGGGACATCGCCGTGCTGACCGGCGGGGTCTTCTTCGCCGAGGATCTCGGCCGCTCGCTGGATTCGATCGAGCTCGGCGAGCTGGGATCGGCGAAGAAGATCGTCGTGGACAAGGACAACTGCACGATCATCCAGGGCGCGGGAAAGAAGAAGGACATCGAGGCCCGCGCTTCCCAGATCAAGACCCAGCACGACAAGAGCACCAGCGACTATGACCGCGAGAAGCTCATGGAACGCCTCGCCAAGCTCACCGGCGGCGTGGCCATCATCAACGTCGGCGCCGCGACCGAGACCGCGATGAAGGAGAAGAAGGACCGCGTCGACGACGCCCTGCACGCAACGAGAGCCGCGGCCAAGGAGGGGTACGTCCCCGGCGGCGGCGTCGCCCTGCTCCGCACGCAGAAGGCGATCCTCGACGCCAAGAAGAAGGCCCAGTCGGCCAAGAACGCCGGCGACGAGGCCTTCGGGTACGACATCGTCTCCAAGGCCGTCGAGGCCTGCGTGAAGCAGATCGCCGAGAACGCCGGCGTGGACGGCGACCTGGTGGTCGAGAAGGTCAAGGACGGCTCGGGCGGCTTTGGCTACAACGCCGCGACGGGTGAGTATCTGGACCTCGTGAAGGCTGGGATCATCGATCCCGCGCTGGTCGCCAAGACCGCGCTCGTCAACGCGGCGAGCGTCGCCGGGCTCATGCTCACCACCAACTGCCTTGTCTCCGAGTTGAAGGAGGATGGTGAGGCGGTGGTTGGAAGTGTGAACTGATCGACACATTGAGGCACTGGGCGCTCGGCATCACGTGCGAGTGCCCAGTGCACACTCCCGAGTGCCCGCTCCATGCCCGCAGCCCAACGCGACTACTACGAAGTCCTCTCCGTCGAACGCACCGCCGACGGCGAGGAGATCAAGCGCGCCTATCGCCGGGCCGCGATGAAGTATCACCCCGATCGCAACCCCGGCGACGCCGAGGCCGAGAAGAACTTCAAGGAGGCCGCCGAGGCCTACGAGGTGCTCTCCGACGAGCAGAAGCGCAAGATCTATGACCAGTTCGGGCACGAGGGGCTCAAGCGCGGCATGGGCGGCGGCCCGGCCACGCACGACTTCTCACGCATGGATGTCCAGGACATCTTCTCGATGTTCAACGACATCTTCGCCGGCGGCGGGTTTGGCGCGGGCATGGGCGGGCAGCGCCGCGGGCCCGCACGCGGATACGACCTTGAGACCGAGGTCGGCATCTCCCTGGAAGAAGTCCTCTCCGGTGCCGAGGAAGAAGTCGAGTTCACGCGGCTGGACGTCTGCGACACCTGCGGCGGGTCCGGCGCAAAGGCCGGCACCAAGCCCGTGAAGTGCCCCACCTGCGATGGTCACGGCAAGGTCCAGCAGTCCGGGCTCGGGGGCATGTTCAGAATGGTGACGACCTGCCCCGCCTGCGCCGGCCGCGGCAAGGTCGTCAAGGAGTTCTGCGACTCCTGCCGTGGCAAGGGGCGTCAGCCCAAGAAGCGCCGGCTCGCGGTGCGCATTCCCGCGGGCATTCAGGATGGGCAGGCAGTCCGCGTCCGCGGGGAGGGCGAGCCACCGCCTCCGGAAGTGTCCAGCGCTGGCGAGGGCATGCGCGGCGATCTGCACGTCGTCGTGCGTGTGCAGGAGCACCCGCGATTCAAGCGTGACGGAGACCACCTGGTCATCCTGCAGCCAGTTGCGTTCGTGCAGGCCTCGCTCGGCGCAGACCTGGCGATCGACGGACTGGACGCGAAGCACACCGTGCACATCCCGCGAGGCACTCAGCACGGAGCGCACTTTCGCATCGAGGGCGCGGGGCTCCCGGATCTTCGCTCCGGCCGGCGCGGGGATCTGGTCGTCGTCGCCACGATCGAGGTGCCGAAGAAACTCACGCACGAACAGGAGAAACTGCTCCGGGATCTGGCCGCGACGGAGAACACCGCCGTGAGCGCGCCGAAAAAGGGGTTCTTCGAGCAGGTCAAGGACACGCTCAGAGGCAAGAACCCCTGACGCCGGATTCGTGTCCCCCGCGCTCCGCGGGACAGGACACAGGAAGACGCTGACGGATGGACGCACGCACGCACACCCACGAAGAGGCCGCCATGTTCGGCAAGCCGCGACCCAAGCCGGAAACACCAGACCCTTCCGATCCGATCGACCCAGCGGAGGCGTCCGCGGCAGGGGGTGACGCGCTCACGGAGCTGCAGCGTCGCATTGACGCTCTGGAGCTCGAGCGTGACGAGGCACGAAGCCAGGCCCTGCGATCGCTCGCCGACTTTCAGAACTTCCAGCGACGGGCCTTGCAGAACGAGGCCGAGGCCAAGCGGCAGGGCGTCACGAGCGTGCTCTCCTCCGTTCTCCCGGTCCTAGATCACTTCGATCTCGCCCTCACGCAGGCAACGCCGGACGATGCCTCTCGCCGGATCATGGACGGTGTCCGGGTCATCCGCCAGGAGCTCGTTCGCGCGCTGGAAGTGCACGGCGTGTCGCTCATCAACCCCCAGCCAAACGATCCGTTCGATCCCAATCGACACAGCGCGATCATGCAGCAGCCCGGCGACAGCGTCGAGAGCGGCAACGTGAGCGCGTGCTTCCAGCCCGGCTATGTCCTGGGCGATCGCGTCATCCGCAGCGCCAAAGTGGCCGTCGCACCGTAACTCTCCACCATGCCCACCTACGAGTACAAGTGCAGCGCCTGCTCGCACACCTTCGAGCAGTTCCAGTCGATGAAGGACCCCGCTCTGCGCAAGTGCCCGAGCTGTGGAAAAGCCGGGCTCGAGCGGCTCATCGGCACCGGTGCGGCGGTCATCTTCAAGGGTTCGGGCTTCTATCAGACCGACTATCGGTCCGAGTCGTACAAGAAGGCCGCCGAAGCCGACAAGCCCGCGGCAACGCCTTCAGACTCCAGCTCGCCCGCGAACTCCAAGCCAGAACCCGCCAGATCAGACCCACCCAAGTCCGAACCCGCCAAGCCCGCGGCCGATTCGGGGTCCAAGTCCGGCTCAAGGAAGAAAGCCCGAAAGCAGTCCTGATCGCTCAGCGAGCGTGCCCGCACTCCGGACATGGCGACCGCGCGTCCTGGCTGCCGGAGAGGTCGTAACCGCACACTCGGCATGAACGCGAGCGGAGCACGCTGAGCGCCGAGAGCGTGCCGTGAGACCACGCCGCGAGCGCAAGCGCGGCGAGCACGCCCGGCCAGAGTGGTATCGCCAGGAACTTCGCCCCGCCAAACCGCATTCCGCAGCCGGGTTGAACGTGAAACGGCCGCCACGCCGTGATCCAGTCATGGTGCCAGGATCGATCCGAGAACAACCCCGATCTCCCGATCGTCTGTCGGAAGGCCGGGTCGATCACGCCGACTTTCAGGCAGCCGTCCCCGAGCGCGAGATACTCGCCCACAAGCGTCGCTCGGAACGGGATCGTCGGCGCGCCGACATATCCGAACTCGCGCCCGGATGATGCGAAGATCGCCGCGGCGAAGAGCCCCGTGAGGACAAGAGCGATCAGCCGCATCCGGCGGATGCGTGCAGGCGCGTGGCAGATGAACGGCATGTCACTATCATCGGCAATGCGGATCATCGGACATGGCATTGACGCGGTGGAGATTGACCGGATCTCGGCGATGATCGCCGACCATGGAGATCGGTTTCTGGAACGCTGCTTCAGCCCCGAGGAGCGGGAGCATGGCATGCAGGGGGATCGGCCGGGTCGACGGTACGCGGAGCACATCGCCGCACGATTTGCCGCCAAGGAAGCGGGAATGAAAGCGCTCGGGACCGGTCTGGCCGACGGTATCGGTTGGCTGGAGTTCGTCGTCCGCAGGCGTGCGAGTGGTGCGCCGGAACTGGTGGTGACGGGAAAGGCGGCGGAGCGGGCGAAGGAGCTCGGGATCCACCGCTGGCACGTGTCGCTCACCCATACCGAACGCGTCGCGATGGCCTCGGTCATTGCCGAAGGGCCGTAATGCGCCGGCGATCGCCCGTCCCCTAGCACGCACGCCATTCAGGGTGCAGGTGGTGTGGCTGGCTCGGCGGGCTTTGCGGCGGCCTGTTCGACCGAACGCCGATACGGAATGAACTCGTTGGCGTGCCAGATCCGCCACGCCCGTTGGTCGTAGCCGAGCTTGGCTGTGGACTGGCCTCCCCAGCCCCGCGTGCTCAGCGCAACAAGGGCCTGATGCACCTCGACCCGATAGGTGACGACGACGGCGTCGATGACGCGCATGACGACACCTTCGGTGACAACGGCGAGCTGCGGATCAAACGCGACCGCCGAGTCGCCCACCACGGGCGTGACGTTGGCGATGAACGCCTCCTGTCGCCCCACGAGGATGTACGCGAGCGCGCCGTCGCCGTTGGCCGTGTTGCCTCCGCCTCCGCCGCCGACGGAGACTTGTGCCTGGATGAGCATGGGAATGGCCTCATACAGGCCCAGCGTGTTTGCGAGTTGGGCGGCGGCGGCGAGCGGGCCGTTGCTCTGCTCCCGCAGACCAAGGGCGATCGCGGACCTCACCCGATAGGACGGTGTGCCGACCTCGGCCGTCCGCTCCATCAGGCGGACCGTCGCCCTGGTTCGATAGTTCGGCGTTCCGCCATAGATCGCGGCCCAGGCGAGCGTCGCGTCGGCCTCATCGATCTTGAGATCCCGGAGGTGGTCAAAGACCCCGTTCTCGACGTCTTCGCCTTCACCCTCGAAGGTTGAGAGCAGCAGCGGAAAGAGCGCGGGGTCGGTGTACTTTCGGATCTCCAGGATGCCGAGCTGGCGGGTTTCGGTGTTCCGGCTGGAGCGGAAGTACTTGGCCCGGATCTTCTTCAGATCCTTCTCCATCTGCACCCGTGTTCGCTGGGCCGCCGCGTGGGCCTTGGCCTGCGGAGAGTCCGGCGGCGGAACGAGGTTCTTCATCCACTCCGGCGCCGGCGACGCCGAGTCCTGCGCAGCGGACGGGCACGTCATCGCGCCGGACCCCGCGAGCACGGCGGCGAGGAGCCATCGACTCCAGACTGTGGGGATCACTCGGCACCTCCGCATCGCAGCCCGCCCTCATGAGAAGTAGACGCAGCGGCCGAACGTCGGTTCCATCCTCAGGGGCAAAACGCCGAACAAAGCACGATTCCGCAGGGCCGATCGGCCACCGGAACACATGCGGAGTTCCCGGGCAAAGCGTGGGGGTTCGTCCGTCCAGACGACCGCCTCACCGGTGCAGGTCGACCAGGATCTGAAAGCCGCTGTAGGCCATCCGCTTGACATCGAACGGCATGCTCGTGCCGCACATCTTGGCGATGCGAGGGTCAGCCAGGACCTTGGCGTTGACTCGGTCGCGGTGCGCCTTGGATGAGTATTTGATCCAAGAGAAGATCACCGTCTCGCCGCGGCGCACCTTGATGGCCCTGGGAAAGTCAAGCATGCCCTTGGGCGGATCGTCAAAGACGCATTCGACATAGTCCAGCGCGCCATGCTCCCGCCAGATCTTGCCGGCCTTTCGGGCCAGCGCGCGATATGCGGGCACATTCTTGGTCTTGATCGGGATCAGGAATCCATCGATGTAGGGCATGTGGGCGTCCCCCGTGCGTCCTTCCGCGAGGACGCACTACTCGTTCGCGGCGACCACCACATACTGGCCCGGCCCCAGCCGAGCCCGTGCGGTGTTGGCCTCGCCCCGGCTGGGGAAAGTCCCGATCCGGACGATGAACCCGGGTCGACCATTGACGGTATCCGGAAGCACCACCGGTCGGCCAAGCCCGGCCCGCTGGGCGGCGGCCGCGAGCTCGTTGGCGCGCTTGTCGGCGTTCAGCCGAGTCGAGTACGCACCGGCCTGAATCGTGAACGGGCCCTGTGTGCTCAGCCGCTGGGCGTGCTGGCGGAGGGGCTGGCTGTCGGCACTGGAGGCGGCGGTCTGAAACTGCTGGCGAGCGGCGTTCTGATTGCCGAGGTGCGAGAGGGACTGGCCGGCCCGCATCGCGGCACGGGCCGAATCGTCCCCGTCGAGCTTCTTGCTTGCCCTCTGGAACAGGTCCGCGGCGTAGGTGTGATTGCCCCGCTGCTGGGCGATCTGCCCAAGCACCGCCTCGGCTCGTCCGGCGATCTGCGGGTCAGTCGAACCGGTCAGCCCCTGCAGGTAATGCTGGGCCAGAGCCGGTTGATTGAGCGCGTGGCATGCCAGACCGGCGGTGAGCTGGTTCACTTCCCGTTCCCGACCCGCAGAGGAGGGAATGGCACGCTCGGCCTTCTCCTTGGCCTCGCGGAACGCCTTGGCGTTGTACAGATCGACGGCGGACATCCGCTGCACCTCAGCGGGCGTCAGGCCACCGGTCTGGGGCGTGCCGCTCGGCCCGTTCTTCTTGCACCCCGGCAGGCCGATGAGGGCCAGGAGCACAAGTGCACACAGCGGCAGCAGACCGGAGGTCGCGGTCCGGATTGAGTTGGGAGTTGGAAACATGCAGAGCGTCGCGCGCATGGAGCATCCTCGAATGCACAGGATGGTTACTCTATCGGCTCACGGGGGCGTGACGCACGCAGAATCACCACATGTCGCTCCACTGGCCCATCCTCCGGTCCCTTGCCGTCCAACCCCGCCGCGTGGTCGTGACCGACGACAAGCGGGCGTACAAGGGCGTTGAACTGCTCGTTGGCGCACTGCACGTGGCCGGCGCGATCGCCGCAAAGTGCCAGTCGGAG
>DHLW01000166.1:12247-13278 GCA_002405485.1 Phycisphaerales bacterium UBA4658
CGGCAAGACCGTGGTGCCCATCAACTACCTGCTCAAGCCTGAGGAGATGAGCTACGTGATCCGGGATTGCGGGTGCGACACCGTGGTCACGGTCCAGCCGATGCTCGATTTCCTGGGTCCCAGCGCCGATGAGTGTGTCTTTGGGACAACCGGCGCCCGAACCGGCGTACGCCACATGATCCGGCTGGAGGACATCCCCTTCCGGAGCGTCCCCGATCTCTTCTGGCCCAAGCTCATCGATGACGATCGGTTGGCGGTGCTGCTGTACACCTCGGGGACCAGCGGCAAGCCCAAGGGCGTCATGCTCTCCCACGCCAATATCGCCGCGAACATCCAGCAGATCACCGACTGGGTCGACTTCGATCCGCGCAGGGACAAGATGTTCGGGATTCTCCCCCAGTTCCACAGCTTCGGCATGACGGTGCTGAGCATGCTGCCGCTGACGTGCAGGATTCCGGTGGTGTACACGGCGAGGTTCGTGCCGCACAGGATCATCCAGTTGCTCCGCGAGCATCGCCCGACGATCATGGTGGCCATTCCGTCGATGTACAACGCCCTGTTGCACTCCAAGGACGTGACGGGGGACGACTTCAAGTCGCTGAGGTACATCGTGAGCGGCGGCGAGCCGCTCCCGCAGGTGGTCTTCGAGGCCTACAGGGACCGGTTCGGGGTGACCATCAACGAGGGCTACGGCCTGACCGAGACGGCGCCGGTCACGAACTGGTGTCGCCCGCATGAGGCACGCCGCGGCTCGGTCGGACGCGCACTGCCCAGACTCGAGCAGCTCATCGTCGACATCGAGAGCGGCCGCGTGCTCGGGCCCGATCAGGACGGCGAAGTCCGGATGCGCGGCCCCAATGTCATGCAGGGGTACTTCCGCCTCCCGGAGGAAACGTCGCGGGTCTTTGACGCCCAGGGCTTCTTCCGCACCGGCGACATCGGCAGACTCGACGCCGAGGGGCATCTATACATCACCGGACGCCTGAAGGAGATGCTCATCATCGGCGGGGAGAACGTGTTCCCGCGCGAGA
>DHLW01000166.1:13435-13786 GCA_002405485.1 Phycisphaerales bacterium UBA4658
CGCGCGAGATCGAGGAGGTGCTCAACGCCCACCCGAGCGTCAAGGAGTCCGGCGTGGTCGGCAAGAAGGACCCGATCCGTGGCGAGCTTCCCGTGGCCTTTGTCGAGCTGCGCGAAGGGGCCGCGTTCGACCCCAAGTCCATCATCATGCACTGCCGAGGCAAGCTCGCCGGGTACAAGATCCCCGATGAGATCCGCCAGCTCGAAGCCCTCCCGAGAAACCCCACCGGAAAGGTCATGCGGCGCGAGTTGAAGAAGATGGTCGGCGAGACGGTATTCGCCGGGTGAATGAGCAACCAGATCGCTCGTCACCCTCGCGCACGGAGCGTGCCCAGCGCCAAGCAATCCATCC
>DHLW01000093.1:0-4321 GCA_002405485.1 Phycisphaerales bacterium UBA4658
TGGATGAATGGGTGGTGGGATGGGGTGCAGGTCGTGGCGAACTGGCGTGCTGAAACCGGAGTGGCATAATTACCAACGACTCGACGGGAACGGGAGATCGCCATGCCGGATGGGGCTCTGCGAATGGATGTGTACCTCCCGACGCTCATCGTCGCCGGGTTGCTCATGTGGTCGTTGATCCGCACCGTTGGGCGCGTGCTGGTTGTGCAGGCCCGGGAGCGTTCGCGGCGGGAGATTGCGGCGTACATCGCCGAAGGAACGATGACGCCGGACCAAGGGGAGCGGCTGATGAAGGCCGGGGGCGAGACGAACGGCTGGATGTGACGGAAGAGGAATACACCCCATGAATGCGCTCCACATCGCGATGTCGCGGATCTTTGATGACGATGTGATCAAGCTCACGCTCATCGGTTCGATGATCCTGGTCGGAATCCTCGGGTACACGCTCATCTCGATGATCGGTGCGATCTTCAAGACCCGGTCGCGGGAGCAGACCAAACGCGACGTCGCGGCGTATGTCGCCGAGGGAACGATGTCGCCGGAGACCGCGATGATGATCCTCGGGGCTGAAGCCAAGAAGCCCTGGGAGCAGCAGGTGGCCGAACTGCTTTCCGACGGCATGATCGACACGAAGGACGCCGAGAAGTTGCTGCGGGCTGGGCCGAAGTCGGGCGAAGCCCCGGCGGTGGCGGCGGCAGTCGCGACCGCGAAGGCGACCTGAACCGAGAAAAATCTGCGTGGATGCCGGGCGGATGTCGCGTGCTGAGCGCGCGTGCCGTCGGAACGGCCAGGGGCGGGGCCCCGAAGCCGAGTGGGAACTACACTCCGGGCACGCGGGTGAGGATGTGGGGCGGATGCCGGGCGGTTCCTCGGAGGTTGACATGGGCTGGAGTCGTGGCTCGAGCTTTCTGTGCGTGAGCGTGATGGTCTGCGGCGGTCTGGTCGGCGGGTGCAACACGGCGCCCAGCGGACACACAGGCGGGGTGATCGACTCCCGGACGCGGACGGGTGCGGATCGCTACGACCGGGCAGCCGACTCGGTCTCGCTCGTGGAGTTCGCGAGCGACGTGGGCCAGTCGCTCTCGGCGGACTTCATGTCGATCCCCAACATCCAGCAGTCTCAGTATCGCGTGATCCTGGAGATGGGGTCGATTCAGAACATGACCCAGACGCCGTCGTCGGATTTCGCGGCGATCCAGCGCCGGGTGTTCCTGACGCTGCAGCAGTCGGACTTCGTCCGTCGCGGGGCCAAGATCGTGGAGCGTCGCGACCGCGTCGACCGCGACGCGCAGCTCGCCGGCGCCACGGGGAACGTCGCGCAGTACGCCGTCGGCGACACCTATTTCCTGCAGGGAACCTTCAGCGAGCTCTCCCGCGGCGGCGGAGTTCAGAGCACGTATCTGTTCGACTTCACGCTCACCAGCGCCGAGTCGCGTGAGATCGTCTACGCCCGCCAGTTTGAGTTCAAGCAGTTCCGATGAGCGAGCGACGGATCATGGCTCGGGGCTGCTTCGCGCTGTCGCTCGTGCTTGTCGGCGTGGCGGGCGTCGGGTGCGCCGCGCCCCCGGAGCGCACCACGCTCCTGCGTGCCGCCGATCTGCGCGTGAACACCATGCAGATCGTCGATCAGCTCGCGGGAAGCGACTGGCTCAGAGGGCGCGACACCCAGTCACCCAGGATCGTGCTGCGGCCGGAGCGGCTGGAGAATCTCTCCGACAACCGGCTCTCGCAGGGCGATCAGTGGGCGGCGATGTCCATGGTGCTGCTGAATCAGCGCATGCTGGACATGCTTCGGTCCAGGAACGTTGTCGTGCAGATGCCCCCGCTCCGCAGCGAGGCGATCGCTCGCGCCGGATTGACGGTGAACGAGCCGGCGGCCCAACTCGAGCCGACGCACCTGTTCAGCGGGCGGCTGCGGTCGCTCACCCGCGCGGGCGGGGGCGAGAACGCGGGTTCGGATCGCGTGCAGCGTCGCGACACGTTCCTCTTCGAGTACGTGGTCTCCGACATTCGATCTCGCGAGGTCAACTGGTCCGGGCAGACGGAGATCTCCCGGCTCGCTCATGGATCGCTCATCGACTGATGCCGGAGTGGACGCATGCGGGCGAGTGTGGCGGCAGTGTTGATGGTGGCAGTGTGCGTGAGCGCCTTGGGGTGCACGCCCGGATATCGCCGTGACGGCCGGGTGACGGCGATGACGGCCGACGGGGAGTTCGGCCGCGCCCGGGTGCAGGCTGAGCAGACCGCGACGAGCGATCCGCGCGATCGTTCGTACATGCTGGACCGGATGAAGATCGTGCAGATGGCCCTGGCCGAGGGCCTTCCGGATCAGGCCGAGCCCGTCGCCGATCGGATCTATGACTTCCTCCGGACGCAGGGCGTGAACGAGGGCAACGGGTTCGGGGCGTTCGTCTTCGGGGAGCAGAACGCGCGGGTGTGGAAGGGCGAGCCGTTCGAGCAGGCGATGGCGCTTGCGCAGATCGCGGTCCTGGACGGCATGAACGGGGACTGGGGCAACGTCCGAGCCAGCGCCGGCAGCGCGCTCTTTCAGATCAGGGACGTGAGCAGGATCGTCGCCCGCGGCGGCTCGCAGGGGAGCGAGCGCGAGCGGCTCATCTCCGGTCTCTCCGGCGTGGATGATCGCCGCCTGCTGGAGCTGACCACGCCCACTCCATCGGACTTTGCGCTGGGCTATGTGCTCAAGGCGATCGCCACGCGGCAGCTTGTCGGGGCGTTTCCCGGCGAGGCCGAGGAAGTCGCCCGCCAGCTCGCGCTGGTCGCCCCGCACCTTGGCCCGCTCATCGAGACCATCCAGACCGGGGCGTACAACACGGTCCTGGTCGTGGATTACGGTCTTGGGCCGGAGAAGTTCCAGACCGGTCCGGACGGAGCCATCGCGTCGTTTCGGCCGGTCACCAGATCCGGATCGGAGATGCTCCGCGTGAGCGCGGGGGGCCGAGACGGCGTCTTCCCGGTGGTCGCCGACACCAACCAGATGGCGATGGACCTGCGCTGGAACAACCTCGAGGACGTCCGTCTGGCGAAGTCCACGATCGGTTCCGGGTTGCTGCTGGGCGGGCTGACGACGGCGGCCGTGTCGGACGACCGCAACGTCCAGGCCGCGGGCCTGATTCTGGCGGGGATCGGCGCGGCGATGAAGGCCACCAGCGGCGCCGACACTCGGCACGTCGAAACCCTGCCGCAGCGCACCTATGTCGCGCTGCTGAATCTCACCGAGCCCATGTCGACGATCGATCTGTCGATCGAGGGCATCCCGTCGGCCCGGATGGTTCTGGCGGGTGTGCCGAGCCCTCCGAGCGGCACGGTGCAGGTTCGGTACGCGCGGCTGCCGACCGCGCCCGCGCGGGCGTGGGCGGTCTCCGGAAGTATCCTGTACGCGAGCGACGAGACCGGGCCGCCGACCACGGACAACTACCCGTACATCCTCGGCGGGCGCTGCGTGAAGACGCCCAATGAGGACGTGCTCACCTCGTATCAGCGCAGCGGATACCTGAGGAACTTCACGCTCAACGACCTTGTGGATCTGTACAGGCAAGAGGGCATCCGCATCGCCGGTCGCGATGCCGGTCCGATCGGCCTGCACATCCTCGAAGGCGGCTGGTCCTTGTACTCGCCAAGGGCCGGATCGGCGGGGTTTGCCCGGCTGTTCGGGCAGGAGCACGGGCCATACCGTCCGCGCTCCGCGCAGGTCAGGCAGCTCGCAGAGGAAATCGCCCGCGACCCCAACGCAGTTGCGGGATCGACCAGCGCTCGTCGCTGATGAACGCACGAAGACAGGACTCGTTCGCACTCATGAGGACACTGAACATGAAGAACCTTCTGACCATGCTTGCCCTGGCGGGCGCAACGATCGTGTGCGCCGGGTGTGACTCCGGACCTCGGGGCCCGGCGGGGGCTCGTCCGGATCCGATCGTCGCGGCGGCATATCCCAACATCACCGTCGACGGCTCGCTCGCCAAGTTCATCGCCGTGGACTACGACTCGATCGTCTTCCAGGCCCCGACGGCGGATCGACCGCTGTTCGTGCAGGTTCCGGCCCGGTCGCAGGCCGACAACGAGTACACCGTGCAGTACAACTTCGAGTTCTTCTCCGCCGACCGCGTCAAGGTGGGTGAGACGGGGTACAAGACGATGACCATCCCGTCGCGACGGCAGGTGCAGCTCACCGGGAATGCGATCACATCCAAGGCCGTGATGTGGCGGCTGGACATCCGATCGGCGCGATAGAGCACGACGGTGATCGGTTGGCCAGGGAGGCGGGCCGCCGGGGCCCGGCGCTCAGCCTCCTTGCCCGACCGGT
>DHLW01000093.1:4401-11001 GCA_002405485.1 Phycisphaerales bacterium UBA4658
GGCGGGCCGCCGGGGCCCGGCGCGCAGCCTCCTTGCCCGACCGGTGCTCCCCCGCCGGACGCTCCCGGGTTCTCCAGAGAGAACCCGGCCGGCGTCGACGCCTGCTCGTTGGGCACCGGCGGCATGAACGGGACATAGTCCAGCCATCGACGCTCACGCCAGAACACCGGATAGACATACGCCCGGCGATTCGCAAACGGCCTGTCCGTCTCCTTGGCCCACTGCACCCACGCCTTGCGGTCGGCGTCCAGTTCGTCGTTGCCGGTGATCGTCCGCAGCGACGAGTGCGCGCTGGTGTTCACAAGCAGGCTCGAATCCCCGAGTGCGGCGATGAGCGCCTGCATCACACCCGCCTCGGCATATTGACCAAGCGCGCTGGCCGCCTCGGCCCGGATCTCCTGCTCGGCCTCCTTCTCAGGGTCCAGCCGTTCGATCAGCGCCGGGATCACCGCACGGTTGTGCAGCCGCTGCAACGCCCGAGTCGACTCCAGGCGAACGAGGATCTCCTCGCTCCTGGTGAGCGCGGCGATCTTCGGAGCATCTTCCGGAGAGCCGTGCAGTCCCAAGGCCCGGCATGCGACCGCACGCACCGGCGCCGACGTATCGCCCAGCCGCTCCCGATACATCTTCAAGTACGCATCCGCCCCGCCAAAAGGAGCATTGGCAAGCAGATTCATCCCTCGCGCACGCTTGTCGGCGTCATAGGGATCGGCAGCCCACGTGGCCGCCTCGGCGGGTGTGGTCTGGCGAAAGACCGGCGCGAGAATGCTGTCGGCCTGGGCCATCTGGCGGCGGGCCTCATTGTCGATGCACCCGCTCGCCATCAGACTGGAGGCCAGGAGCACCCCGACCACGCCGACGTGGAACCGGCCCGGTTCACCCCCGTGCGTACGCTCATTGCCGTGTGCCATAGTCCTAAGTGTATCGGCTTTGGCCCGGGAACCCCTGTATTCGGGGCTCCGGCACCCGAATCTGCGCGATGTGTTCATGGATGCTGGCTCTGATTCGTCGAAGTGAGGGCGGGAATGGTTCAGCCGTGTCATCGCATTCTGCTCGGGTCCGTGCTGTTGATCCTCGCCGCCGGCCTTGGTGGCTGCCAGAGTGGGGGGCTGGACTCCACCGAGCGGCCCGCCCCGACGGTCGGCCAGCCCGGCCGTACGTCCGCCATGTCGGCGCTCGGTTCAGCCGGCGCCGGGGGCATCCCCACCTCGCCGCTTTCGGCGGAGACCCTGAGCGTGCGGGTGTCGCGCACGCTGATCTACGAAGCGATCGGGCCGGACGGCCGCCCGGTCGGAGATGATGCGCTGCGCGTCGTGATCCGCGATGCCCCGCCCGACTGCCACTGTGCAGGACGGAGCTGGTGGGTCCGGGAGTACCCGTCGGAGGCGGCAACGCATGCGGCGGCTGGCCTTCGCCCGGAGGTCCCGGCCCTGACCGAGGCCCGGATGATCATCGATCCCAGCGGCTATGTCGCAATTGCCGAGCGGATCGATCGCGTCGAACGCGTCGAGGTCGTCTTCTCTCCCGCGCTGGTGGTCATGCCGAACAACTTGCCTTGGGCCGGTCCGGGAGCGGGCGCTCCGACCCCCGGCACCAACGCGGGTTCCGCCACGACTCCCGGTGCGAGCTATGCCCAGGAACTGCTCATGACCGTGCACCCGCTTGGCGACCGCACGCGCGTCAAGGCATCGGGCACAGCCAGGAGCACGATCGTCTACGTGGGCGACGAGCGTGTCACGACGGGGGCGGGCGCGTTCACGGCGAGAAAGATCGTCTCCCGCATGACTGCCGATCTTGCACCGGCTCGAGTGACCAACGTCAATGAGCTCTGGGTCGTGGACGGCGTGGGGATCGTCGCCGAACGCGAGCAGGAACGCACGACAGTGTTCGGCGTGCCGTCCAGGCAGAACACGCTGACCAAGGTGCTGAGCACGCACGTTCCTTGAGATGGAAGCCGGTCGCGCCCCGGCAAGCGGCCGCCCTTGCACTCGTCACTCGGTGCGTTCGTCCGGCTCGCGCAGCGCGAGCGGACGATTCAGCAGCTCCGCCATGACGATGGCCTTTCGCCAATCCGCGCCGGCGGTCACGCCGCCGCCGGCTTTGGCCGCCGCCGCGCTCATGCGGGCCACGGCGGCGGGCTCGGCGGGCGTCCGAGTCCCGCGGCGCAGGTGCGGAACCTCGTCCGCGTCGCGCTGCGCCTGCTCGCGCTCGGCCCGCTCCAGCGCCTCTTCCCGAGCTTGACGCTGACGCTCCTGTTGTTCAGCCCGCTCTCGGGCGGCGGCATCTCGTGCCGCTTTCTCCCGTGCCGCACGCTCCCGCTGGGCCCGCTGCTGCTGCTCGATGGATGGCGGCCGAGTCGGTGTACGCTGTCCCGAGTTTCGGGGGGCGACCGGGGGCGCGGTTCGTGCCGGCGCCGGCGAAGTCGGCACCACCGGCGGCGGACTGGACATCGTGCTTCCGCCGCCGCTCCCCGCTCCGCCGGCGGAGCCCCCGCCCTGCTTCATCATCTCGGCAAGCTCACGCCGACGGCGTGCGGCAAGCTCGGCGAGCCGACGCTTGGCATCGTCCTCGATCGATGGCTGCAGGGTGCTCGGCACGCTCTGCGACATCGGCACCGCCGGCGTTCCCGCCCGCGTCGACGTCTCAAGTCTGCCCGTCCGCAGGGCTTCTTCGCGGGCTCGGCGACGCAGGGCCTCGCTCTCGGCCTTCTCACGCCGCTCCTTCAGCTTGCGAAACACCCACCCGAGAAACGAGAACAGCAGCACAAGCAGCACCACCAGGAGCTGCATGTACTGCGTCAGCGGGGGGCCGCCGGACTGAGCGAGCGTGAGGTTCGCGTCGAGCATCGGCGTGATCCTATTCGGCGTGCAGGCCCCCGGGCGCGGCTATCGGCTGTCTGGATGCTCGAACGCGCTCTGCCAGAACTCGTCCGCCCAGGCGCGGCCCTCCGGCGTGGACATGAGCGCGTCCCACCCGCCGTCGGTCACTTTCCGGACCGGTATGCGCGGGGGGCGCACACCATGCTGCACCGCGCGGCTCAGCCATCGGGAATGGACCCGCCGCATCGCTTCGCCCCGCTCGGCCCAGAACTCACGCGAGAACATCGCGTTGAACATGGATCCATTCTACCACCGATCGGTCTCGCACCCAGTTGATTCGCTCGACCGCTCCCCGTTCACGAGGCGTACACTCTGAACGTCGCACCCGTAGCTCAATGGATAGAGCATTGGTCTTCGGAACCAAGGGTTAGAGGTTCGAGTCCTCTCGGGTGTATTGGGCCACTTGGCCCGTGGGGCTTAGGCCGCGGGCGGGGTGAGGGCGGGATCGGGGGCTGGGGCGGGGCTGGAGAAGTGCTCGCGGGCCGCAGCTCGATCATCTCTCCAAGAACATCCGGTGCACGATCACCGTCCCAGTCCGCGGCGAGCCGGAGAGTTGCAGCCCGGTGTTGCGAACGGCCTGCATGTCCACCCGCAGGGCACCCGACTGGTTCCCGAAGAACATCTGTCGGGTAAGGTCCGTGATCCGAACCCGATAGGTCGTGCGCTCGCCCTTGCCGTAGAACGCCGCGGATATGAACCCCTCCCCGTCGTCTCCGGCGGAGACATCGAACGCGCCGGCCCCGGGATGAGCTGCGCCGGCCTCGGCGAGCACGAGGTTCATCTGCACGCCCTTGGGCGCTTCCATGTCCAGAACAACGGTCGCATAGCCGTCCAGGTCGGTGGCGTTGCCTGGACCGCGGGCGATGGCCATGGACTTTGGCCCGAAGATGTTGATCCCCGCGCCAAACTGCGTCCCGGTGTCATACTCCAGCACCAGTGTTGAGTCCTTGCGGCTCCAGTTGAGCTTGGACTCCGCGCCGCCCCAGATTTCCGGCTCGCGCACCCAGGGTGCAAGCAGATCCATTGTGGGGGGCCGCCCGGGATGCTGTCCCGGGACAAACGTCACGCCCTTGGGCTTGGGCATCTCCGTGGGCATGACCCGCGTGCTCCGAGCGTGCAGCTCGTGCACCCGGGCGTTGGTCTCGCGCATGGCCGACAGCAGCTCGACATAGGGCTTGTTGTGGATGCTCACGACGCCGTAGTTGGAGTCCTCGCCGTCGAATCGTCCCTGGGGCGACTGGTCTGCGAACTCGAACCAGTGCGAGCCGATGACGTAGGGCACGGTCGCGATGTCGGAGACGATGGCCTGGTAGTTTCGCCCTCGATCGGCCTGCGTCTGCACGACCGATCCCGCGCCGCGGGTGTTCGGGTTGCCGCTGGCGTTCTCCTTGGCCCTCCAGGAGTACTCGGTGTGCATGATCGGCTTGCCGCCCAGCAGCCAGAATCGCGTGAGGGTGTACTCGCTGGCGGAGGCCTCGGCGCGATACTCGTTCACCGACATCACGTCGCAGTACTTGCCGCAGGCGCGGATCACCGCGTCGGGAGCGTTGCCCGGGATGCGCGTTCCAAGGATGAGCACCCCGGGCAGCTCCTCGCGCACGATCCGCGTCGTGGTCTCGTAGAACTTCTCGGCGAGCATCGCGGTGAATGCGGTCCGGTCGTCCTTGGCCGCCGCGGTCGTGTTCATCTTGAAGAGATCGGCACTGACCTGATCCCACGACGCGATCTCGACCTCATAGGCCTTGGCGAACGAAGCCGCATCCGCGTGCCGCGCGGCGAGGAACTTCATCGCCCCCACGTGGCGAACGTCGGTGGCCGGAAGCTCGAGGGCCTGCTCGAGCAGCGTGTAGGTCGCGATGTCGTCCCACCCGGACTTGCCATACCACGGCATCTCGTTATCGAGAAAGACGCCGAGCAGGTCCGCATCCTTGGGGATCTTGGCGATCGCGGCCCGGGTATTGGCGCGGACGTACTGCTCGAAGTCCGGCCGCAGCGGCGACAGGCAGCGCGTGCCCTCGTGCTCCACGACGTACAGCACGGGGGTCGACACGATGCCGTTGCCAGTCGGGATGGCGCCGGATCTCCACGCGCCGACTGTGTTGAAGTTGTGGTCGCGCAGCAGGTCGTTGGCCCACTTCCCCCAGGCGGCAAGGTCTCCCTTGAACTCGCCGGGCACCGGGTTGTAGAACTTCGTGCCGGGTCTTGGCATGAAGGGCTCGTGGCTGATGTTGTTGATGCCCAGAGAGAAGAACCGCTTGCCGTCCGGCCCCTGGAACCACCAGATGCCCTTGTCATCGCGGACGACCGTGTACCGGGTCTTCGCTTCGGCCGATCCACCGAAGGCGCACGCGGCGCACAGCAGGATCGGAAGGAGTGCGGCGGCGAGTCGATGCAGCGTCATGGGCAGCCCCGGAACCAGGAGTTCAGAAAGGTAAAGATGTCCTGCGTGGAAATGTCGCCGGAAAGATCGAAGTCCGCCGGGGGCCGAAGCCCGAACCACGCGTTGAGAAACTCGAAGATGTCGATGATGTCCACCACGCCCGAGTTGTTGACGTCCGCGACACAGACCGTGACCACGGCCGGGGAGATGTAGGCGAAGGTCGCGTCATCGATGTACACCGAGCCCGAGCCCGCCCCCGGCTGCGCGTACACGATCGCGATCCGTGCCGAGGCGGTCCCCGACGGCGCCGTGGCCTGCACCGACGCCGGAATGGTCGTGTCGGTCGGCGAAGCGGGGTTCAACGCCGTCACCGCGTCGGCCGAGATGAGCTGATTCTGGCGGTTGAACCACTCGATCTTCAGATCGACGAAGCTGGACCCGCCGAGGCGATCGCCGAGAAGGTGGCGCAGATTCGCGGTGGCCAGCCAGACCTGTCCGGGCGATGCGGGGAGGTTCTGGAACACACCGGCGTAGTGCGGGCCCGCGCCCCCGACGCCAAAGGCCCGGATACTCCGCGTTCCCGTGGTCGCGGCGGTGGTCGAGGATTGCGCGTTGCCGAAGAGCTGCCACGAGGCCGGCGCCCCGCCGCTGAGCGTTTCGAAGCTCGGATTGGCCAGCGGCACGTCGCGCATGTAGACGCGCACCCAGTCGACGAGCAACTCCTGCGGAAACACGGTCGATGCATCCGGATACCCGGGCCACCATCCGCCCACGGCGAGGTTCAGCACGACGTACATCGGCTCCTGCGGGACGTTGGTGGTGGTGCTGAACCGGAGCACCCCGTCCACGAACCAGTCGATGCGGTTCGGGGACCACTCGACCGCAAAGTCGTGGAAATCCGCGGCGAAGTCCGGCCCGGTGAAGCTCCCGCCGAAGTTCGCGGGCGCGCTGGTCGGGCCGAAGTGCTGCGTCATGTAGACCGTGCTCGTCTGGTGACCCAGGATCTCCATGACGTCGATCTCTGGCGGCCACGCCCCGCTGGCGGGGAGGAGCCAGAACGCGGGCCAGTAGCCGCGCCCGGCGGGGACCTTCATGCGGGCCTCGAAGCGTCCGTACTGCTGTTCGAACGTGTTGTCGGTGTTGATCCGGGCTGAGGTGTACGGCCGCCCGCCGACGCTCTGCCGCTCGGCGCGGATGCGCAGCAGCCCGCCGCTCGCCGAAGCGTTCTGCGGCAGGTAGAACTGGGCCTCGCCATTATGCGGCCAGGCGATGTTCTCGAAGTTCCAGCGCGAGGGATTCACCGCCGAGCCGGAAAACTCCTCGTTCCAGACCAGCCGATGG
>DHLW01000093.1:11214-23700 GCA_002405485.1 Phycisphaerales bacterium UBA4658
CTGAGCGCGACGGCTCGACCGACGATCATCAGGGAGTGACGCATGCATGGCCTCACTGGTTCAAACGACTCACGGCGGACCTTGGACGCACGACCGGCTGCATCGCATCGAGTTTCTTCGCGAGCGACGCGCCCTTGGTTGCGATCACCTCTTTGTACCACAGCGCCGAGTCCTTCAGCCGGCGCTCGTGGGTGACATAGTCCACGTGGACCATGCCGAACCGCTCCTTGTACCCCTCGGCCCACTCGAAGTTGTCCATGATGGACCAGTGGAAATAGCCCCTGAGGTTCACGCCGTCGGCGATCGCACGCCGAACCTCCAGCAGGTGGCGACGCGTGTAGTCGATCCGCTGCGGATCCTGCACGCGGCCGTCGAGGTCGACGAAGTCCACGTTCGACATGCCGTTCTCGGTGACCACGACGGGCAGGCGATACCGCTCGCCAAGCAGTCGCGGCCCCCAGTACAGCACTTCTGGACGGATCAGCCATCGGAACGTGGTGATCGGCGCACCAGGGGGCGGCGGGATGTCCAGCGGCTTGCCGTCGGGCCCGGCCCGAACCTCCGAGCCGCTGTAGATATTCACCCCGTAGAAGTCGATCGGCTGACAGATCGTCTTCATGTCTCCCGGCTCGATCGTCGGCATCTCTTCTCGGAACAGCTCCACGCCGTCGGCGGGATAGTGCCCGAGGCACACCGGATCGCCGAACCAGGTGTTGTTCCAGAAGTCCTTGCGCGTGATCGCGAACATCGCCGTGCGTGCGGCGTCGACGTCGGCGGGATCCTGGGTCGCGGCGCACACCGTGTGCCCCACCGGGGCCCACCCGACCTTGATCGGCTTTCGGGCGTGGGCCCGGAGCGCCTGAGTCGCCATCCCGTGAGCCAGCAGCGTGTGATGCCCGGCCTTGAGGCACTCCGCGAAGCTCAGCGTGAGTCCCGGCGCGTGCTTGCCGTCTTTGTGCCCGAGGTTGATGTAGACCTGCGGCTCGTTGAGCGTGATCCAGTTGCTGACGCGATCGGAGAGTCGCGTGGACATGAGCTGGGCATACTCGGCGAACCACCTCGCCGAGTCGCGTTCGAGCCACCCGCCCCTGGACTGCAGGGCCTGAGGCATGTCCCAGTGAAAAAGGGTCACCCAGGGCTCGATTCCCGCTTCGAGCAGAGCATCAACCAGGCGGTCATAGAACTCCAGCCCCGCCGCGTTGGGCCTGCCGACGCCCTCGGGCAGCACCCTTGGCCAGGAGATGCTGAACCGATAGGCCTTGAGGCCGATCGACTTCATGATCCCCACGTCCTCGCGGAAGCGGTGGTAATGATCGCACGCCGACTCGCCGGACTGACCAAGGTGAACCGCACCGGGCTTTTTGCAGAACTCATCCCACACCGACGGCCCGCGACCGTCGACCGCTGCCGCGCCCTCGATCTGGTAGGCGCTGGACGCTGCGCCCCATGTGAATGTGTCGGGAAACATCGTGTCGTCAACTCCTGAAGCGGTCACTCCTTGACCGCGCCGCTGGTGAGGCCGGAAACGAACTCTCGTTGAAGCAGCATGAAGAGCGCCAGCACCGGGACGACCGACGCCAGCGTGCCCGCGATCTGCAAGCCGTAATCCTGGTAGTACACCCCGCGAAGCTGGCTGACGGCGACCGCCAGCGGGAGCTTGCTCTCGCTCTGCAGCACGATCTGCGGGTTGATGAAGTTGTTCCACACACCCAGGAACGTGATGAGCATGAACGCCCCGGCCATGGGACGAAGCAGGGGCATCACCACCGTGAAGAAGATCCGGAGCTCTCCGCACCCGTCGAGCCGGGCGGCCTCCAGCAGCTCATTGGGCACCGAACTGGCCGCCGCCTGTCGAAAGAGGTACACCCCGAACGCCGGCGCGATCGCCGGGATGATCAGTCCGCTGAACGTATCCAGCAGGTTGAGCTTGAACAGCAGTTGATACCCGGGCGCGAGCAGCAGCGTGGGCGGCACGATCACCGCCGCCAGCACGATGCCTGTCACCACGCGACGTCCGCGGAACTCGTGCTTGGCGAGCGCAAAGCCCGCCGCCGCGCACACCAGCGTCGCAAGGATCGCCGTCACCGACGAGAGGAACACCGAGTTCAGCATCGAGCGGACGATGCCGGATGTGTCGAGCAGCACGCGGAAGTTGTCCAGCGTCAGCTTGTCCCACGCGATGCCGAGAGCGCCCTCGCCCCGCGGCAGGAACGTCGACGTGAAGAAATCCTCGTTCCGCTTGAACGCGCCGGAGATCAGCCAGGCAAACGGCACCAGCGTCAGCGCGGCCCCGAGCATCAGCAGCAGGTACACGCCCCAGTGCGTGCGATCGTGTCTGGTCGTCCCGCTCATGCCCGCGCTCCTCTCCCGGCTTCGCCGGCCAGACGTCGCTGGAGAAGCGCAAAGACGATGAGCAGCGCGGCCAGCAGCCAGCCCACCGCGCTGGCATACCCAAGATCGCCCTGGTCAAAGCCCATCTGGTACAGATACATCACGATCGTCAGCCCGCGATTGTCCGGTCCCGCCGTGCCGTTGAACAGCACGTACGGCAGCTCGAAGAGCTGAAAGCTCCCCACGATCGAGAGCAGCACGACGAAGCTCGCCACCGGGCGAATCTGCGGCACCACAACGTGGCGGAACCGCTGCCAGGGCCCCGCGCCGTCCAGCGTCGATGCCTCGATGAGCTCCTTCCGGACGTTCTGCAGCGCGCCCAGGAAGTACACCATGTTGAAGCCCAGATACTGCCAGAGCGACGCGATGATCATCGCGGGCATCACGTACCTCTGCAACCATGGAAAATCCAGATCCCACCCGATCATCGAGTGCAGCGCCTGGTTCACCAGCCCCGTGCGCTTCTCGAAGATCACCCCGAAGATCATCGCCACGAACACCACTCCGACAAGCACCGGCGCAAAGAAGATCGCCCTGAGCGCGCCCCGCCACCGCAGTCCCGGCCGGTTGAGCAGCATCGCCAGCAGCAGCGCCAGCGGCAACTGGATGATCACGTTGCCGACGGTGAACACCACCGTGTTCCGAACCGCCTTCCAGAACAGCGGGTCGGCCATCACGTTCCGATAGTTCGCCGCCCCCACGAACTCCGAGGCCGCCGGCCCGAACGTCTGACGCATCGACAGCCCCACCGACTGCACCAGCGGCAGGGCGAAGAACACCCCGAAGCACGCCAGAAACGGCCCCAGCAGCAGCCACGGAGCGATGCTGAACCGTCCCGCGGTGCGCGTCATGAGCCCCCTCCGTCGGTTGCGTCGCCGCCGGAATCCAGGAACACGTTCCGCTTGATCTGCGCCCGCACCTGATTCTCGGCAACCTTCAGCAGCTCCATCGCCCGGGGCTCGAGCTGCTCCACGCTCGTCGCACCGATCCGCATCGCGTGCGTCGAGAGCGCGATCACCGCCGTCTGCACGCGCAGCTTGGCCATCACGTTGTACGGCGAACTCGTCCGGTTCGGGACATCCGGTGCCAAGGCGATGTAGTCCCGGCCCTTGCGCTGGCCCGAGAAGTACGGGTCCGGCTCGTCGAAGATCGGATCGTTCCACAGCGTCCGCACAGGCGTGATGATGTCCCCAGTCGTGTACAGCGAACGCGCAAGCTCCGGCGAAAGGTAGAGCTTGCTGGCGATCCTCCACAAGCGCTCCTGGTCCGGCGCGGTCCGCGAGATGCCCAGCATCGTCCCGCCCCACACGCTCGTGCGGCGACCACCCCTGGTCCACGCCGGCAGGGGCATCAGCTTCATCTTGCCCGAGAGCTGCGGAATCTCATTCTTCCAGACGTTGCACATCCAGTCCGGCATGAACGCCGCGACCACATAACCCTCGGCCTTGAGCTGATTCCCGCTTGCCGAGAAGTCCGCCGCGTCCGCCGCAATCCGCCCAGGACCTCGGCACCACATCACGATCGTCGAGATGACCCTCGCGTTCACGGGCGTGGCGATCCGCACGCGCTCCTGCTCGTCGAAGTACCCGCCCCCCGCCTGCAGCAGCAGCACCTCGATCAGGTCCTCCTTGTCCTCCCACAGGTTGAGCAGATACCGCACCGGCTTCCCGTCCGGACCCCTCTCGCTCATGAGCGGTCCCATGACGCGCACGAAGTCGTCCCACGTCTCGATGGTCGAGACGTCGATCCCCGCCGCCTCGACCAGATCAGCCCGATACCCGAGCATGACCGGATGGACGTCGTGCGGCAGGCCGAAGATCCGCCCGCGCGATGACCATGGGCCGAACGATGGACCGTTGATCTGATCGAGCAGGCCCTCCGAACGCAGCCGATCGGTCAGGTCCGTGAACCCCACGCTTTCCAGAGGGCCGACAAACGCCCTCGCCGCCGAACGCCGTTCGCACTCGATCAGCTCCGCCGTCGGCGTCCGGGCCAGAAACCCCTGCAGCATCCGACGCTCAAGCGCTGGAAAGCTCATGAGCGTGATCTCTGGACGCAGCTCTGCGGGCCAGTCGGCGATGATCGGGTCGTACATCTGCTTGTGCAGCCGGGCGAACGTCCACATCTGCACGCCCGACGGCGGCCTGGCTGGCAGCACGGCGACCGCGATCGACGACGCGATCCCCAGCAGCGCGATCACCATGACCCCGCGCGAGGCCGACATCCTTCGGATCATGTCGATCAGGGCGTCGATCACGAGTCGCGGTTCCCGATGGTGGGCGTCTCACTCGCCGATCACGGCTCCATCTTGTAGTCCAGCGTGGACCACAGGACCTGCTTCGTGCTCGTCCCCGTCGCGCGATTCACCAGCTTCTCAAACGAGAACTGATCCACGTGCCCGTCCACGAACCCGATGTTCGTGCTGCCCTTCAAGGCGTCGATCTCCTTGGTCCGCCGAGGGTGGCGGTAGTACGGCAAATACGACTTCGGAAACGCGCCAGTCCACTCCGGAGACAGCCGGAAGTCGACTTCCGGGAACGCGAATCCGCCAAGCCCCGTGCCCCCGCCAAACCTCAGGCCCGGCGTGCCGATGTACCCGATCTGCCCGTTGGTGAACCAGGTCCGCGGCTTGGTGGTGTCGTCGGATCGGAACGTCCCCCACGCCTCCGCCATGATCAGCGTCTTGGACGGCAGGTCGACGTTCAGGTCAAACCCGCGACCAAGCAGCGCTTCCTGCGGCACCAGCGGATTGGCGCCCGGAGCAAAGGACTCAAACGTCCCCGAAGTGCCCGTCCGCCAGCTCCCCGCACTCGCCGCCCAGAAGTTCATGCTGTACGAGCGACCCGCCGCGGGATGATTCGGACACTGCATCACCCCGCCACCGACCGTGTTGTTCTTCACGTTGCCCGGGAGCAGGTTCGAGTCGTTCTGCTGCGGCAGATACCGCCCGATGCGGGTCTCGTCGTACCAGATCATGTTGATCTTGCCGGTCTCCGGATCCGGCGCTGCCTCGAGAATGGGCGGGAACTTCCCGTTGTTGTCGGTCGCGTAGATGTTCTGTGCGAGCGCGAGCTGGCGGAGATTCGACCGGCACAGCACGTCCCGCGCCGAGTCCCGCGCCTTGCCCAGCGAGGGCAGCAGGATGCCCACCAGCAACGCGATGATCGCGATCACCACCAGCAGCTCGATGAGCGTGAACCCGCGACGCTGCTTCGCGGCGGAAGTGACGTGTTTCTGATCCGTGTACATGGCGTCCTCATGGGTGTGCGCAACACACGGAGCGCAACGCGCCCCGGACGAAAAGACTCAGGAAATCGACTCCCCGACAGACAGACGAGTCCCGTCGGGCAACACGCGGAACCGCACCTTGGGCGGAGGTGCGGTCGTCAGGTTGATCTCCAGCATCGTCTGACGAATCAGCCGAAGCCGCGCCGGCGCCTGCCCCAGCACGCTCGCCGTCAGCCACCGCGCCGCCTCCTCGCCCAGCATCTTCGCGTCCTGGCACACCGCGGTGAACGGCGGCCAGGTGTGCTGGCGAATGTCGCTGTCATCGAATCCCACGATCGACAGATCCTGCGGCACGCGAATGTCCAGCTCCTGACACCGCCGCATCGCACCCAGCGTCGCCAGCGGATCCGTGAAGTAGATCGCCGTCGGCGGACGCGGCTGCCCCATGATCCGGTTGATCGCCGCCACGCCCCCGTCGAAGCTGCCCACGATCTCGTAGAGCAACGCGGGATCGAACGCCAGACCGTGATCCTCGAGCGCCTGCTGATACCCCTCTCGCCGATCACGATGATCCGTGTCCGGAACGTGGTGCACGCAGCACGCGATCCGCCGGTGGCCAAGCTCGATCAGGTGCTCCACGGCTCGACGGCTGTCGCCCTTGGAGTCGCAGCAGATGTAGTTCACGCGCGGATCGTCGAATCGGTCGGCGACCACGATCGAGGGAAAGCCCTCCGCCGCGATCGTCGAGCAGATCGAACGCGAGTTCTCGAACGTCCGCAGCACGACCCCGCGAAGGCCCTTGCGCATGAAGAACTGCGTGTAGGTCTCCTCGATCGACTTGTCACGCTGCAGGTTGATGAGCTTCACATCGAACCTGTGGTCATTCACGCCCCGGAGAATCCCCGCGAGCACCGCCGAGTCGAACGCGCCGTAGTCGGCCTTCACCGGTTCGCCCGGATACACAAGCCCCAGCACCGTCGTCAGTCGCTTGCCCATCTGCGGCGCGTACCCGGTCTGATTCGCCGCCGACAGCACCCGATCACGCGTCGCCGGATCCACGTCCGGGTGGTTGTTCAGTGCGCGCGAGACGGTGGCGACTGACACCTTGGCGATCTTCGCGATGGTTCGTACCGAAGACATGCGGCAGTCCTTGCTCTTCTCGGTGACCAAGACCAGAAATAGCGCCGGGAGCCGTGCAGCACGGGACGGCCCCCGACGCTCTCAGCCCGGGCTCACGGACAGCCCGCGAACCAGGCGTTGAGAAACTCGAAGATATCCTGAACGTCCACGCCGTTCTGGCCGTTGAAGTCCGCTCGGCACACGGGCGTCGCCGTGCACTGGCCCACGCTGCAGGTCGTGCCGTTGCCCCGGTAGTTTGCGCCGAGGGTCGTGCACACCGACTGATCAACCACCAGGCACGCGCCGGTCGCGTTGTTGCAGCACGCGCCGATGCTCGGAGCCGGGCACAGGTTGGGCGAGCAGGTCGTCCCCGCGGCCTGCTGCGTCGAACCGACCGGACACGCCCCGATCAGCGCCACCGTGCACGACCCGTCGGGCAGGCAGCACGCCCCCTGCGCGGGCAGCGAGACCGCCGAGAACGACACGTCGTCGATGTACACCTGGGTGTCGAACACGGGCGTCAACGGATTGAACGCGAACGTCTGCAGCGCGACCACCAGATTCGCACCAGCCGCGCCGGGAGGCGACACCGCCGTGAAGGCGAAGGGCTGGTACGTGTTGGTCAGGGCTCCGTCGATTCGCTGCGTCAGAGCGAACTGATCGCCGATGATCCCGCCCGCCGCGTTCTTCCACTCGATCCGGTACTCCACCCCGTTGTTCACCGGCCCCGCCGCCCGGGCCCAGATCTCCATGCGATAGGTCACGCCCGGCTGCAGGCCGGTGATCGGCTGCTGCATACCGCAGAACGAGTTGCCCTCGACGCCGATCGCAAGCCGAAGCGCAGACGCTCCGGTCCGCGGCGCCGTTGTGTCTCGCAACGCCGCGAGCACCGCCGTCGGCGGTCCGCCGAAGAACCCCGTCCAGTTGCCCAGCGGCGGCACCGGCTGGTCATACAGCGGCTCGTCCTCGAAGCCGGCATTCCCGACCGCACTCTGCGCGTGCGCCAACGACGCCATACACCCCGCCGCCACAATCGCCGCGATGCTCAGAAACGTCCGCTTCATGATCAGATCTCCGAAAAGATGGCGATGCTCTCAGACGCGAGCGACGCAGACCGCGACGCCCAGCTTCTTCAATCTACCTGAACAATCCAAGTGCTGCAACTGTTACGGTTGCTGTACCTGAAAAAAAGTTCCAACCCGTGCGTGCGAGCGCCTCAGCAGTCGCAAGTGGTCCGAGAGTGTGCGCCGCATCGAGCTCTGCACCACTGATTCCGGGCGGTGCATGGGCAAAAAACGCACGACCGCCGATCGAATCGATCGGCGGTCGCGTGGAAGATATGCTCTGACAGGAACTTAGCGACTACGACGCCGGCGCGCAGCGCACACGCCGGCAAGGCCGAGCACTCCGGCCGCTGCCGGAGCCGGAATCGTCTGGATCACTGCGGTGCCGAACGGGGCGACGTCCGTCGACCACACGTTCACCCCGCGCACCTGGAAGCCCCACTGGACGATGCGGTTCGCCCCGGGGAGCGTGTTCAGGCTGATGCTGAACGGGCCGGGGGTCAGCGGCACGATGGTCTCGTTGACCGAGGAGAAGTCCGCCGGGAAGTCTCGGATGAAGATCCGGGCGATGTGGGCCGAGGTAAAGCTGTTGGAGAGCACGTTCCCCTGGAAAACCACGGTCTGGCCGCTCAGGCCGCCGATGACTTCCTGGTAGAGGTTCGCCTCCATGATCTTGTTGCCCTGCGACCCGGGGCCGCCGGAGGGGGTGTACCAGAAGCTCGAGGCGTCGTTGACCGAGTTGGGGCTGAGCGTCAGCTCGCTGGCCACGTCGTTGAAGGTGGCCCGAAGGTCGGCGACGCCCCAGGGATTTGCGAACACGAACCCGCCGCCGGTGGACGGCAGCTCGAACACGTTCATGAACCCCAGCCAGGGAGCCGTCGACTGGTCGACGTACACCGTTGCCGCCGAAGCGGCCGAACCGGCCGCCAGGGCCAGCACCACACCAAGACACGCGCTTCTCATGCTCTCTCTCCTTGTGTACCGTATCTGTTTCAGGACCTTTCCAAGCTACCGCGCGTTTGCGCTCAGACCATGGCGCAATCTTCACATCTCAGCTTTCTGGGGTAAGCACTGGGTGTGGGGCTCAGGCCGCTTGCGTGCTGGCAGTCTCGGCCACGGTCCTGGAGACCACGCGGTCAAAGAACACCCTGAGCAGATCGGCATCGATGCGACGCCCCACATCCCGCGCCATGATGGCCTGAACCTCCGCAAGCGGCAGGGCGGCTCGGTACGGGCGATGGGTCCGCAGCGCGTCGAAGATGTCGGCGATCTGAACGATCCGGCTGGCCAGATGCGTGCGATACCCGGTGCCCACCCTCGGATACCCGCTCCCGTCGAGCACGATGTGGTGCTCATACGCCACGATCGCGGCGATGTCCGGAAGCTCCGGCATCTCCAGCAGCAGCCGAGCGCCCTCGACCGGGTGTGATCGCATGATCAACAGTTCGGCGTCGTCCAGCTTGCCCGGCTTGTTCAGGATCGCCTCCGGGATGCGCGTCTTGCCGATGTCATGCATGATCGCGGCGATCGTCAGGTCGTGCACGTCTGTTGCCGCCAGCCCGCACGCCTGCGCCAGCGCCGACGACATCAACGCCACGTTCACCGTGTGCACGTAGGTGTACTCGTCGTTGCTCTTGATCTTTGAGAGCGCCAGCATCGCGTCGGTGTGCGTCGTGGCGACCGCGGCGATGCTCCCCGCAAGCTCGCCAAGCGCCTGCGCCGGCACCTTGCCCGACCCCACCACGCGATTCCAGATGGACGTGATCTCGACCGCGCGCTCGCTTGCCGGGACATCATCGCACAGGGCCTCGCCCAGAAGATCGACGTCCACTCCACCGGCTTCCTGACCTTGAACGGTCGCCGATCCGATCGTGATCCCCGGGATGCCATCGCTCGAAAGCGAATGGCCCGGGTCCTGCAACCGTTGAGCCATGCTCAGGAGCGCCGCGGCCGTCAATGTCGGTTCCAGAACGATCCGGTTCGCGCCCCTGGCCAGCAGCATCGCGCCGATCCCCGACATCACGTCCTGGCTGCACGCCAGCATCTGGCCGTCGCACACGCCGTGCCGGCCAGCCAGCGTGATCACGATGGATCGGCCGCCGTGCTCGAGACGCTGCATCGCCCGTGCGCCGGCCTCGGCGTGGGCACGCACGGCGGCGTGATCCGGGCCATACAGCCGCAGAAGCATGGTCGCCGCGTTCAGACGATGCAGCGCCTCCGATGCCTGTTGAACCCGCTCGCTCATGCCGACCTCCGCCTGTGCTCATCCCCAGAGGCCGCGGCGTGTGAAGGCACGCTGCCCATGGCGAGCATGGCCCTGGAGAGTCGGGCGGCCCGCTTCACGGCCGCCGGGCGCAGCATGCGGGCATTGTGCGAGATCAACTCTCGGAGCGCCGCACGCGGTTTGGACTGCAGCGCGGCCCAGTACAGCGCCAGCCGCACATGACGCTCGCCCGACATGCTGTCGGCGTGGTCGCCTGCCAGGAGATCCATGAGCGCCGCGCGAACCCGCGGGTGCGGATCCGCCCAGCCGCGTCGGATCCCAAGCATGCACACGCTGTCGACCGCGGAGCGCATCGCGGCGATCGTCAGGTCCGCCGGCCAGGGGTTCAGCCGGCCGTCGGCCACACGCATCATCGCTTCCGCGTCGTCCGGGGCGTCGGCAAGCGACGGCAGAATCGCCTGGCAGAGTGTCGCGACGCTCTGATCCGACGCCGCGCCCGCGAGCACGACGGCAAGCCCGGCGGCCTGCAGCGGGTGCTCCTGCACGCACCGCACCATGGACTCCAGCTCATCGCCCCGCGATGCGATCAGGTCCTTGGCCGCACGCACGCCCTCGGGGCGAGACACCAGCGCCGCAAGCACGCGCACCAGTCTGGGCGGCGGCATCATCCGCAGCAGCCATCGCGTCGCGTCCACCGAGACCCGACCGTCGCGCAAACGCTCCTCCAGGGACTCGACGAACTCGTCCTTGGTCACGAGCGTGCGCCAGCGACGCCGCACCGCGCCGCGGATCTCCTCCGGCAGACCGTCGATCGTCGCTCCGATGGACCGCAATCGGGTGAGCATCTGATCATCGACGTGCCCGCACGTTCGACCCTCGACGATCGAGAGCAGCCTGACGGCCTCGCCGTCGCCGGACACCCCAGACATCATCTGCTCGAGCATCGCGAGCATGTGCGTCTCGGGTCGCGTCCACTGTTCCTTGAGTTCCTCGGCCGTGCTCGTGGACTCAAGCGGGCGCGATGCCGCGTGCCGGTCCAGGTCGAGCGCATACTCCTCCGGCGTGTACTCCCGGCCATCGGCACGGCCCTTGAGCATCTGGACGAGGGCCTCGGCATGGCCGCCCGCCTCGGGCGACGAGGAAGATCCGCCGGCCGCGGCAAACCCAGACAGACGCTGCAGCAACCGCTGCGTCTCGATCGGCGGCATGCGTCCGCACGTCGACAGATGTGCGATCGCTCGCCGGAGCTCCTGCTCCCCGAACGTCGCCGAGAGTGCGGCGAGTCGATCCTCCGACGCCGCCGAGAGTCCCTGATCGAGCCGGATCAGTCGAGCAATCTGATCGTCGGTCATCCGGGACACGACCCTGCGGATCATCGTCCGGGCCCGCTCGGATCTATCCGAGCCGCCAAGACCGATCGTCGCGGAGATCTGATCCGCACACTCGCCGGACTGCTCGGAATCGAGGACCGATTCCAGAGCGGCCTGCACGACCGACTCGTCCACGTCGGAGTCGTCCTCGACCGCGTCGTCGCTCATCAGCCGTCGCACCACGCCCGACCAGTCTGATGGTGACCGCCCAGTCGAGGTGGTGAGTCGGGAGGCAAGCTCGGCGACGCCGACGATCCGGATCCGGCCGTCGGTCACGCTTCCGAGGCGATCACACTCAGCCGCGGTCGCGGGCTCGGCGAACCACGCCAGCAGGCGTCCGATGTCCTGGGCGGTCACCGCCGAAGAGAGGTGCACCTCGGCGACCCCGCGCCGGTGCCAGCCCTCGCCAAGCTCTCGGCCAAGCGCGGAGTCGACCACGTGCGAGCCGATGCTCGCCGCCGACTCGGAAAGTCCGATCGCAAGCGTTGCGAGCCGCGCCTCGTGCATGCCGCGGCTGAGCGCGTCGATCAACGCGGTGAGGGCCCCCGCACATGCGGGATGCGACTCGGTGTACATCGCCCGTGCCGCCTGCGCGTGCACGAGCTTGCCGACGATCTCCGCCGCGTGCTCAGCTCCGATGTGGCCACCCGGTGAGGTCATGCTCACCGCGTACATCGGCTGGCTCGGGTGATCCCTTGGGCTGTCCCTGGCCACCACGAAACAACGACGAACTGTTCACAACTCTGCGGACGTGGCGATCCGTTGCACTGGTCCGAGAACCCTGTGGGGCGTTCAGCCCTGCGGGCCGGCCTGCGTGTCCATCCCGGCGATTGAGCCCCGCATCGCCGTGTCGGCCTGCAGGTTGCGCATCCGGTAATAGTCCATGATCCCGAAGTTGCCCTTGCGGAAGGCCTCGGCCATGGCGCGGGGCACTTCGGCCTCGGCGAGCACGACCAGGGCCTTGTTCTCCTGGATCTTCGCCTTGTTTTCCTGCTCCAGGGCCATCGCCAGCGCGCGGCGCTTCTCGGCCTCGGCCTGGAATCGCTTCTTGTCGGCCTCGGCCTGATCGGCCTGGAGGCGGGCGCCGATG
>DHLW01000096.1:0-4584 GCA_002405485.1 Phycisphaerales bacterium UBA4658
AGTACTGGGCGCAGTGCCGTGCGATTGGCGCTGGTCGAGCGCGCGTTGGGTGTCTGCTCGGAAGCGGGGCGTGCCGACTGGTGCGGAGTATGTGCCGTGTGATTGGCCGCCGGGAGATCCGCGCGAGTGGGCCATGTGGCAGGGATTCGTGTGACGATGTCGGCGTGCATCAACGCGCAAAGGCACACCGACCGCGCAGAGCCGCGGGCGGTGGCACGGATTGGTGGTCGGTGACACCCGCCGTGGCGTCGGGAGCGTGGGCGGTGATGTTGGCGGTGATAAGATTGTCGCCGGCCTCGTTGAGGGCTTGGATGCGAAAGACTCGGCCGCACTCAATTGTGCCGTGAATGTTGCCGTTCACGGAAATGGCGAGGATCGTGGCGGCGCGGAGGGTGGGGTCGGTGATCTCGATGCCATCAGTGGCCATGCCGGGTTCGCCGAGATGCACAAGGCCTGCCGGAATGTCGGTAAGCGGCAGGGC
Source organism: Phycisphaerales bacterium UBA4658 (assembly GCA_002405485.1). GTDB lineage: Bacteria > Planctomycetota > Phycisphaerae > Phycisphaerales > UBA1924 > UBA4658. The sequence goes on from DHLW01000096.1 coordinate 482, forward strand.
TGGGAAAGCCGAAACACTTGAGTTGGCGACCAGGACTTGAAGCGTGGCGCCGCTGTTTGCGACACCGGTGATGATGGTCTTTCTGAGCGAAAGCGTTGGTGCGGCAACGGTTGTGGAGCAGCTGTCAAAAACGCGAAGCAAGGCATTGCCTGAGACCGGCGTGGGCAAGTTCACTGTCAGGAATCCGCCACCTGACTGTGTGGTAAGCACCGTTCCGTTGTACTCAGCAACGATGACGGGAGTGCACTGAGCACTCACACGAGCGACGAGGAACAACCAAAGCGCGAGTATCACAATCAGACGAGTCATTCGTTGCACTCCTTCTGCGATGCGAGTTGAAAGCTCCCGCAAACACAAGGAGCACGATCGATGTGGGCGGTGGAATAGAGGAAGCGATCCGAAATCCGAAGTCAAAGGTTGAGACGTTCGGGAAATCGTTCGCGTTCTCAGTCCAGATCGCGTCGGCGATTGGATTGCCGTCAAACCAATTGCTGCCGTCAAGTATGCGAAATGGTGGTCCCCCCGGACTTTGGATGATGCTCTCCGTCCACTCAGTGGTGGCGCCCCCCGTGTCGAACAGCCCCCAGGGGCTGGTGACTCCCGCATATGCCCCGAGGGGGATGGCGTAGCTCGAGAGGTTGGGATACTGGCTGATCCACCCGCCAGCATTGACCTGGCCGAGGGAATCTGGTGCTAAACTCTGCGGCGGGCCGGAGATCGGCACAGTGTCGCTGGTGATCGAATACTTCCACCACCCGCCCTGATCCGGCCCATTCTTGTGCGGGTCATAGTGGGCGGCCTTCAGCCACTCGTCCCATGTTGGGATCCAGTACTTTGCGCTTGGGTGGTGTGACCGCTGGTCGGTCATGACCGCACCGGTAAACCCGAAGGTGCTGACGTCATACGCCCCATCAAGAAACGCCTCACGATTGAGTTGCTTGTCATTGTGCAACCAGTTGCAGTACATGGCGGCCATTCGCCAACTGATGTTGCCCGTGGGCAGCATCTCGTTGCCTGCCGGGACGGTCCACCGCTGGCCTCCGGAGATGGGGACGGTGGGCTGCGCCCCCCAGCGGCTGGGCGGGAAGACATGCGGCAAGCGGTCGTTCGATGGCCGATCCATCGCGGCGTTGAAGAACTCGACCCACTGAGCGGTGGTGACCTCGAACTTGCCGATGGAGTATTCGTAGTTCACCCCGCCGCGCCCGATGGCGCGATCACCCAGCGTGCCGTCGCCCGGCCAGGGGGCATTGCCGACGGCTCGGATGCGGACGAAGTCGATGCCGGAGTTGGGATCGATGTCGGCGCGTGCAATTGTTGCCGCCAAAGTCGCCACGCACGCCATGCCACCCAAGGTCATCCGAAATGACATACATAAACCCCTATTCCAGACCAAGCCAGGATTAGCCCGACGGTCTCTCCCCAATACGCAGAGTACCACGCAGTATGGCTGCCGCAAGAGGTGGAATGTGAAGTTCGCAAGAGTTTGACGGTTGAAGCGGGCGGAAAGCGCCAAGGCAGGCGGTCGGCGCCACCTTTCATGGGCACGATCGTGCAACTGGGCGCAAAAGAACCACGGGGCCAAGAGTGCTTGGCCCCGCGGTGCATTGTGTGCTGGAGACGTTGTCTGAGTCTGCTGTGTGTCGATCGCGCTTGTGCGCTTTGGATCACAGATCCTGCGGCAGCAGAACGCGGTCGATCGGGAAGACGTTGCCGTTGCTTGTGGTCACGGGTTCGAGCGTGAGTCTGCGGGGATTTGTTATGCCGTCGGCGAAGTCGACAACTTCGGCGCCGCGGAACTCCAGGAAGCCGCGGCTCAGGAGCGTCGGCACCTTGAGGTTGAACTGATCGAGGATGCCGATGAAGAACGTGTCGGCCTGGAAGGGGAGGATGTGATAGAGCAGCACGTTGGTCAGCGGCGGGACCGGGTCGCCGCCACCAAGCGTGGTGAACGCGCCGACGAGGAAGAGCCACGCGCCGTTTTCGTCGGTTCCGGTGAAGCCAAGGTCGCGTGCGGTGGCGATGAAGGCGGCGTCGGTTGGGGCGAAGACGGTGAGGTGGGCGTCGGGGTTCTGCAGGGCACCGACGAGCCCGGCCGTCTGAACGGCGGTGAGCAGGATGTCGAAGTCGCCGTTGTCCTGATCAAACGTTCCGCCCGAGGCGGCGACGAGATCAGCGATGGTGGTGCCGGCGGGCGGGGGCGGCGGGGGCGGGGGGGTGATGTCGATGGGAAGCAGGACGCGGTTGATGCGCTGGATGACGCCGTTGGAGGCACGCACGTCGCGCGGAGCGATGCGCACGGGGTCGGCGTAGTCGGGGTCGTTGTCGATCAGTCGTCCGTTGCGCGGGGTGATGACGGCTCCGGTGAGCAGCGTCGGGATGGTCGCATTGCGAAGCTCTCGCCGACGGATGGTGAGAGAGTTCAGCCGCTCCGGAGAGACGTGGAACAGGAGGATGTTCGTGAGCGTGGGGATCGGGTCGCCGTTGCCAAGCGTTGTCAGGGTCGAGACGAGGAACTGCCAGGCGTCGCTCTCGGAAGAGCCGGCGAAGCCGAGGTCGTGGGCGGTTGCGAGGAATGCCGCGTCGGTTGGCGCGAACAGCGTCAGGTTGGCCGAGGCGTCATCGAGCGCGCCGGTGAGGCCTGCGGCGTTGAGAGCGGTGAGCAGGATGTCGAAATCGTTGCTGTTCTGATCGAACTGGCCGCCGCTGCGCTCGATGATGTCCGCGATCGTCGCCTGCGGGCGCTGCGGCGGAGGTCCGGCAAAGGCCGGAGTCGCAGCAAGGCAGAATGACAGACCAACGGACGCCAAGATACTCGTCTTCATCGCGGAAACTCCTGTGTGTTGCCGTGCAAGATCACCTTGATGCGTGCTGGCAGGGCACGCATCAAGCATCGAGAGCATTCTGAGTGTTGAAGCAAGAGTGCTGATCACGTCGCGAGTGCGACCGCATCGTTACGACAAGGACGCGGCGTGGATGCATGGACAGGAACAAAAACGGGAAGTTCTTGAGCGCGGAACATGGACCCATGCGCGCGACACGCGCGCACTTGCCGCGCATTTGTCGAGACCGTGGAAGGTCACATCGAGCACGCAAAATTGCATATGTGTGACAACTCATGAAGAACGGCTGAAATGGCCGTGTGCATTCCCTACATGTTCATCCTGTCTGTTTCGAAGAACAGGGATGTGCTCGATCGCTCATGCGCTGCGCGATCGCGCATGCGGCCCATCGGGGCGCGGCGCTCTGCATGGGTGCAACGTGCGAGGGCGGGGCGCTGGCTGGGTGGGCGGGACGCCGGGCCGCGTGTGTGGGTTCGCGGCTTGCTGGCCCGGTGCCCCGGCCTGGCCGGTGCGATGGATCGGGCGATCATCGGTCCGCGGGTGGCGCGGCGCTCCGGGCGGGGCTCTTGGGCGCGGGCCGAGGGATTCCGTCGGAATGCTCGAATCCGGGCCTGCAGCGGGGGGTGTGCGGGCCGGTATCGGTGAAGATCGGATACGCTGTAGGCGGGGAGCGTCGCTGGGCGGCGTGGGGTATGGTGCGGGGGTGGGGTGTCGGGCGGGCGTTCTGCCGCGCCCTGGTCATGGAGTGTTCTCAGATGGGATCATCACAGGTTGACGCGCTGCGGCTGGTGCACACGTTGTCGGCGACCGGCCGCGGGCTGGCCATTGCGGTCGCTCTGACCGCCGGAACGGGGATGGCTCTGGCGCAGGGGGGAGCTCCGGGAGCTCCGGCGGGGGCGGCCAGGGCGGGCGACGAGGAAGCGAAGGAGAAGCCGGACTTTCCGCCGTTCAAGGAGGTCTCGAAGGACTTCGTGAAGGTGGTGTCGTTCAGCGATGAGGGGAGGCAGCCGCTGTACACGCTGTATCGGCGCGAGAAGGACCAGCAGCTTCTGGCGGAGCTGCCGCCGAACTTCGGGAATCAGCGGCACTTTTGGGCCATGACGGTGGCCAGCGGCGACACGTGGGCGGGGCTGCAGGGCAACGACGTGACGGCGTATTGGAAGCGGTTCGACAAGTCGCTGGCGCTCATCCAGCCGAACTTCGACACCCGCTCGACGGGGGACGAAGAGTCCAAGGCGGGCGTGAAGCAGCAGTTCAGCG
>DHLW01000096.1:4776-42280 GCA_002405485.1 Phycisphaerales bacterium UBA4658
CTGCGCGAGCTGCTGGTGGGCCAGGCGAGCCGGTTCTTCGGGTTCCAGGCGGCGGGCGCGAACACGAAGCTGGCGGTGATCAAGGAAGTGAAGGCGTTCCCGGAGAACATCGAGATCTCGATCGAGATGCCCGTGCAGGGCGGACAGCTCCGGACGTTCCACTATTCGATCAGCCGCTTGCCGGAGAGCACCGGATACAAGCCGCGCGAGGCCGACGAGCGGGTGGGGTACTTCACGACGGCGTATCGCGACCTGGGCAAGTTCCGGGACGACCAGAAGTGGATCCGGTACGTGAACCGGTGGCACCTGGAGAAGCGGGATCCGAAGCTGAAGATGAGCCCGCCGAAGGAGCCGATCGTGTTCTACATCGATCACAAGGTTCCGGTGCGGTATCGGCGGTTCGTGCGCGAGGGCATCCTGTCGTGGAACAAGGCGTTTGAGAAGATCGGGTTCCTGGACGCGATCGAGGTGTACTACCAGGACGCCTCGACGGGCGCGCACATGGAGAAGGACCCGGAGGACGTGCGGTACAACTTCATCCGTTGGCTGGCCAACGACCAGGGCACGGCGATCGGGCCGTCGCGGGTGGATCCGCGGACGGGCCAGATCCTGGACGCCGACATCGTGCTGACCGACGGGTGGATCCGGTACTTCTGGTACCAGGCCAACGAGCTGCTGCCGGAGATCGCGATGACGGGCATGCCGGCGCAGACGCTGGCGTGGCTGGAGCGCAAGCCGCAGTGGGACCCTCGGATCCGTCTGGCGCCGCCCTCGCAGCGGGACTATCTGCTCGCGCAGCGCTCGCAGCGCGGGGTGATGCGCTACGGCGGGCACCCGGCGGGACAAGTCGATGCCAGCGCGTACGGCGACAATCCGTTCGACGGGCTGTACGGGCGCACAAGCCAGATCAACGGGCTGTGCATGGCGGCCCGGGGCAAGGGCATGGACGTCGCGTTCATGCGCATGCACCTGGAGCTGCAGGACATGATCGACGAGCCGCCGACCGCCGGTGGCGACGACGACAAGGACGACAAGAAGGGCGACGCCAAGGACGACAAGCCCAAGAAGGAAAAGGACGAGCTCATCGACGGGATTCCCGAGTGGTTCGTCGGCCCGCTGCTGGCGGACCTGACGGCCCACGAGGTCGGGCACACGCTCGGGCTTCGGCACAACTTCAAGGCGTCCAGCATCTATCCGCTCAAGGACATCAACTCGTACACGATCAAGGGCGAGAAGCCGTTCGCAGGGTCGGTGATGGACTACATCTCGGTGAACATCAACATGGGCGGCGGGCCCGTGCAGGGCGACTACGCGATGCGCGGGATCGGCCCGTATGACTACTGGGCGATCGAGTTCGGATACGGAAGCGACCCGAAGGCGACGCTCAAGAGGGTCGCCGAGCCGGAGCTGGTGTTCCAGACCGACGAGGACGTGGGCGGGCCGGATCCGCTGGCCCGGCCGTACGACTTCGGGGCCGATCCGCTGGACTTTGCGAACAACCAGATGCGGCTGGTGGACCATTACCGGAGCCGGCTGGTGGACAAGTTCGTGAAGGACGGGGAGAGCTGGGCCAAGGCCCGTCGCGGGTACATGATCACGCTGAATCAGCAGATGCAGTGCATCTCGTTCATGTCGCCGTGGGTCGGCGGGGCGCACGTGTTCCGGGATCGCAAGGGCGATCCGAACGGGCGCGCGCCGCTGCAGGTGGTGCCGGTCGAGAAGCAGCGTGCCGCGCTGCAGTTCGTGATCGACAAGGCCTTCAAGGACGAGGCCTTCGGGCTTACGCCGAACATGCTGCAATACATGACGGTGGACAAGTGGTGGGACGGCGGCGGAATGGCCGGGATCTTCGAGGACGCGACGTTCCCCGTGCACGAGCGGATCCTGGGCATCCAGGCATCGGCGCTGACGATGATCCTGAATCCCACGACGCTCGAGCGCGTGTACGACAACGAGTTCCGCGTGGACCCCGGCCAGGACATGATCACCGTGCCGGAGGTGATGAAGACCGTGACCGACGCGGTGTGGACCGAGCTCGACAAGCCCGAAAGCCGCACGTTCTCGGCCCGGCAGCCCATGATCTCCAGCTTGCGACGCAATCTGCAGCGCGAGCACCTCAACCGGCTCATCGACCTGTCCATGCCCGAGGGGTTCTACGGGGCGGCGGCCAAGCCGGTCTCGAACCTCGCCGTGCAGCATCTTCGCGACATCCGCGGCAAGATCGAGAAGATCGTGGACATCAAGAGCGGGAACAAGAAGGGCGTCGACGACTACACCTTCGCGCACCTGTTCGAGGCGGCGACGCGGATCGACAAGGCCCTGGACGCGCAGTTCATCTACAACACCGACGCGATCGGCGGAATGGGCGGATTCGGGATGTGGTTCGGGCGTCCAGCCGAACAGCCCGGAGCCCAGCAGCGCCGCGACGGCCAGCCGCCGATCATCCCGGGAACCGATCCTTTCAGGCAGTGACTCGAGCGACCGATGACGACGCGATCACCCCGGGGCTTGCTGGCCCCGGGGTTTTTTTCGCGCTGCCGAAGGCTCGGCTTCTCGGAATCTCATCCCGCGACGCGGGCCTTCCACAGCTCGCGCACGGCCTGGCCGAAGCGGGCGGAGAACCCCGGACCATCCAGCAGCGGCGAGGACAGCGCTCGATCGCGCAGCCCGGCTCGCAGGCCGGCGAGCGCGTGCCGATCGGCGGCGAGCGCGGCGACGTTCTCGACGAACGCGTCGGCGTCCCGGGCCACGAGGTGGTCCAGCCCGAGCAGCTTCATGGTCGACGCCGCCGAGCGATGCGCGCCGGACGGACCGGTGCACCCGACAGTCGGAACGCCCATGAGCGCGGCCTCGATGGCCAGCACCGGCCCGGGCATCGGGAAGGTATCCAGGGCGATGTCGACTCGGGCAAGCAGCCCGAGGCGGTCGGACTGGCCGGCCCCCAGCGGGACGAGTTCAAGCCGATCCTCCGCGAAGCCGGCGGCAAGGATGCGCTGCCGGAGCGCGGCACGCGGAGCGTCCAGGGCGAGCGCGGCATCGGCGATGAGCAGCCGAGCATTGCTCAGCCGCCGAGCCGCCGCCACCCAGGCCCGGATTGTCGCGTCGTTCAGCCGAGGACCTGCGGCGATCGATGCAAGCGTGAGCGGGCGGGCCGGATCGCCCGGCACGATCGCGGGCAGATCGGCGGGATCGGGCCGGTCGTAGCAGAGCGAGCAGGGATCCAGCCGGCGGAGCTTCTCCGTGCCCAGCCGCTCGGAGCCGTCGGGATCGGTCTCGGCATCAACGAACCGCTCGTCGATCGACGTGACCCCGGTCGAGAAGGGATACCCGAGCCAGGTCGCCTGCGCCGGCGCGGGGCGGAGGTGCATGGCCATGAGCACCGCGGGGTCGTGGTGCCCGGTGGTGTCGATGAGCACGTCGATCTGGTCGCCGGCGACCCGCTGGCAGATGTTCACGGGCTGGAAGCGCGCGATGTGCGCGTACCGGACGCCAGGCCGGGTCTTGAACCACTCGGTCGCGGCGTCCTCAGGGCCATGCTGATAGACGTGCAGCTTGTAGTCGTGCGGATCGAGATGGCCAACCACCGAGCGCAGCAGCGGCTCCAGGAGTCCGGAGCGAAACGCCGAGCCGATGAGCCCGACGCGCAGCGGACGATCGGGGCTCATGTCCCGCGCCGGCAGATCGGCCCGCATGTTGGCCTGCTGCTGCAGAAGCCGACCGAAGGCGAAGTGGGCGGCGGCGGCGTCCTGCGGCTGGACGCCCGGGGCGTGCAGCATGGTGTCGCACAGCAACGACAGCAGCGCGGGATCGCCCGGCGTCTGCGCGAGCACACGCTTGAGCGCGTCGACCGCCTGATCGGGCTGGCCAAGATGCACGAGCGAAATCGCCAGCGTCCGCGCCAGGATCGGTGTCAACCCAAGGCCCAGGGCCCGAGCGGCCATCTGGGCCGCGTCCTCATGCCGGCCCTGGGCCTGATGGATCTGGGCGAGGGCGGCCATGCTGGGCTGGTGATTGGGGGCGAGCTCCAGAGCTCCAAGGAGCGTGGTGCGGGCCTCGTCGATCCGGCCGGCATCCGCGAGCGCGGCCCCGAGGATGCCGCGGACCTCCGGGTGATCCGGCGCGATCGCGTGAGCGCGCTGGGCGTAGTAGAGGGCCTGGTCAAACTCGCCAAGCTGCGTGTGGGCGACGCGGAGCATGGTGACGCCGGTGAGATCCGATGGCGCCTTGGCCACATACTTCTGCAGCAGCGGCTTGGCCTGCTGGGGCTTGCCTTCCTGCAGCAGCTTGGAGGCCTGGGCGAGCGCGGGCGAGGGCTGGGCGGGACGGGAGGGTGGAACGGGCGATTTCGCCATGGGGCCGAGTCCTTGTGTGGGTGAGGGATGGTTCGTGGGTCGTGGCGATCGGAACTTCACGGCGCGCCCGACGAGCACCAGCGCCGCCAGGCGTCGCGGATGCCGCGCTGAAACCGCGCTGCGAATGCCGGACCGTCGCACAGCGGCGAGCGGCGCATGCGCTCGCGGAGCGTCTCCGGGCCGGAGCCGCGGCAGGCGATGACCCGGGCGCGATCTGCGGCGAGTTCCGCGGCGATGCGGGCGTACTCCTCATGGGTGCGGGCCACCAGATCCGGCATTCCGACGGCCGACAGGAGCGAGCACCCGACCCGCGACGCGTGACGATCGCCCTCGAGCGTGACGATCGGGACGCCCATCCACATCGCCTCGCAGGTGGTCGTCGTACCGTGATAGGGAAACGTGTCCAGCCCGATGTCCACGTGGCGATAGGCGTCCAGATGCTCGCGATACGTCGGCGCGGGCGGGAGCACCTCGATGCGCGCCGGGTCGATGCCGCCAGAGGCAAGGACGGACCTGATCTCCTCGCGGCGCCAAGACTCCTGCAGGAGCACGTGCTTGAGCACGAGCATGGAGCCGGGAACGGCACGAAGTACACCGGCCCAGAGCGAGCGCGTGGCGGAGCTGATCTTGGTGGGGATGTTGAACGAGCCGAAGCGGACCGGACCGCCGCCGGCGCACGGCGCGAGAGGAAGATCGGGCGAATCCACGATCGGCTTGTAGCACAGGAAGCACGGATCGATCCGGAGGAGGCGCTCGGTTGCGAAGCGATCGGCTTCGGGCGGATCGGTGATGGAGTCCACCAGTCGCAGATCGATGGTGTCCAGCCCGGTGGTGTTGGGATAGCCCAGGTACGTCGCCTGCACGGGCGCCGGACGAAGGTGCAGCGCATCGAGGCGGTGTCCGGAGGTGTGGCCGGAGAGCTCGATGCAGACGTCGATGCGATCTTCGGCGATCCGCCGCGCCAGGTGCTGGGCGTTCCGGGCGGGGCAATCGCGCCAGGCGCAGAAGAACCCGCGCAGGTGCCGCGTGACGTGGTCCTGCTCGCTGCTGGTGGCGTAGGCGACAAGCTCCCACTCGCCCTTGTCGTAGTGCTCCAGGAGCGGGACGAGAAATGAGACGATCGCGTGCTCGCGCAGATCGGGAGAGACGATGCCCACGCGCAGACGCCGGTCCGGGTCCTTCGAGACGTTCCACGCCGACATCGGCGGGCCCACCCGCGCACGAACTGCCCGGGCGAACTGAACGTGAGCGCGGAGCTGCTCTTCGCGAGTTGCCCCGGGGTCGTAGTTCAGGGCGCTCGCGTAGTGGGTCCAGGCGGCCTCGGCGTCGGGGAGCGCGCGGGTAAGGGACTCGAGCGCTCGGACGCTCTGGGCGATGTTCGTCCGCTCGCGGTGCACGCGGGCCGACTGGGACTGCTTCCCCGCGCGATCGAAGGCGAGGATGGCGTCATCGGGCCGCCCCAGACGCTCGGAGATGATCGCCAGCGCGTGCTGCGACTCGGGATGGGCAGGATCGGCCTTGACGAGCGACTGCGCAAAGTCCAGCGCCTCGGGCTCGCGCCCCAGCTTGATGAGCGCCTGCACCCGGAGAACGCCCGCAAGCCCCGGCAAGGCCCGGCCCGCGAGGCACCTGTCGATCACGCGCAAGGCCTCCGCGTGCTGTTTGCGGCCCATGAGCAGCGCGGCGTAATCGCAGGCAATCGGCTCGGACTGCGGCGCAAGCCCGGCGGCTCGCTGCAAAGCGAACGCCGCGGGCTCGCCCTGGCCCAGCATGAGCTGCACCATGCCAAGCATGTGCACCACCGCCGGGTCGCCCGACTTCGACGAGAGCAGCAGCAGCTTCGCCGCCTCGTCGAGCTTGCCGGCCTGGACCAGCGCGCCGGCCCGAGCGATCACAGGAGATTGCCCGGGCGTGCTCACGCGCGGTCACTCCCCCGCGACGCGCACCACGACTTCCACGCGCCGCGGATGAGCGATTCGAACGACCGCGCAAACCGCGGCCCGTCGCACAGCGGCGAAGCGAGCATGCGGGCGCGAAGCCCCTCGGGCCCGGGAGAGTGATACCGCCCGAGCCGCACGGGATCCCCGGCCAGCTCGACGACGCGCCGAACATAGTCGTCGGCATCCGTGGCGATGAGCTCCGACGCGCCGACCACCGAGAGCAGCGAGCAGCCGACCCTCGCAGCGTGCCGGTCTCCCGCGAGTGTCACCACAGGCACGCCCATCCACATGGCCTCGCACGTGGTGGTGGTCCCGTGATACGGATAGGTGTCCAGCGCGATGTCCATGTCGAAATAGGTCGCCAGATGCTCGAAATAGCCCTTGGTGGGCGGCACTATCCGCACGCGGGAGACATCCACGCCGGCCTCGCGCATGCGGCGCAGCAGCACGTCGTGGATGGGCTGGCTGGAGAGCGTCGCGTGCTTCAGCAGAAGCGTCGCCGACGGGAGCGCCTCCAGCACCCGGGCCCACAGCCGAAGGTTCGTCGCAGACATCTTCATCGGCAGGTTGAACGACCCAAGGGCGATCGGGCGATCGCGCGCCGGCACGCGCTCCTGCAGATCGGGCGCGCCAACCAGCGGCGTGTAGCAGAGAAAGCAGGGATCGACGCGAAGCAGCGTCTCGGTGGCGGCGCCCTCGCTCCCCGGAGGATCGGTGATCGCGTCAACCACGCGGTAGTTCATGGTCCGCAGTCCCGTGGTGTTCGGATAGCCCAGGTACGTGACCTGCACGGGCGCGGGCGTGTAGCCGAATGCCGAGGTCTTGTTCCCGCGCGTCAACCCGCACAGATCGATGAGCACGTCCACCGCGTCGTCGCGACATCGCTCCGCGATGACGCCCTCGGCGGCGTTGGGCAGATCCCGCCAACCGTCCACCAGACCCTTGAGTTCCTGAGTGATCCGATCGGAGACCGGCGAGATCGAGTAACACAGAATCTCGCACCGCGACTTGTCGTAGTGCGTCAGCAGCGGCCGAAGAAACGAGACCACCGCGTGCTGCCGCAGATCGGGGGAGACGATCCCGACGCGCAGCCGCCGATCCGGAATCGGCACGCACTTCCACCGTTGATCCGGCGTGATCTTGGCCGCCACGGCGTCGCCATAGGCGACGTGGGCCGCGGTGACCTCGGCGACCGACGCCCGATCGTCATAGTTCATCGCCCACGCGAGAAAACCGTGCGTGGAGACCTCGCGCGGCGCCCGGACCACGTCGGCCCTGGCCTCGTCGATGACGTTGTAGATGTCGTTCAACTCCTGCAGCGCCTGGGCCACGCGCATGCCCACGTTGCCCTCGCGGTACGCCGCGATGGCCTCGTCGTACCTGCTCAGCGACTGCAGCGCAAGGCCCTTGGCCGACAGCAGATCAATGTTCCCCGGCAGGATGCGAAGCCCGTCCTCCGCGGCGGCCAGCGCTTCCTGGGCGCGCCCGGACTTGGCCAGGATCGCCGACCGCAGCATGAGCAGCGCGGGATCGGGCGGAGAACTCCTGTGGAACGCGTCGATGACCCGCAGGGCCTCATCGATCCGGCCCGCGTTCTGCAGCAGATCCGCCGACTGCAGGGCGATCTCCGGATCACGCGGGTCGGCCGCCCGGGCCCGCTCGAAATGAAACAGCGCGGCCTCGCGCTCGGCCAGTCCCTCGCACGCCAGCGCCAGAAGCATGAACGCCCGCGCCGGCGCGCCCTTCTTCGCCGAGAGCATCAGCAGCGACTTGGCATCCTGGTGCCGGCCCGCGTCCAGCAGGTCCGCGGCCTTGAGCATGTACGGGGGAATCGCGCCGGGGGGAGGCATGGTGGTTCTCGATCAGCGGTCAACGATCTTCGCGCCCTCACGCACGGAAAGACCCAAAGCCGCGCCGTCCAGCGCGCAATCGACGGCGCGACGTGCCTGCGCGTCGGCATCGAGCGCGTCGGCGAGCGACCGCAGCGGAGTGCGCGACCCGCCGCAGACTTCACGAAGCGCCCCGAGCGACAACTCGCAGATGCGCCCGAAGGGAATGCGGCCGTCCAGAAAGTGCTCCACCGCCCGCTCGTTGGCCGCGTTGAAGACCGCCCCGCTGACCCCACCGGAGGCGATCACCTCGTACGCGCCGCGAAGCGCGGGAAAACGCTCCATGTCCGGCTCGAAAAACTCCATCGACGCAAGTCTCGTCCAGTCCAATGTTCGACCGATCCCCGCGGGCCTGTTCGGAAACGTCAGCGCGTACTGGATCGGCGTGCGCATGTCGGGCGCGGCGAGCTGCGCCATGACGTTTCCGTCGGCATACTCGACCAGCGCGTGCACGATCGACTGCGGATGCACGAGCACCCCGATCTTCTCACCGGGAACCCCAAACAGCCAGTGCGCCTCAACGATCTCCAGCGCCTTGTTGGTCAGCGACGCCGAGTCGATCGTCACCTTCTTGCCCATCTGCCACGTCGGATGCTTCAGCGCCTGCGCGGGCGTGGCGGCATCGATGTCTGCCTTGTTCCATGTGCGGAACGGCCCGCCGCTGGCGGTGAGCACGATGCGCCGCACCTCGTCGCCGCAGTCCATGGGCGGGCAAGGCGGTTGCGCCGCCGAGCCGCCGCACCCGTGCAGACACTCCCACACCCCGCAGTGCTCGCTGTCCACCGGAAGCAGTCGCGAGCCGCTGGCCCTCGCCGCGGGAATGACCAGGGCGCCCGCGGCGACCAGCGTCTCCTTGTTGGCCAGCGCAACGTCGCGACCGAGCTGCACCGCCGCGAGCGTGGCGGGCAGCCCCGCCGACCCAACCATCGCCGCCAGCACAACATCGCACGCCACCTCGCGGACCAGTTCTTCCGCGGATGACGGACCAAAGCGACAGGAGGCCGGACCGCTCCGAAGCGTCAGTCGCGGCCTGCCGGGCCCTTCCGCGTCGCTCGCGCAGAGCGCAAGGTTGGACACGCCAAACCGCTCGGCCTGCCGCTGGAGCAGCTCATGGTTCCTGCCCGCGGCCAGACCGACGACGCGCCAGCGCGTCTCGGCCAGCCCACGATCGGCCAGCGCGTTCAGATGCTCGACGACCTCGAGCGTCTGCGTGCCGATCGAACCGGTGGAGCCGAGCACGATCAGCCGACGCTCGGTCACGCCGGACGATCGTGGTTTCGGCGCTTGGACAACGGGAGTGGTCACGGGCGATCACTCCTCGCGTTTGCCGCCCTTGACCTGTCCGGGCGCCAGGCGCCGACGGCTGGAGTAGAGCGTGCGGATCTTCGGCTGCGGGGCCTCTGCGCCCGAGGCCGGGCCCGCCGACGATCCCTCGCCGGCTGACGCCTCGGACCGACGCGCACGACCCTCTTCACGCGGAGAAGACTCCGATCGATCCGCCGGCGGCGGCGTCGTACGGAACATGTCCGCGAGACTTCCCTCGGCGTCCTTGGGCGCGCCACGACGCTGCTGGCCCTGACGCTGGCCCTGACGTCCGCCCTCACGCGGTCCATCGCTCATCGCGCCGCGAGACGCCTGGCTCGATTCGCCGCCGGCCCCGGCGCCAGTCTCGCCGCCTGCGTCCGGTCCTCCGGAGCGATCGCCCCGACCGCCGCCGCCGCCGCCTCGACCGCGCCGGCCGCGACGCCGACGCGGGCGATCGTTCGCCCCGGCGGTGTTGCCCTCAGCGCCATCGTCGGCCGGAGGCGCCTCGACGTACTCGGAACTCTCCGCGCCCGCTTCGTGATCGCCGTGATCGCCCTGTGCGGCGTACTCGCCAAGCGGCTGCTGCTCGCCCGGCTCGCCATCACCATACTCGCCCGCGAGTTCGGCCTGGTCGGGCTGCTCGCCCGGTTGATCCAAGGCGTTCATCGCGTGCTGGCCAGCGTGACCGTGCTGCCCCTGGCCATCGCCCCCGCGTCCGCCGCGCCCCCGACGACGACGGCGACGGCGACGGCGACGTCCGCCCTCTCCCGGCTCGCCGGCCTGTCCTTCCGGCTGATGAAAGCCCGTCTCGTGATGGTGCGAGCCGGTGCCGACCGCATGATGCGGATCGGCGGCCAAGGCCTCGTCATCCTCCACGTTGTAGGAGTCCGCCGAACTCTCGGTGGAGATCGGCGCGCCCGACGAGTCGTAGGCCTGCTCGACGTACTGACCCTGCTGGTACTGGCCCTCGCCGTACTGGCCTTGCTCGTATGGCCCCTGCTCGTACTGACCCTGCTCGTATTGGGCGTCGGCGTACTCGCCCTCAGCGGGCGCACCCTCGTCGGCGTATCGCTCGCCACCCTGCTCCGGCTCGTAACCCTCGCCCTGTGGCGCGGGCGCGTACTGGCCCTGCCCGTTCGCGTTGACGGGACCACCCTGACCGCCACGCCCGCGACGGCGACGGCGACGGCGGCGACGGCGCCCGCCCTCGCCCGGCTCACCACCTTCGAACGCGGGCGCTTCGTCGGCGTAGCCGCGCTGAGGCGGCCCGCCGTGCTGCCCCTGCCGACCGCCCTGGCCCTGCCCGCGTCGCATGGATCGCTGGCTGTCCCGCTCGGCAATCTCCGAGAGCGAGAGCGGCTCGAGCTCGATCGGGTGCGGCTCCGCGTCGCCCAGATCCTCCGCATACTCCTCGTGCTCGGCGGCAAGCTGCTCCGAGGGCTGGTCGGCCCAGCCGGCGTCCTCGTCCCCGGCCTCGGCGGCGTCGGAGGTGATCTCGTAGGTCACCAGCTCGTCCTCGCGAAGAGCACGGGAGCGGAGCTTCTCCAGATCCAGATCGGCCCCGCGATCGTCGTACGCGTAGAACGTGACGCGATCGACGTTGATGGCGTCGCTCACCCGCACGTCCACGTGCTTGCCGCTGGTGCGCTCGATGCGACCAAGCGCCCGCCGCTTGGTGCTGAGCAGCTCTCCCGCGATCCGCGGATGCACGACAAGTTCGACTCGGTGCACGTCCGGGTGATCCAGCAGCGCCGACATCGACCGCAGCGCATCGCCGGCGACGGAGTCCGGCCGCTGCACCAGGCCACGGCCGCGGCAAGTCGGACAATCGGTGAAGTGCTGGCTCTCATGACTGGCCCGCATGCGCTGGCGCGTCATCTCCAGGATCCCGAACTCGCTCACCGGAGCGATCGTCCAGCGTGCCCGGTCCTTCTTCAGATTCTCGCGCATGCGGGTTTCCAGCTCGCGGCGGTGCTTGCTGGAGCGCATGTCGATGAAGTCGTTCACGATCACCCCGCCGAGGTCCCGCAGGCGGAGCTGCCGGCAGATCTCGTCCGCCGCCTCGAGGTTGGTCTGCAGCGCGTTGGTCTCGCTGTCGCGCGCGTCGCGGCTCTTGCCGCTGTTCACGTCGATCGCGACCACCGCCTCGGCCTCGTCGATGACCAGCCGCCCGCCGCTTGAAAGCGGCACCTCGCGGGCATGGATCATCTGGATCTGCGGCTCGACGCCGGCGACGTGGAAGATCGGGCTCTTGCCCGTGTAGTGCACCAGCCGCGTGCTCGTCCGCGGCGCCACGATCTTCAGGAACCGCGCCGCACGATTCAGCGAGGCCTGGTTGTCCACCACGATCTCGTCGATGTCGCTGGTCAGAAGGTCCCGCAGGGCCCGGACCAGCAGGTCGCTCTCGCTGTACAGCAGCCGAGGCTTGTTGCCGCTCCGCCAGCGATGCTCCATGTCCTTCCACAGACGCATCAGATACGCCAGGTCGCGCTTCAGCTCCGCCTTGGTCCGCTCCATCCCCGCGGTGCGCAGAATGAAGCCGAAGCCCTCCGGAAGATCGAGCTGATCGAGAATCTCCCGCATCTTGCGGCGGGTCTCCTCATCCTCCACCTTCCGGCTGACGCCCACCTTGTCCATCTGCGGCATCATCACCAGGAATCGCCCGGGAATGCTCAGATAGCTCGTGACCGTCGGGCCCTTGGTCCCCACGCCCTCCTTGAGCACCTGCACCGCGACCTCGTCGCCCCGGCGGAAGCAATCCTGGATCGGCGGCCGCTCGCGGCGCGGGGTCTTCTTCCCCACACGCTCGGTTTCGTCGCTCTCGGCCCCGGGAAAGTACTGCGGATGCACGTCGGAGATGTGCAGGAAGCCGTTGGCCTCCAGACCGAAATCGACGAACGCGGCCTGGATCGCCGGCTCGACGTTCATGACCTTGCCGACGTAGATGTTCCCGACGTGATTGCTCGGGCCGTCCAGCCGCTCGGCGTGGAACTCCTCGAGTCGACCCTTGTCGACGATCGCCACCCGGCACTCTTCGCCGGGGACGTAGTTGATGATCATCTGCGTGACATCGCGTGTGCTCTGCTTGCTCATGGCGTCCTTCCCTGGACGGTCTCGTCGGGTACGGGCGATTGTGCGCCGCGGGTGCGGCCGACGTGCCGAAAGTGGCGCGTCGGCGACGAACACGTCCGATCGGCGTGCATCCGAAGGTGGGCCTCAGTGATCCGACAACAAGACGCCGGGGATCGTTCGCCGAGACCGCCCTTTTCGGGCGATCGGGGCTCCCCACCGGCCGCTGCGCCCCGCGGAGCGCGTCCCCTGTGGACGCGCCGGGGTGCCGGCCGGGTGCTACTGACAACTCCCGCACGTTCCGCACAACCCACTTTCAGTCGCGTCGGCGCTCACAAGCGCGTCGCTGACCGGGGGCGGAAAACCTCAAAAGGCAGGGAGCCGTCGTCGTCTGGTGGTCGGGGCGCGGCGAGCCCGCCGACGACCACGCCGTGGTCCTGTCTCCCTCAGTGCTCGCCGGACCGTCCGTCGAACGCCTCGGGAATAATCTTTCGTGCCTGGTCGCGGACAAACGCCGCGACCGCGGCATCGGAATCGAGGGAGGCCGCCTTCTGAGCAAGCCGCTCGCACTTCTGGATCGTCACCTTTCGAACCACCCGTTTCAGGGTCGGAATCGACGAGGCCGTGGCTGAGAGCGTACGCAATCCGAGCCCGATGAGCAACAGGGCAAACTCGGGGTCACCCGCCGACTCCCCGCAGCAGGACACGGGAATGTTGTTCCGCTTCCCGGCTCGCGCCACATCTTTCAAGAGCGCAATCACCGCCGGGTGGAACGGGTTGTACATGCTCGCCACCCGCTCATTGGTTCGGTCCACCGCGAGCGTGTATTGAACCAAATCGTTCGTTCCGATGGAAAAGAACGCACTTTCTCGGGCGAACATGTTCGCCATGAGCGCCGCCGCGGGTACCTCAACCATCATCCCCACGGGAACCTGTCGGTTGAAGGGCACGCCCTCTTCCTCCAGATCCTCCATCACGTCATTGAGCAGGTACTTTCCCTGGCGCAGCTCCTGGATGTTCGTCACCAAAGGAAACATGATCTTCATCGGGCCCAGCGCACTGGCCCGCAGGATGGCCCGAAGCTGGGTCTTGAACATCGGGAGCGACTGCAGGCAGTAGCGGATGCTCCGCAGACCCAGGAACGGGTTGCGCTCCGGCTCTTCGAACTGCTCCTGCGTGTATTTGTCCGCGCCCAGGTCCATGGTGCGGATCGTCAGCTCGCGGCCGGCGCAGAGCTCCACGGCCCGCTTGTAGGCCTCAAAGTGCACCTCTTCCGTCGGGCGCTGGTTGCCGGTGAGGTACAGAAACTCCGTGCGGTAGAGCCCGACGCCGTCGCCCCCCATCTTCAGAACGCTCGAGATCTCGTCGGGAAACTCGATGTTGCCCAGCAGGGTGATGGGGACGCCGTCGGCGGTGACGCTGGGGAGCCGGGCGATCTCGCTCAGGGAGATCTGGATCGACTTGCGGGCCTCGATGTAGCCCTCGTAGTCATCGATGGTCTTCTCGTCGGGGTCGATGACGACCACCCCGCGGTCCCCGTCGATGATGATGGGGAGCCCGTCGCTGGCCGCGTCGGTCAGACGCGAAACCCCGACCACCGCGGGAATGCCCAGCGCACGGGCGACGATCGCGGTGTGGCTGGTTTTGCCACCCATGTCGGTGGCAAACGCCGTGACGTGCCGCCGATCGAAGGCCGCCGCCTGGCTCGGCGTCAGGTCCTTGGCGACGATGACGGCGTGGGTGTCGAGCTGGCCCAGCCGCGACGAGTGCTCACCGATGAGCTGACGAATGACCCTGCTGGACAGATCCCGGAGGTCGTCAACCTTGGTCTGGAAGGTCGGATCGGGGAGTCTGGCGAAGACCTGGATGAGGTCCTCAAAGCCCTTCCAGACGGCGTACTCCGCGGTCACCTTTTCACGGTCGATGTGCTCGTGCATCGGCTTGGTCAGCGACGCGTCGCTGAGCATGCCGATGTGCACGCCGAAGATCTTGCTCGCCTCTTCGCCAAGCTGGGCCCGGGTGCGTTCACGCAGGGCGTTCAACTCGGCGATCGAACCGCCCAGGGCCTTCCACAGGCGGTCGTGCTCGACCGGAATGACCTCCTGACGCACTAGTCGCTTGGGAATGCGACGGTGCTCGTCATCCAGGACGAACACGCGTCCGATGACGATTCCGGGAGAGACGGCGATGCCCTTGAGCGATTCCACGCCGAGTGCGCGTCCCCCACCCACCCACGAGAGCCCCTCCCCCCAGCCCCTCCCCCCAGCCCCCAACTCGGTCCCGTCCCCGGTCCCCGCCCCCAGCCCGACCAGGCGAGCCGCCCACGCCTGTCGGCCTGCCGACACGCCCCCGGCGGACCCATCGACGCGTGGAGCCCGGGACCAGACCTGATGATAGCGAAGGACCGCTCCCGATCGGCCCACGCATGGGAAGTTGGGCGGAATTCACGGGCAAAGTCGAGCGGAGGTATTCCGGTGGTCGATGGATACTCTTGACATGGTGGGCGAAGGATGCTCTGATATCCAACCAGGCGGCGGGGCCAGGAATCTGAGCACGTATGGGAAGTTCTTGCCGGGTGGCGCACGCATCGCGCCCGGAACCCGGAGAACGTTCGCCGGGGGGCTCGGGTGTTTGGATGTGAGCACGCTCGCCGATCGGGCTTCTGCAGGGAAGGCCGGAGTTCGCGGGTATTTCGACGAGAATCATGACCACGCTGACCGGGATTTTGGATTGGCCGCAGCGCGCTGATGGGCGTGTGCGGCAGCTCAACGGGTCTTCGCTCATCACGCGCGAGGACGACCCGGTGCTGCCGGCGTCGCTGGCACAGAAGTACAAGCTCCGCGACGGCCTGGAGGTCACGGTGACAGTGGCCCGCCGCGGCCAGTCTGCGCCAACCCCGAACCGACCGGCCGCCCCAGGCGGGCCCGGGCTCGGCCCCCGCTCGCCAGAACCGAACCGCTCGCCGCAGCCCGGCCGTGGCCCCGGCCCCCAGCCCGATCGATCCCCGCGCGATGGCGGGGGTGGTGGGGGTGGTGGGGGCAAGCCGCTGGTCTCGCAGATCGTCGCGATCGAGGGCCTGAGCCCCGAGGCCTACGCGAAGATCAAGCCGTTTGAAGAGCTCACGTCGATCGATCCGGAGCCGCGGCTGACACTGGAGTATCCGGGGTGTCCGCCGGCGTGCCGGCTGATCGATCTGTTCTGCCCGATCGGCCGCGGGCAGCGGGGGTTGATCGTCTCGCCTCCCAAGGCGGGCAAGACCACGCTGCTCAAGGACATTGCCACGGCGATCCTTCGGAATCACGAGGATGTCGAGGTCTGGGTGCTGCTCTTGGACGAGCGACCGGAAGAAGTCACGGACTTTCGGCGGACGTTTGCCGAGTGGACGGGCGGGGTTGATGGCGGGCGTCCGCGATGCCGGGTGGTCGGCTCGTCCAACGATCACGACGCCGACAAGCACATCCAGGTGGCGCTCATGACGCTGGAGCGCTGCAAGCGGATCGTCGAGGCGGGTCGGCACATCGTGGTGGTGATGGACTCGCTGACGCGGCTTGGGCGGGCATTCAACAACTCGAGGAAGTACGCCTCCAGCGGACGGACGCTCTCGGGAGGAATCGACGCGCGGGCTCTGGCAGTGCCCAAGCAGATCTTCGGAGCCGCCCGCAACACCGAGGAGGCCGGCTCGCTCACGATCATCGCCTCGTGCCTCGTGGATACCGGGAGCCAGGGCGATCAGGTCATCTTCGAAGAGTTCAAAGGCACCGGGAACATGGAGCTCATCCTCGACCGCAAGATCAGCGAGCGGCGGCTGTACCCATCGATCAACCTGGCGGCCAGCGGAACGCGGAAGGAGCATCTGCTCCAGCCGGAGCAGGAACTCAAGACCATCGCCGCCCTGCGCAGGCGACTCATGGCCATGCCCCCGCACGTGCAGATCGAGCAGCTCCTCGCCGCGCTGCAGCGCTTTCCGACCAATGCCGCACTCGTCGGCGGCGCGGGATGAGCAGCACGCACGATCCGACCGAGTCGCGGGACACTCCCTGATAATGGTGAGGACCCGGGTCCGTGGACACGGCCGGAAGCGTGGCAAGCGTGAACCAACGGCGCCTGGCGTCCGATCACTGCTGCATGAACGAGGACACCGCATTCCAGCAGACAAGCGACCAGCCCGCCGCGGACCATGAGACGCCATCGGAACCGATTCCGATCGGTGATCGTCGGCGGCACAAGCGATTCCGCGTGCAGCGGGCCGGCAAGGTCTTTCGGCGATCGACGCAGCAGTACCTGCCCGCGGGGTCGCGCGATCTGTCCTTTGGGGGCGCGCTGCTGGAGATCGAGTCGGAGCGCGGCGTCGGGATCGGCGAGATCATCGACGTCGGGCTGGCCATGAGCAGCAAAGCCGTGGTGCCCTCGGCGAGCCTGCTCCGTGGGATCGTGGTCCGAGCCGAGGCGATCGGAGAGCATCGGCAGCTCGTGGCGGTGCGATATCTGCATCGCGAGGGGCTGGCCGAGGCGGCGTGAGCCAAGCAGCTTGAAGACACACAGGCGGGACGCCTGTGCCGCCAAGACGAGAGACTACGGCGGTGCGATCAGGCTCTGATTGAGGCCATGTCGATCACGAAGCGGTACTTCACGTCGCTCTTGACCATACGGTCCCAGGCCTCGTTGATCTGCTGGATCTTGATGAGCTCGATGTCGCAGGCGATGTTGTGCTTGCCGCAGAAGTCGAGCATTTCCTGAGTTTCGGCGATGCCGCCGATGAGCGATCCGGAGAGATTTCGGCGCGGGAGGATCAGGCTGAAGGCGTGGACGGGCTGGGGGTTGGGCGGGACGCCGACGATGGCGAGGGTGCCATCGAGCTTGAGCAGACCGAGATAGGCATTGAGGTCGTGGTCGGCGGAGACGGTGTCGATGAGCAGGTCGAAGCTGGAGGCCTGCTGCATCATGGCGCGCATGTTCTTGGAGATGACGACTTCGTCGGCGCCGAGGCGCTTGCCGTCTTCGACCTTGCTCTGGCTGGTGGTGAAGAGGACGGTGTGAGCGCCGAAGGCCTTGGAGAACTTGACGCCCATGTGCCCGAGACCGCCGAGGCCGACGATGCCGACTTTCTTGCCGGGGCCGGCCTTCCAATGGCGGAGTGGTGAGTAGGTAGTGATGCCGGCGCAGAGGAGCGGGGCGGCGGCGGCGGGGTTGAGGTTGGCGGGGACTTTGAGGGTGAAGGCCTCATTGACGACGATGTGCTCGGAGTACCCGCCGAAGGTGTGCCCGCCGAGGTGCTTGTCCGCGCTGTTGTAGGTGAACGTGGCACCTCCGCCGATGCAGAACTGTTCCTGGTTGTTCTTGCAGTTGGGGCAGGAGCGGCAGGAATCGACCATGCAGCCGACGGCGGCGAGGTCGCCGACCTTGAACTTCGTGACGGCGGGGCCGACCTTGGTCACCCGGCCGAGGATCTCATGGCCCGGAACGCACGGAAACTGGGTGCCGGGCCACTCGCCCTTGGCCTGATGGAGGTCGGAGTGGCAGACGCCGCAGTACATGATGTCGATGGCGACATCGGTGGGCGTGGGCTCACGACGGGTGATGGTGTGGGGGACGGCGGGGCTGGCTGGGGCCTGAGTGGCGTACGCGCGGGTGGGCATGTCGAAGAGTAGAAGGCGCTGGGCGCTGGGCGCGTGCCCGAAGGCCGGGAGTTGTTTTCATAGAGATGCAAGAACCCGCTCGGGACGAGCGGGCCACCCGGGGGACTCAATGTCCATGCCCATGCCCGTGCCCGTGTCCATGCCCGTGGGCGTGCTTCTTGGCGTGGTCGGCGAGGACGCGGGCGACGTTTGCGGGCTGGACGTTTTCGTAGAGCGTCTCGTCCACAAGCATGGCGGGGGCGGTGCCGCAGGAGCCGAGGCATTCGAGTTCGACGAGGGTGAACTGGCCGTCGTCGGTGGTTTCCCCGATGTCGATGTTCAGGGCGTCCTTGCAGGCCTGAGAGACCTCGCGCTGGCCGCAGAACTCGCAGGCGATGCTCCGGCAGACCTGGATGAGGTGCTTGCCCTTGGGCTTGAGCCAGTACTCCTCGTAGAAGGAAGCGGTGTCGATGACGTCGCCGGGCTTGAGGTTGAGGAACTCGGCGATCTCGAGCATGGCCTGGGCGGGGACCCAGCCGTAGGCGTGCTGGATGGTGTGCAAACAGGGGAGCAGCGCGCCCTGCGGGTTCTCGTATCTGGGCAGGATGCGGGAGCGCAGGTCGGCCTTCATGTCGTCGGTCAGATAGGGCTGAGGACGACGCTCGACCTTCATCGCGGCGGAGTTCTTGGTGATCCAGGCCATGGGAACGGAGGGTATGCGGGGGAGGGCGGCCAGACCGCAGCCAGGCCGCCCCATGCACCCGCTACCGGCTCAACCCCCCTTGCGCTTCGGGCGGCGGCTGGAGCGCGGTGCGGGCCTGCCCGGCGTCCGACGCGACTTGCGCTTCGATCCGACGGCCGAGGCGCCGCGGTTCATCGCCAGAAGCGTGTCCGGAACACTCCAGTCGCTCTGCTCGACGGAAGACGGGAGCATCGGCGACGGCGTCTCGGCGGGTGCGGCCGGCAGCGAAGAACCCGTCGAAGAGGGCGTCTTCGTAGGCGCCGGCACTGGAGTGTCGGCGGCACCATCTTCGGGCGCGGCAATCTGACGCAGCGGCACGCCGACGGGATCGGCCGCCTTCTCCACCACATCGCCGATCGCGTGCGGACGCTTCGGGCCGATGAGGACGTAGATCGCCATGATCACAAAGCCGCAGAACTGAAGCAGGTGATGCTCGACGAGGAACCGGAGAGCGCCGGTGATCCAGGAGGCGATGGTGCGGAACATGCCGGGCTTGGTCGCCGGTGCAGAGATCGCGGCGGGATCGCAGAACTCAACGGTGCAGCCCTGCTGCGGACATTTGAACCTCAGCGATGTTCCGGGGGGAGGGGTCTGGTCGGCGGTGATGGCGACCATCGGCCCGGGGAGCGACACACGTGGGCGATCGCGCTTCGAATCAACCAGTGCGCAGGGAGTCGCGCACACGATCGAGCGCGCGGGATCCCGCGGCCGTCTCAGGGCCGGCAGCAGAATGGCCATCAGCAGCGCGATGATGGCGATGACGACCAGCAGCTCGATGAGTGTGAACGCGCGACATCTGCGGAGGACTGAACGCATGGCGCAACTCCTTGTGTCCGTGTGCGAACTGCGCACACCAAACCTCAAAGCGGCTCGATAGAACATCAACACCGCTCAATAACGCTTGTTTTTCAGAGTCCGACGGTGCTGGGCGCGACTTTCGTCAGGCTGTTGAGACCCAGTCGAACCAATCGGGTCGTGCTGCATCCATGCACTGCCCCCGTTGTTCCTTTCGGCGCCAGATGACGCCGTCTGTGAAATATACGAGCGGCAGAGCGTGTTGCACTCAGAACTTCGAAATTCTCAGAGTCCACACACGATCTTCGCACACGTCGGGTGCACCGTGAGCAAGGGGCATCCGTTCGCCACCTGAACCAGGCATCACCGGCCGTTGATCACGTGGACGTTGGCGGACGCCGCGTACGCAGCAGCCCTCTGTCCGAAGGTCGGCTCCGCCACGCCGTGGAAGAACGCTCGGGCGACGTCCACACCCCACCCTCGAACGCCGGTCCGCTCCAGGTGTTCCCACCGGCTCCACCGCACATCGCTGGGCGCGTCGACATAGACCCGCAGGTCCAGCGCCGACGCGTGGGTTTCGTGCAGTGCGTGGAGGCCCTCGACCACGATCAACTCGGCGGGGTGGATCGGGGACTCGCCGACGCGGGAGTGGGTGTGGAAGGACCACTGGGGGATTGCGGCGGGCAGGCCGCGCTTGAGCCGACGCAGATCCGCATGCAGCCGAGCAAGGTCGGCTCGCTCGGGCAGGTCGCGCTCCTGCTCTGGGACCCGGTCATAGTCGGGGAGGTAATGGTCGGTGGAGATGACGCACCTGGACAGGAGTGCGGCGAGGTAGCTCTTGCCCGCGCCCACCGGGCCGGTGATCCCGATGACAACCGGGGCGTGCGGGCCGCGCGGGCGGGCGAGGGATCGGATCAGGGCCGGGGCCGCGGGCAGGTCTACGGAGTGTGGCACGACAGGACCCTCTGTTCAGGCGGGCGTCCGAGAACGGCGGGGCACGCGGGATCGCGTGGCCGACGCCGCGGAGGCCTTCGTATACTTGGAGCATGGCGACAGCGACGGAGACTCAGGGCCGGCAGCAGGTGGAGGAACGGACGAAGCAGCCGTGGCTGTGGAACGTGGTGCTTCTGAATGATGAGGAGCACACGTACGAGTATGTCATCCGCATGATGCAGACGGTGTTCGCGCACAACCAGGAGAAGGCGCTCCTGATCGCAAAGACCGTGGACACGCAGGACCGGGCGATCTGCCTGACGACCCACAAGGAGCACGCCGAGCTGAAACGTGATCAGATCCTCGCGTTCGGACGCGATCCGCTCATGTCCATCAGCAAGGGCTCGATGTCGGCGGTGATCGAGCCGGCGGAGTTCTCTGGCGAGGGCGACGATCTGGTTGGCAAGGACGGGGAAGAGAAGAAGTGACATCCGCAGTCGGCGTCGGGGGCTGACGTCGGGCGGTGGGCGGGGCTCTACCATCGCGCATGAGCGCGAATCGGCCCCTGGTAGTGCAGACCGAACACCTCGATGAGGTCGCGGCGGCGTGGCTGCGGGAACGCTGCGAGCTGGTGGTCTGTCCATGGGAAGACTCGGCGACGCTGGACGCGCTCCTGCCCAAGGCCGATGGGCTGGTGATCCGAACCTATACAAAGATCAACGACGCCCTCCTGTCCAAGGCGCCACGGCTGCGGGTGGTCGGGCGGGCGGGCGTGGGACTGGACAATGTGGATGTCGCCGCATGCGCGAAGCGCGGCGTGGTCGTCGTGTCCACGCCGGGAGCCAACACCCGGGCGGTTGTCGAACTCGTCACCGCGTTCATACTCGACGCGCTCCGGCCGAGGGTGTTTCTGGACAAACCGCTGGAGGCGGCGGCCTGGAACAAGGCCCGCAAGGACCTGGTCGCGGCCCGACAACTGAGCGATTTGACGATCGGGATCGTCGGCTTCGGACGCGTGGGTTCGAGCGTCGCGCGAGTGGGCGCGGCACTGGACATGCGAGTGCTGTACCACGATCTTCTGGACATCCCCCCAGACCGTCGCCACGGGGCGAGCCCGGCCGACTTCCCAAGCGTGTGCGCCGAGGCCGATGTGCTCACCATCCACGTCGACGGGCGGGCGAGCAATCGGCATCTCGTCGGTCGCGGCGTGTTCGATTCCGCCAAACGCGATCTGGTGTTCATCAACACCTCGCGGGGGTTCGTGGTGGATGACGATGCGCTGGCGTTCTTTCTGCGGGCATGTCCCGCGGCCCAGGCCCTGATCGACGTGCACGAGCCGGAACCCGTTACGCCCGATGCGCCGCTGCTTGGTCTGAAGAACGCGCACCTCTCCCCGCACATCGGCGCGGCGACCCGCACCGCGCAAACGAACATGTCCTGGGTCGTTCGAGATGTCTGGCGCGTGCTGAGCGGGGAGAAGCCGGAGTCTCCGGCGACGCCCTGAGCGCGCCCTCGTCCCGGCGGCTCATGCTCTCGGACGCACGCCCGCGTGCCCCGTCGCCTGCTCGAACATCCGCGCGATGCGGAGGAGCTGCGCGTCGCGCATCGCCGGACCGACGAGCTGCACGCCGACCGGAAGCGCCGGTGGGCCCTCGGCGAACCCGCCGGGCATGGTGAGCCCCGGAAGCCCCGCGAGGTTGACCCCGACGGTGTACACGTCCTCGAGGTACTCGCTGACGGGGTCAGCGGCCTTCTCGCCGATCTTCCACGCGGGGCTGGGGGAACTGGGCATGAGCAGCGCGTGGCAGGCGGGCGATCCGCCGTGACCGTCGAAGGCCCGTTGGAAGTCCCGGGCGATGAGTCGGCGGACCTTGAGCGCCGTCAGGTAATACGCATCGGCATATCCCGCGCTCAGCGCGTGCGTGCCGAGCATGATGCGGCGACGAACCTCTTCACCGAAGCCCTCGGCGCGGCTTCGGCAATAGAGGGCCATCAGGTCCTCGCCCGGACGGAGCTCGGCACGCCGGCCATAGCGCACCCCGTCGAACCGAGCGAGGTTGCTGCTGGCCTCGGCGGTCGCGATGAGGTAGTACGCGGCGATGCCGTGCGATGCATGCGGAAGGTCGACGTCGATGATCTCGGCGCCCGCCCGGCGATACACGCCGATCGCCGCCTCAAGAGCCGCGGCGACGGCGGGATGGTTGGCCGACGAACGCGCCTGCCTCGGCACGCCGATGACCAGATCCGTGACCGGGCGGTCGAGCCCGTCGAGCAGATCGGGCGCGGGGGCGTCGGCCGACGTGGAATCCAGCGGATCAACCCCGGCCATGACCGACGTCACCAGCGCCGCGTCGGCGACGGTCTGGGCAAATGGACCGATCTGGTCCAGGCTCGACGCATACGCAACCAGGCCGTAGCGCGAGACCAGGCCGTAGCTCGGCTTGAAACCCACGATGTTGCAGAAACCCGCGGGCTGCCGGATGGAGCCGCCGGTATCCGAACCAAGCGCACCGGGCACGATGCCCGAGGCCACGGCGCACGCCGAGCCGCCCGACGAACCGCCCACGACGTGATCCCTCGCGTAGGGGTTGCGGGTCGGGCCGAAGATCGAGTGTGTCGTCGACGAGCCCATGGCGAACTCGTCGAGGTTCGTCTTGCCGATGATGATCGCGCCGGCATCGATCAGGCGCTGCGCGCTGGTCGCGGTGAATGGAGAGGAGTAGTTCTCAAGGATGCGGCTGGCGCAGGTCGTTCGGCCCCAGGCCAGAGCGATGTTGTCCTTGAGCGCAATCGGGACGCCCGCGAGCGGGCCGACGCTCTCGCCCGCGGCAAGCCGGGCGTCGATCGCGCGGGCCTGCTCCAGCGCACCCTCGTGGAACACCTGCACAAAGGCGTTCAGGTCCGGGTTAGAGCTCGCAACCCGATCCAGCGCATTCCGAGCGATCTCCACGGCGGAGACCTGGCGCAGGCGCACCGCGTCGCGTGTCTCCAGAACGTTCACGCGCCGCCCTCCTCGCCAATCACCTTCGGAATCACGATGAACGGCCCGTCCATCGCCGGGGCGATGCGGGCCAGGTCGGCGGGCGACAGTCGCGTGCGAGCGTGCTCGGCGCTGGGCTCGTCCGGGTCCAGACGATTCACGCGGGACTCAGGATGGGTCATCGGCTCCACGTCGGAAAGGTCCAGCTCGCGAAGCCGATCGACCAGGGCCAGCACGCCCGCGAGCTGGCGGCGCGAGCTCTCGATCTGTGCGTCGTCAAGCGCCAGACGCGCGAGCGTGGCCACCTTCCGGACGTCGTTGACCGAAAGCTGCGGCGAGGATGCATCGGCGGAAGCGGACATGGCGCAGATCGTAGATCGCCCCCGAACAGCCGCCGAGCCGCCGCGAACAATCCGACTTCACTCGCACGATCGGCTGCGAAACGGGCGGGGCAAGATATACTCAGAGCCAAGGGCCGAGCGTTTGCCGGCCGCGAAGCAGGTTGAGAGAGGGAGTCCGCATCATGCGTTGTATGAGCATGGCCGTGGGGGTCGCGGGCGTGACGTTTGCCGCGCTGTCGGCGGCGGGGTTTGACGCCATCGGCCCCGGACCCGCCATGACCAACGGCGGGTTCTGGCTCAACAGTCTTGTCAACGCCGACGCCGGGGCCGATCAGTTCACGGCATGCGGCGTGGGGCCGATCACCGTCCCCGCCGGGCTGCGCATCACCGAGATCCATGCCGTCATCGGCACGCGAAATCCGTCGGGCTCCGGGCCGGTGAACCTTGGCGCCATCGGCGAGTGGCGCGTGCACGTCTGGTCCGGCGAGACCGCGTTCGCGGCAAGCCGATTCGCCGGCGACGTGCTCAACGCGAACTATGCCGCACCGACCAACGCCGACTTCGCCACGCCGTTCGGCGTCGATGTCTTCGGCCGGCCGACGTTTCTCGTGCGCTTCCGCCTGCCGGGCGGCCTTGCCGCACCTGCGGGCAACGTGCACCTGGCCATCCGGCCACGCATCGCGCAGAGCTCGCAGGGGACCATCGGGGTCCTGGAGTCCATGGCCAACGGGCCGAGCGGGCTCTGGGCATCCAGCTCGCTGCTCGCGCCCGGCTATCTCGTGTTCGAGCAGCAGGGCTTCTCCACCCGCAACGGCGTGTTCGCGTATCGCGTCGTCACCGGGTGCGGGAGCGATTACGACGGCGACGGAGCGATCACCGTCACCGACATCTTCACCTTCCTCAACGCATGGTTCGCCAGCGAGCCCGGCGCCGACTTCGACGGCGCAGGCGGCGTCGCCGTGACGGACATCTTCGGGTTTCTGAATCAGTGGTTCGCGGGCTGCTGAACGCGGGGGACCAGATCTCCCGCCCCGCCTCCATCAGCCCACAGGCGGAGCAGGAGCCGAGGGCTTGCCGAGCAGGCGGCTCATATAGGCCTGCCACAGGCCGTTTTTCTCTCGAAGTTCCACGTGCTGGAGCGCGAGGGCGGCGAGGTCGAGCGAGTTGTACAACTCGTGGGAGAGCACCGCGATCCGGATCAGATCGTCCGACGGCAGCTCCGCGAACCGCATGAAATCCCTGACATAGACGAAGTCCGCCCAGAGCGCCTGTCGTATGCCCACGGACAGATCGTTGTTCACGACCATGGGGGCAAAGCACCGCCCCATCGGGCCGGTCATCGTGTGCAGAAAGAACCCCTTGCCGCGCAGATACTGATCGACGTCCGCAAACAAGGGCTGCCCGCGGTAGAGCGGGACGAAGTTGGCTTCCGCCTGAATCACCAGCGCTTGGCTGACGATCGACTCGCCGCCCTTGAAGCAGTCCAGCTCCGCGCCCTGCACGTCGATCTTCAGAAAGTGACAGCCCTTGACCTCGGGGATGTCATCGAGCCGCTTTGTCTGAACGGTCGAGGTTTCGACGACCGCCATCTGGTCGGGAAGCTGGTTGAAGCGCTTGAGAATCTCGGTTTGCGGCTCGTACAGCGACGACGTCATGCTCTGGCGGGTGAGATAAAACGTCCGCTCGGTCCCGTCGCCGATGAAGTACGGGAGGAATGAGGCGTTCTTCATCCCCATCCTGTTGAGCTTGTCGCACTCGGCCTGGACGGGCTCGAAGCCGATCACTCGGGCGACGCCGGCCTTGAGAAGCCGGGTGTACTCCCGATCCTCCCCGGGAAGCCACATCGCGCCGATGTCGACGATGTCGATCATCGGGGTGCGCTTCCCGAGCATGTCGATGAGCTTGAACGATGGCATCGGCGGAGTGTATCGCGGAAAAAACGCCGACCGCTCTGGGCTGCGGTCGGCGGCAGGACATCACGATCGTGCGAACAGTCGGCTTCCCGACGGCCTTGATCGCTACTTCTTCACTTCCGCCTCGTGCGTCGAGAGCGCCTCGCTCAGCCCCGGCACGCCCTCGGCCCCAGACGGCACGGCGATGCTCGAGCCCTTGAACGCGTCCCCGATGGGCTCGGCCCGCCCTGCACCGTCAAAGCCCAGGTGCTGCTGGAAGAAGTGCTCGGCGACCGCGTAGAAGCTCATGCGGTTCTGCGGACGAGCAAAGCCGTGGCCCTCATCCGGATACAGCACATAGGTCACCGGAATCTTGCGCTCGCTCATGGCCTTCACGATCTGGTCGCTCTCGGCCTGCTTCACGCGCGGATCGTTGGCCCCCTGCCCGATGAGCAGCGGCCGCTTGATCTTGTCCACATGGTTCAGCGGGGAGCGATCGTCCAGAAACTTCTTGCCCTCGGGCGTGCGGAAATCGCCCACGCGCTGCGCGAAGTTGTCCAGGAAGGGCTTCCAGTACGGCGGGATCGACGCAATGAGCGTGTTGATGTTCGACGGTCCCACGATCGACACCCCGCACGCGAACACATCCGGAGTGAACGTCAGACCCGCCAGGGCCGCATAGCCGCCATACGAGCCGCCGTAGATCGCCACGCGATCCTTGGTGGTCACGCCCTGCTCGACCGCCCAGTTCACCGCGTCGATGAGATCGTCGTGCATCTTGCCGCCCCACTCGCGGTTGCCCGCGTTCAGGTGCTTCTTGCCGAAGCCGGTTGACCCGCGGAAGTTCACCTGCAGCACGGCGTACCCGCGATTGGCGAGCCACTGGGCCTCGGCGTCAAAGCCCCACGAGTCCCGCGCCCACGGCCCGCCGTGCACGTTCAGGACCATCGGCACCGGCTTCTCCGGCTTCCCGTCGCGGTCCGCATCGGCGGTGAGCGGGAGCGACAGATAGCTCACCATCTCCAGCCCGTCGCGCGCCTTGATGACCACCGGGTGCATGGGCACCAGCGGCAGGCCCTCCAGCGCCGGACGATTGACAAACAGCGGCGTGACGACCGGCTTGCGACCCGGGTTCTTCAGGTCCCCGCGATCCAGAAGCACCGTCCGCGCCGGCGCGTCGTCCTCCATGAACGTGACGATCCAGAACCGATCGTCCTGCGATCGGCTGGTGACGTTCATGTCGCCCTTGCCGCCGGCCTTGCTCGTCCGCAGGGCGTAGAAGTCCACCTGCAGCGTCGGGTCGGCCAGGGCCCAGTGCTCGCGGTCATAGTTCGTCTGCACCGCCTCGACGGCCTTGGTGATCGGGTTGATCATCACGCCCGAAACATCGGTGCGGTCGTCCTCCATGATCCGCGTCTTCTGCTTGGTCTCGATGTCCATCGCGTACAGGCCCGCGGTGTCGCGTCCGCGGCTGTCGATGATGTACGCCACCTTGCCCGTCTTGTCGAAGCCGACGATCGAGGTCGCGTCCACGTCCTGCAGCCCGATCGTGTCATACGGCTGCCACGCCCCGGAGGCGTCGGGCTTGAACATCGCCAGCCCGCCGTCGGGCGTGGGCAAATACGCGAACCGGACCTTGAAGTCGTCGTCAACCTCGAACGAGGCGTATCCGGCCTCCGGATTGTCCTTGATCTCGTTCTTGATGAGCAGCGTGCGCTCGCCGCTGGCGATGTTCACGCGGTACAGATCGTGGAACGCCGGATTCCGGTCGTTGATGGCGATCACCACCTCCTGCGGAAACTTCTCGCTCGCGTTCACGATGCGGGCCGCGACGTTCTCCATCGGCGTGAGGTCCTTGACCTCGCCGCCCGCGGCCGGAACCGAGTACACCCGCCAGTTCTCGTCCCCGCCCTTGTCGCGGAGATAGATGATGTGCTTGCTGTCATACGCCCAGGAGTACTGGGTGATGCCGCGCTTGGTGTCATTCGTGACGGGCTTGGCCTTGCTGATGTCGCTCGCCGGCCCCACCCAGACGTTCAGCACGCCCTCGACGGGCGCGACAAACGAGATCTGCGTGCCGTCGGGGGAGATGCGTCCGGCCGCCCGCTCGGGATTTCCGAACAGCACCCCTCTCGGAATGAGCGGAACGCCCTTGCTGATGTCCACCGGAGCCCGCTCCTTCACCGGATGCACGGGGCGATCCGAGCCCTCGCCCTCCTTGGCCTTGATGGTGGTGGTCGGGACCTGTGCTCCGGCGGCGACGATCAGTACGAGTGTGCCGAGCGTGAACGCCGGAAGCGTGTGTGCAATGCGTCGCATCATCGAGTGTGTTCTCCAGACCAGTGCCCCGCCCAACTCCCGCCGATTCTCCGGGCGCGTCCGTCCGAACCGGTCCGCGCCGCACTCCCCATGTGTTTGGGTCTCGACAAGGGTAGGTTGCGTCTCTCCGACCCAATCATCACCCTTCCGGCGACATCCCCTGGCCGGTGCCCCCGAGTTCCGCGGGGGTCGGTGAATCTGGGGTGTCTACGCGCTTGGGGCGGAGGTTCCGCTCGCGTGCTCGCGCTGCATGCGTTCGATGGCTCTGTGCCCGATCCAGGCCGCGGTTCCGAAGACCACCAGCGACACCGCGATCCCCACCGGCCAGACCCAGCCAGGCGCGGCCTTGTCCAGGTCGTCCCGCGTGAAGTTCTCCACCGTCGCCCCGATCACCACCGCGATCGCCGTGCGCGGAGCCATCCCGATGAGCGTGCCCAGGAAGAACGGCAGGGCGGGCACCTTCACAGACGCCATCACCAGATTGGTCAACGCAAACGGCGAGTTCGGGGGACACCGAAGCAGCGCCACCATCCCCACCGTCTTGAGAAAACTCCGCGACTCATGATCCTTCACCAGCGCATCGCGCACGGCGAGCCACTTGGGATGATCCTTCAGCACGTCCACGACCCGCTCGCCGCTGGCCCGACGGCAGATGGCATATCCGAGCATCGCGCCGCCGGCAAACCCAACCAGCGCCGCCGGCAGCCCAAGCGCGACGCCAAAGGCAAACCCGCCGAGCGCGGCTTGGGCATAGGTCGGCAGCAGCGCCAGCCCCGCAAGCACGATGAACGCAACCGTGTACAACGCCAGTCCCTGCGCCGGATGCGTCTGCAGCCACGTGCTCACCGTGCGCATGTAGGTAATCAGCAGAATGCCCGACAATGGTGGCAGCGCAAGCGCGCCGATGGCCATCGGCCCAGCCAGGCCCAGCCGCTTGAGCACAGATGGCTTGGAAGACGTCTCCGTGGTGTTCGTTTCGGGCTCGGACATGGACGCAGAGCGTAGGTCCGCCAGCTCGCATCACCGGCGCGTCCCACGCCCTCCGACACACGATGACTTTGCGCGTTCCCGCGTATCCGCTCGGCGGATTCGACGCGTATCATCTCGCCGTCGGCGGGCGTTCGCCGAGCCCGGCCCCAGGGCACGCACACGAAACGGTTGGGGAGAGGCGGGGGTTTCTCGACGCGCCGAGCGACAGCCCGGCGTCGGAGGTTTGACGCGATGAACATGATCCCAAAGCCCCCGCCGCGAGAGAACTCGCTGGGCTTCCTGTACCTTCCCCCCTACCGCGTCTTCGGGACCAGCATCGCCGGTGAGGCGACCACCGTCGGCATCCCGGAACTCGACGTCTGCTTCGACCTGGGCGTCTGCCCGCGAAGCATGCTCGCCATGAAGACCGTGGCCATCAGCCACGGACACATGGACCACATCGGCGGGCTCGCGTACTACTGCTCTCAGCGGTACTTTCAGGGCATGGGCGAGGGCACGATCGTCTGCGACGCCCGCATCGCCCCCGCCATCGAGAAGATGATGGCCGGCTTCGTCGACCTGGAACGCCAGAACACCCCGTACAAGCTCATCCCCATGAAGCCGGGGGATGAGTATCAGATCAAGAACAACATCATGCTCCGCGGGTTCGAGGTCGAGCACACCGTGCCGACGTTCGGGTACACCGTCGTGGAGAAGCGCTCCAAGCTCAAGGAGGAGTTCGCAGGACTGCCCCAGGAAAAGCTCAAGGAGCTCCGCGACCGCGGCGAGCAGATCACCCGCGTGATCGAGGTGCCGCTGGTTGCCTACATGGGCGATACCGCCCCCGGCCCCTGGCTCGTGCGCGAGGACGTCCGCAAGGCCCAGATCGCCATCTGCGAGTGCACCTTCACGGAGCCCGAGCACGCCGAGCGCGCCAAGGTGGGCATGCACATGCACGCAGAAGCCATCGCCGAGTGGCTGCGCGTGCTGGAATGCCAGACCCTCGTGCTCACGCACCTGTCACGCCGCACGAATCTGCTCTACGCCCGCAAACGCATGCTCGATCTCGCCGGCTCAACGCTCAACAAGAAGATCGAGTTCCTGATGGACCACAAGTTCAACAAGGAACGCTACGAGAAACAGCTCGTCGAGAACGGACAGCTCCCCCCGAGCGCACTCAACAAGACCGGTCCGGGCGCTCCCGGCGGCTTCGGCGGTGGTGGTCATCGCGGCCCGCGCCCCGGCGGCGGTGGTGGTGGCGGCGGTGGCGGTCGATCGTTCTCGCCCCGACCCGGTGGCGGACAGTTCGGCGGGGGTCGCCCCGGCGGCCCGCGCCCGGGCGGCATGGGCGGCGGCGGCGGTCCGGGCGGCGGCAACGCGCGCCGGCCCTCACGCATCGACGATGATTGATCGCGCCACCATCTGACTTCTTCACAACCCGCGCTGACCTCACGCACGCGAGCCCGGCGCAACCACACGCGCCTAAGCGCGCCGCGCACGCGCGTCAACACGCAGCCGCGGACTTCGCGCTGAAATTGTTCAACGCGCATCTGTTTGCTGCCCGTGAGGGACGCGCGCGGCATCGTCGCGCTTTCCGCTTTTTCCGGTTGACAAACGCGCAGAAACGATTAGCGTTGAGCCCTTGGGAGGAGAAGCGCGCGTGCCCGCGTCTGGTGCGACTTGCCCGACGAAGACACTCGCAGTTCAGAGCATGCGTTCGCTCAGACACTCTTCGGAGCCGTGCTCGCGATGATGGGACAGGATCGGCAACTCTGGGCGGGCATGCTCGCTCACCTCAAGACGCAGTATCCCGCGCTCTGCCGTCAGTGGTTCGAGGAGATCGAGCCCATCGGTATCGACGGCGGCGTTGTGCGTCTGCGCACGCTCACCACCATCCATAGGGATTACCTGCAGCGGCAGTGTCTCGATGCCTTCAACGACGCCGCACGCACGGTGAGCAAGATGCTGCTCTCGGTGCTCTTCCTCGGCCCGGATGATCCGCTTCCAAGGGTTCCTCCGAGACGGGCCGATGGGCACGGCGCTGAGATCAAGCCCTCGGTGCTCGAACCGCAGCATGCCACGAGCAATGGTGTGCATCCCGCGCTCGAGCGCGCCGCCCGTGGTGCCGGCGCCGCCGCCACGCCCAGCCCCGCGGCTCCGGTCTGGGCCCTCACGAGCACGCCGACCCGTCCGGATACGGATTCGCTGGTCATCAACCCTGATTACAGCTTCGATCACTTCGTGGTCGGGCCCAGCAATCGTCTCGCGCACGCCGCGGCGGTCGCGGTGGGGAACTCTCCGGGCAGGGCGTACAACCCCTTCTTCGTCCACGGGGGCGTGGGCCTGGGCAAGACCCATCTGCTGCAGGCGATCTGCCTGAAGATCAAGGAGTTCCAGCCCCAGACCAGGATCTACTACACCTCCTGCGAGGGCTTCATGACCCAGTTCATGGACGCCGTGCAGGCCGGGGAGATGTCGGCGTTCCGTCACCGCTTCCGTGACGTCGACTTGCTCGTCATCGACGACATCCACTTCCTGGCCAAGAGGGAAAGAACGCAGGAAGAGTTCTTTCACACCTTCAACAGTCTTTACCAGGCCCACAAGCAGATCGTGCTCTCCTCCGACGCCGCGCCGGAGGAAATCCCCGATTTGGAGGAGCGGCTGGTAAGCCGCTTCAAGTGGGGGTTGGTCACCAAGGTCGAGCCCCCCTGCTACGAGACCCGCGTCGCGATCCTCAAGAACAAGGCGAGAATCCGGGGAATGACCCTCCCCGATGATGTGGCCTGCTATGTCGCGGGCAAGATCGACTCGAACATCCGCGAACTCGAAGGCGTCATCACCAAGCTGCAGGTCCTCGCCAGTGTGGAGCAGCGCCCGGTCGACATGGGCCTGGCCACGAGCGCCCTGGGCGAACCCCCGCCCAAGACCGACAAGCAGGTGCAGATCCAGACCATCATCGCCGCTGTCACCGACTTCTATGGGGTCAAGATCACCGACCTCCAGAGCAAGCGTCGGCAACGCTCCATCGCACTTCCTCGGCAGGTGTGCATGTACCTCGCCCGTCGGCACACCCGGTACTCGCTGGAGGAGATCGGGGGGTACTTCGGCGGGCGCGACCACACAACCGTCATGCACGCGGTGCGCACAGTCGAAGAACGCCGCGAACTCGACAGCGACTTCGCCCATGTCGTGGTCTCCCTGGAATCACAGATCAAGAACGAGATCGCCTGAACCGTCCAAGCAAGAGCCGTCCACGCAAGCCGACAGGGTGTCGCTTGTGTCGCGTCAGTTGCTGTCAGTTGCGCCGCTCCTGCCCTGTGCATGTCATCGGTCGTGCCACATGGAGCTGTCGTTTCTCGTGTGGAGAATCCGTGCGTAGACACGCGATCACCGGCGCTGGCGCGCGTCGACTGCTGACGCTTGTCCGGGGATGGCCTGTCGGATCCTGTCCGGGTGCACACGAGCCGCTCATGGACGACAGCCAACCGACAGATCACGCACGTGCTCAGAGTGTGCGTAACTCTCTGTCAAATAAGCACTTCCGCGTTGGCGTCAGCACTTGCCCCCAAGCCGTCAGGACTGAATTCGACTACCACTGGAGTTCTCTCTTTGTTTTGATAGAAGCTTCCAGCCGAATGGATCGACTCTTGGACCTTGAAGTCCGGAGTGATGCTGCTCATGCGGAGCGTGTACAGACTGTGGAAAACAGGTCCGCGATCTCTCGAAATCTGAGTGTGAGGGTCATCGCTGGCATGCCGGGCACCACACGGTGGTGCGTTGTGCCACCGATCGCTCCTTGAGCGTGGACCGGCATCGAACGCAGGGCTGGCCTCCGCGGCCGTAGACCAGGTGATCGTCCTGATACCGTCCGGGTTGGCCGTTGGCATCGACATAGTCGCGGAGGGTGGATCCTCCGGCGTTGACGGCGGCGGCGAGGACAGTGCGAATCCGCTCCGCGACACGATCGCAATCCCCGATCGTCAGCCGACGACATCGCGTGGTCGGTCGGATCCCGGCCAGAAAGAGAGCTTCGTCGGCGTAGATGTTGCCGACGCCGGCGAGCACCCCCTGATCAAGGAGTGCGGCCTTGATGGTCCGTGCGGACCCTCGGACAGCGTCCGCGAGCTGCAAGCCGGAGATCTCAAGAGCGTCGGGGCCGAGCGTGGCCCAATGCCGACGCAGATCGGCGAGCGAGCGAAACACGCGCAGCCCGCCGAAGCGACGAGGATCGTCAAACAGGATGTACCCACCGGAGTGCAGAGTCCATCGCGCGTGGGTGTGCGGTCCGAGGGCGGGGCTGTCGGTTGCGTGCAGGTGTCCGGTCATGCCGAGCTGCACACCCAGCACGAAGGAATCGCTCGAACCGGGGTCCTGGGCGATCAACGCAAGCTGCTTGCCGTGGCGAAGGACATCGGTGATCGTTCCGCCGACGAGCAGGTCATGGTCGGAGACCTCGGCGGGAGCGGGGCGCGGGCGCAACCCCACCCGGCCAAAGCCCCCGACGGGATCGCCGGGAGCGACCAGGACATCCCGGCGCAGGAGCTCGCACGATCGCACGCGTCTGCCGAGCACGTGCGGCAGGAGCGATCGTCGGACGGATTCGACCTCGGGCAGTTCTGGCACGCGAGCACGTTACGCGCGTTTGCTTCGGAAGAATGCGCGGAGCAGCTCGGCGCAGTCATCGCTCATGACGCCGGCGATGGGCGTGACGCGATGGTTGAGCCGGGCGTCGGTGGTGATGCTCATGAGTGAGCCGCACGCGCCGGCCTTCGGGTCCGGGCAGCCGAAGACGAGTCGACCCAGGCGGGCGTTGACGATGAGGCCGGCGCACATGGGGCAGGGTTCGAGCGTGACGACGAGGGTGCAGTCGTTCAGCCGCCAGTCGCCGAGGATCTGGGCGGCCTGCCGGATCGCGATGAGCTCGGCGTGCAGGGTGGGGTCCTTGCGGGTGTGGCGAAGATTGAACCCCTCGCCGAGCACTCGGCCGGTGGCGGTTTCATAGACCACGGCCCCGACGGGAACTTCCCCGACGTCGGCGGCCTGGCGGGCCAGGACGAGGGCCCGGGCCATCATCTCGAGGTCGACGGAGGTCGGGGTGGGGGTTGGGGTGTCGGAGCTGTTCACTGGTCGTCGGAGAGCCGGGTGGAGTCGTCGTCGCCCTCGCGGGTCTTGGTGTCGACGCCCGCGACTCGGCGTGCCGGGAGCAGCCGCAGGATCACCACACCCAGCTCGAACAGCGCGTACATCGGGATCGCGAGCGAGAGCATGCTGATGGCATCCGGCGGCGTGGTGACGGCGGCGATGGCAAAGCAGATGAAGATGACATATCTGCGATACTTCCGCAGCATCGGCACGTCGACGATGCCGGCCCATCCAAGGAGGAGCACCACGACCGGTGTCTGGAACGTGAGCGCGAACGCGAGGGCAAACCAGAGCACGAGCGAGACATACTCGTTGATCTTGTACTGTTGGGCCACGAACGAATCGGTTTGCAGCGGGATGCTGAGGATGACGGGGACGTCCGGATCAACGGGTCTGGGCGCAGGCAGGCCCATGAACCATGCGATGAACTTGCGCGTCTCGCTGGGCTGCTCGATCTCCGCCTTGCCGTCGGGGGTGAGGCCCTTCTTGATCGCCCGCGGATCGGGCGCCGCGAAGCGGATGGCGTTGCGCTCGGTGTTCAGCCAGAACTCCCCGACCTTCGGGTCCTTGGGGTCGCCCCGGAAGTGCGGGATCGTCGGCAGAGCCAGTTCCGGAGCCCGCTCGACAATCGGCGTGGGCGGTCGGGTGATGAGCGCGGCGTTGAAGTGCACGAAGAAGAACAGCGCGAAGGGGAGCATGAGGTAGTACATGAACAGCACGCCCGCCGCACTCAGCACGACGCTCATCGGCCCCAGCAGATACGCGAACCGCTTCTCGCGCTGATAGAGTCCGGGCGCGACGAACATCCAGAGCTGGATCACCGCCCACGGCGCCCCCACGACCAATGCCAGCAGGGCGGCAATCTTGAGATAGGCCATGAACCCCTCGATGGGGTTGGTGGTCATCATCGAACCGCTGACGTGCTCGTGTCCGAGTGCGTCCATGAGTGGGCGCACGAGGATGAACATGATCTTGTTGCCATAGATCAGGCCCAGGATGAACACAGGCAGCAGCCCGAGCAGGGACAGAATGAGCCGTCGCCGGAGCTCCTCAAGGTGGTTGCCCAGAGGCATGGGCTTGTCGGTGCGATCGTCGGGCATGGGGTTCTCGGACCGGCGAGGTCAGTCTGCCGGACGTATGGCAGACGCTGTGGACCTATGTCGGCTGAAAGCCGACGACAACCCCTGAGGGTACTCCGCGTTCGTCCTCTGGCAGGGTGAATATCGGGCGCATGGGGGTCGGGCATCAGTCGGGGGCTGTTCGTGCGGCGGCCTTTGGCCGCACGCCGATGACGGGAAACCGACCGTCGCGCGTCCTGTTGAAGTGGAAGAGGTGCACTGTGGCTGAGCTGACGGGTTCTGCCGAGGCCGCGAGCCTCGGGGACGAACAACGTCTGATCGGTGAAGCGATCCGGGGCGACGACGCGTCGCTGCGGGAGCTGTGGCACCGTCACCGGCGCTGGGTCGCGGCGGTGTTGCTGGCCCACATGCCCAAGGAGGCGGAAGTCGACGATCTGCTTCAAGAGGTGGCCATGACCGTGGTGGCCAAGGTCTCGGGCCTGCGGGAAGAGGGCGCGTTCAAGCCGTGGCTGCGGGCGGTGGCGATCAGCGTCGCCAAGACGGCGGCTCGGCGGACACAGGTCCGCAAGGGCGGATGGCTGAAGCTCGTGGGGTTCCGAGGCGAGAGCGACAAGGCCGCACTCGTGGATCGATCCCCGGCGCTGGCCGAGGGTCGACGGCTGATGGAGTTGTGCGCCGAGCTTCCGGACGGATATCGCGAGCCGCTGCTGCTCAAGTGCGTTCACGACATGAGCTACAAGCAGATCGGCGAGGTGATGGGCCTTCCCGACACGACGATCGAGACGCGGATTGCCCGCGGCCGACGGATGCTGCGGGAGCGGGCCGAGCGTGCGGGGCTCTCGCCCCGGACCGATGACGGGGAGGAAGCGGAGGGGGCGGCTCGCCATGACCTGCCGGTGGTCTCGCGCATGAGGAGTGGATCATGAACATGGACACGACGAACGTTGACCTTCTGGCCAGTCGGATCGCCGACGGCGAGGGCTCGCGCGAGGACTGGGTCGCGTTTTCCGCACTCGCGGAGCGCTCCCCGCAGGCCTGGGAGCATCTGGCGCGGCTGCAGCGCGACAAGCAATCGATGGCCCTGGCGGTCGGCGTGGCGCTGCACGCCGCCGATCGCGTGGACCTTCCGACGCGCGACGCGGCGGCGACGTTCTTCGGTCGCGGCGAGACCCGAACCATCGGCTGGCGGACGCTTGGCAACCTCGGCGGATGGGCGGTGGCGGCGATGCTGGCGCTGGCATGGATCGGCTCGACGCACGGCCTTCTGCAGGTTCGCGCGCCGGCCACGAACACGGCTGGGCTGATCCCCGCGGGCTACGAGCGCGTCGCCACACCCGACGACGCGTATCAGTTGTACCTGGACAAGGGCACCAAGGCGGGCCGGGTGGTGGGCGAAGTTCCCCAGCTCTGGCTCATGGAATCTCGACCGGAGGCGACGGGAAACGGGTACGAAGTCGTCTATGTCAGACAGATCGTCGAGCGGGCCCGCGTGAACGACCTCGTGGGATTCGCCCAGGATGAGAACGGACGCGTGATGCCCGTCCGCGTCAGCACGCCAAGGGCGCCGGCATCGATCGAGTGACCTCGATAAGCGGCCCGGGCAAGGACCTCGGCGGACGCATCGGCCCGGCGCGGCAAGCCCGGGACTTGGAATGGAGCACGACACATGTTCACGCAACTCTCGAGCACGCGGATTGGGCTTGGACTTCTGACGCTGGCCGTCGCTGGGCTGGCTCACGGACAGAGCGCAGCGCCCGCGACGCCGGAGCCGCCGGCTGCGCCAAAGGCCGAGCGCGCCCCGCGGGCGGCGATCTTCGCCCGCGCCGCCCAGCCGACCGTGAACGTGAGTTCGACGTGGACGGTCACCACCGAGGACAACGGCAAGACGGTGACGGTCACCGGCAAGGGTGACGAGATCACCGCGCAGATCGACGGCAAGGACGTTCCCAAGGACCGCATCCGCCGCGTCGGCAACCGCGTCATCGTCACCGATGACAAGGGCGATGTCGTGTTCGACCAGTTCACGATGGGCGGGACTCCGCTGGCGACCGCGATCGCTCCGATGAGCCCGTTCGGACAGGCGTGGGGTCGTGGCGGGGCGTCGGCGTGGGGCTTGCCGAACATGCAGACCATGCCGATGGA
>DHLW01000096.1:42489-52742 GCA_002405485.1 Phycisphaerales bacterium UBA4658
CGCTCATCGCGGCGGTCTATGAGGGGCTGCCCGCGGCTGTCGCCGGGCTGAAGCCGTACGACATCATCGTTTCGGTGAACGGCAAGTCGCCGGCCGGGCCGGAGGCCGTGCGCGAGGCCCTGCGCGACACCGACGCGGGCAAGTCGGTTTCACTGGAGATCATCCACCGGGGCGAGCGGAAGACCGTGAGCGTCACGCCGGAGAAGTACGATCGCGAGAAGCTCGACAAGGCGCGGATCGCCGCTGTCGAGGCCGGTCGCGGCGTGGAAGGGCTGACCACCAGCCCGAATGTGAACGTCTTCTCCGGGCCCGGGCGCGTCATCGTGGGGAGCACGGGCGGGCAGAAGGACCCGATGGTGTTCTACGGCGGGGAGCAGTTCATCGAGCTGCAGAAGCGGCTGGAAGAGCTCGCCGCGGTCCAGTCCCAGAAGGCCGGCCAGTTCACCAGCGAGATGGACCGCCAGATGACCGAGCGCATGCGGAAGCTCGAGGAGATGATCAAGACGATGATGGAGCAGCGCCAAGCCGTGCCGACTCCTCCCCCGGCTGCGGCGCCGGCTCCGGGTCAGCCGGGCGCGCCCCAGGGCGGGTCAAGCCGGCTGCCGATGCCCGATGTGTCCAGCCGCAGCGTCTGAGCCGCCATGCTCCGGCACGCGCCGGAGGCACCCACATCACGACACACCAAGAGGGTTTGCACCTCTTTCACCGCCCGGGCACGACACCTGCCCGGGCGGTGTGCTTCCGGCGTGCCGCGCTCACGCGCCCGCGCCAACAATTCCCGCGTGGACGCCTGGCCGCGGCTCATCCTGCATGTGGACATGGACGCGTTCTACGCGGCCATCGAGCAGCTTGACGATCCGTCCCTCCGAGGCCGACCCGTGCTCGTTGGCGGACGCGGCAAACGCGGCGTGGTGACTACGGCGAGCTATGAAGCCCGGACGTTTGGCTGCCGAAGCGCCATGCCCATGGCTCAGGCGCTTCGGCTGTGTCCGCATGCGGCCGTCGTCCCGGTGCGCATCCCGCGGTACGCGAGCGTCTCCAGACAGGTCCGCGACGTGCTCGAGCGGTTCAGCCCGGACATCGAGCCCATCAGCATCGACGAGGCCTTCGTCGACCTGACCCGGGTCGCACACTGGAATCACTCCCCCACACGCGCTCTTGAGGCGGCACGAGGCATCAAGGCGGCGATCCGGGAGCAGACCGGTCTCGCCGCGTCGGTCGGACTGGCCGCGAACAAGTTCCTGGCCAAAATCGCCAGCGATCTGCGCAAGCCCGACGGGTTGTGTGCGATCCCACCCGAGGACGCCGCACGCATCCTCGCCCCGCTTCCCGTCAGCGTGCTCATGGGCGTCGGCAGGGTGTCGTCGGCAAAGCTCGAAGAGCTCGGCGTTCGCACCGTGGCGGACCTGCTGGTGTTTGATGTCGGTGAGCTCTCGCGGCGATTCGGGGCGTCGGCCGAGCATTGGCGCCGGCTCGCCGTCGGCGAAGATCCGCGCATCGTCCGCACACAGCACGCCGCCCGGTCCATCGGCCGCGAGCGCACGTTCGGCGAGGACATCGCCGACGCGGCTCGGCTGCGGGCCGTGCTCGCCGCCGAAGTCGAGCATGCGGCGCGCGCCCTCCGCGAGGAGGCCCTGGTGTGCCGGCGCGTCGCCCTCAAGATCCGGCTGCCGAACTTCACGACCTTCTCGCGATCACGGGTGCTCGCCGAACCCACCTCAAGCACCGCGACGCTCCGCGACGCGGCGTCCGGACTGCTGGACGCGTTCATGGGCGGACGCACCGTGCCGTTGCGGTTGCTGGGCGTGCGGCTGGAGGAGCTGTCGCATCCCGCGCAGCCGGGACTCTTCGACGAGTCACCCATCCCCAGCACGCCCACCAGGATCGACGCGCTGACCGACCGCATCGCGCGGAAGTTCGGCGCTGGGTCCATCACCCGGGCGGGCGCCATTGACGCTCGTGACAAGCGTTCCGGCGCGGGGGCTCGCCATCAGCCCGGATCGGACAGCCAGTTGCGTGCCGGGCGGGCGCCCGACTGATTCCTCTGCGCCCGCCCGGCAACCCGTCGCCCCACGGACATCACGCCACGGCGCTTGCGGCGTCTGAGATCGCACGCGCCGGCGTGACACGCAACTGGTCCAGTTCGGTCGTCCCCGAGATGAGCGTGCCCCGATCCGACCCCGGCGCAACCACCCGCAGCGACAGCCCGACCCGGGCCGCATATCTCAGGGCCCGGGGCGACACCACGCTCGAAGCGACGCTCGGCGCCAGAGTCCACGCCAGGGACCGATACACCCGCGCCCGGCGACCGGTTGCCGATCGTGCGTCGGCCGGCTCGGGTATGCCGTCGGTGTCGCGCACGAATCGAGCGTCGGCGTCGATCTGTGCGGCGATGAACGCCGCGGCGACATCCGCCCCATCCCTCCCGAGGGAGACGCTCTGCCCGCGCGGATCGACGGCTTCCGATCCGGCGAGCACCACGACCCGCCGACGATCGAGCAATCCGGCGAGCGCGCCGGCATCGACGCTGGCGGGCTCGGCGCTGGTTGCCGAGCCCTGCGCGACGAGCCGGATCGATCGCGCATCTGCGAGCGCGTGGTCGATGCCGTTCTCCGAGAGCGCCAGACTGAGCAGGGCGGCGCTGGCCTGATCACCGGTGTTCAGCAGGCGGGCCATCGCCGGATCATCAGGATGGGAGGAGAGCTTGGTGGCGGATTCGGTCAGCCGCCTGTTCACGCCCCAGAGCGCGCCGACCAGTACGAGCAGCGGACGCCCGAGCAGCACGAATCGGCGAACCTCGGCGACCACGGTCTGCATCTCGGCCTCGTGCGTGAGGATCGAGGCGTTGAAGCTGAGAACCACGGGGCGGGATGTCGGGAATCGATCGGTCATGGGGATCTCACTTTCACATGCGGATCGGCAAACTCAAGGACGCTTCGAACAAGGAGACAGCCACCGCGCCGCCGCGGACATTGGGCGTTCTTCAAACCGTCAGATTGCACGCAGGCCGAAAAGACAAACACCACCGTCGGTTGCCCGGGCGGTGGTGCGTGGCTTTTACGCCTGCGTTTTGTGGGGTCCTTTAGGTTCGGACCTCACCGACGCTCGCACCGCCCGGGACGGCATGAATCACAAGATCCATGCACTGGCGCGTCGACTGGCAGAGTTTCTGCCAGACCGCGACCTGGCCAACAACACCACACGTCGCCGTACGACGCGTGAGCTGGTGGAGTTGGGAGGTGCG
Source organism: Phycisphaerales bacterium UBA4658 (assembly GCA_002405485.1). GTDB lineage: Bacteria > Planctomycetota > Phycisphaerae > Phycisphaerales > UBA1924 > UBA4658. The sequence goes on from DHLW01000096.1 coordinate 45,734, forward strand.
AGTCGTCATCGGAAGCAAACCTAGCAGCAAATGTCGGTCTGTCAAGGGATACGCAGACAGATATCGACAGGTTCGCATGTCCGCTGAGAAGTTCTTTGGGCGAGAGTGCGCAGATTGCCGAGTGTGAACGGTTGCACGCCACGCAAACCGTTCAAGATGAGACCCGGCGCTCGAGTTTCCGCAACCGCTCTCAGATGGACGGCGCACAAGCCAACGTGGAAGTGCGGGCTGAACACGATCGCGCGAAGTCGGCCGCGGATGATGCGGCGGTGTTTGTGCCGCAGTGTTTGGCGTGTGGGTATGAGCTGACTGGGCTTGCGGATGGGGCGTGTCCGGAGTGTGGCGAGCGGTTCAGGCACGCCGGGCTCATCCAGGCCCACGAAGCGCGACAGGCTGCACGCGTTGACCCCGCGGCACTCCCGGCGGTTCTCTCCGTGATCACATTCGCCATCGGAGCGATCTTTGTCTTTGAGGAACTCGGCAGGCCTGTGAACGGCGTGCTGCGCGACCTCTTCTTCGGGGTCGTTCTGATGCACCTCTCCGTGCTCGCGAACATCGCGTGGCATCGCATGGAAAAGCAGTCGCCTTTGCCTCGGCAGGGCGGCTGTCTCGGCTGGCTCGTTGCGCAGGCCTTGCTCGCGGTCTTCATGCCTTGGGCCGCGGCCATGCTGGTGCTCGCGGCTCACGCCGCGCTCTGGTTCGCATTCAAGTCACGAGCACCGATCGTGGGCCGGGTACTCGTCGGCATGCTCTCGCCGGCGCTCAGTTTCGTCGCGATGGTGTTCTTCGACGCGTGCGTGGATCGGCTTTCCGGTGGCGTCTGGAGCCGATGGAGGCCAGGTCCGCCCGGCAGCTTGCCATTGCGCACAACCGAGGTCTTGACGCTTGGCGCGGCAGTGCTGATCGGCCTCGCCGTACTCATCGTCCTGACAACGCTGTTCTCGGTGATCATCTCACGAGCGAGACGCGTCAAACGATCTTCATCGCCTCCGCCATCATCTTCCCCATATCCGCCGGGCTGAGCGCCACCTTTGCCCCCGCCTTCTGCAGAGCGCTGATCTTCGCGTCGGCGGTGTCGTCGGCCCCGCCGATGATCGCCCCGGCGTGGCCCATCCGCTTGCCGGGCGGCGCGGTTCGGCCGGCGATAAACGCGGCGACGGGCTTCTTGACGTGCTTCTGCACATACTCCGCGGCCTTGATCTCGTCGGTGCCGCCGATCTCGCCGATCATCAGGATGCCGTGCGTCTCCGGGTCTTTCTCAAACAGCTCGATGACGTCGATGTGGCTCATCCCGCGCACCGGATCGCCCCCGATCCCGACGCACGTGCTCTGTGCAAGTCCAAGCCGCGAGGTCTGCCAGACGGCTTCATACGTCAGCGTGCCGCTTCGGCTGACGATGCCGACGCTCTTGCCGGTCTTGGCCTCGCTCACGTGGGTGTGGATGTACCCGGGCATGATCCCGATCTTGCACCCGCCCCCGCCGAGCTTGGCGGAGGTGTAGACGCTGCTGCTCTTGTCGCCCGCGCCGGTCTTCTTGCCGGGGGTGATGACGCCCGGGCAGTTGGGGCCGACGAGCGTGATCTTCTTGTCCGCAGGCCGAGCGGCGTTCATCTCGTCCAGCACCGCGCGGGTCTTGACCATGTCGTTCACCGGGATGCCCTCGGTGATGCAGCAGATCACGCGGATGCCGGCGTCGGCCGCCTCGAGGATCGCGTCGGCGGCAAACGGCGGCGGGACGAAGATCATCGTCGCCTCGGCCCCCGTCTGGCGCACCACCTGATCGACGGTGTCGAAGATGGGGATCTTGCACTCGGCATCGACCTCAAAGAACTGTCCGCCCTTGCCGGGGGTCACGCCCCCGACGAGTTGGGTGCCATAGAGCGCACAGCCCTTGGTGTGTGCTCCGCCGAAGGAGCCGGTGATGCCCTGACAGATGACCTTGGTGGAGGCGTTGATGAGGATGGCCATGGGGCGGGAGTGTACGCCCTAGCCCGGGCCCGTCGGCTTGCCGGAGGCCATGTTCACGTACCGCGCCAGCGACATCACCGGGAAGTAGTGGCGATACATGTTGTACCGCAGATAGAACACCTTGGGAAAACCCGTGCCGGTGAAGAAGTGCTCGCTCCAGCTGCCGGCCTTGTCGGAGACAAAGTCCGTGGCCGCGTGCTCGTCGGTCCCGGGATCAAAGGTCTCCACGCCCGTGCAGCAGGCGGGGGTGAATGGCGGCTTGTCCTCGTAGAGCTGGTGATCGCACAGCCAGCGCACCGCCCGGATCACCGCGGGATCCGTCGTTTCACACGCGTAGAGCAGGCAGGCCAGCCCCCACGCCGTCTGGCTCGCGGTGCTCGGGCCCTTGCCCATGAGCGTGCGGTCCAGATAGCTGTCGGCCGTCTCACCAAAGCCCCCGTCGGGATTCTGCACGCTCTTGATCCACGCGATCGCCCGCCGGATCGCCGGATGGTCCTTGGGCAGCCCGGCATATGTCAGCCCGCCCAGGGCCTGCCACGTGCCATAGATGTAGTTGTTGCCCCAGCGGCCCCACCAGCACCCCTCGGGTTCCTGCTTGTTCAGCAGGTAGCGCACGGCGTTCACGATCGCCGGGTGATCCGCCGCCATGCCGCACGTCACCAGCGACTCGATCGTGCGCCCGGTGATGTCGGCGCAGCTCGGGTCCTGCATGGCGTTGTGGTCGGCGAAGGGGATCGCCTCCATCCACTCGCGGTGCGTGGTCTTGTCGAATGCGGCCCATCCGCCGTCGTCGTTCTGCATCGCCACGATCCAGCGGAACGCCTTGGCCGCGGTCTCGCGATTGATCGTCTCGCCCCGCCGATCGCCGGCCCGCATGAGCGCCTTGGCGATCATCGCCGTGTCGTCGATGTCGGGGTACCAGTCGTTGTGATACTCAAAGGCCCACGCCGCGGCCTCGGCCCCCAGGCGGATGTGCCGGTCTTCCGGCCGCAGGTTGCGCACCCAGTCGCCGGTCATCTTCACCTGGCGGGCGATGAGCCAGTCGCAGACGCTCGCGATCTCGCCGCTCTTCTCGGCGGTCAATCCCGCCTCGGTGAGCGCGTACAGCGCAATGCCCGTGTCCCACACCGGGCTGAAGCACGGCTGCAGGCGCACGTGATCCAGCCGAGGGTCGTCGTTGGGTTCATCCAGCATGAAGTCATCCAGATCGCGCTCGGCCTTCTGGATGATCGGGTGCGTCCGCGGATACCCAAGGGCCTGGAACGCGACCTGCAGATACACCATCGGCGGGAAGATCGCTCCGAGCCCCTCGGTCGTCTCCGGACGCACCCGATCGACGATCCACGCCTCCGCCGCCTTGATCGCCGAGGAGCGCATCGGCGAGAGCTTCAGATGCTGCACGACCTTCAGCAGCCGATCGCAGAGCAGGAAGAAGTTCTTCCAGCACACCGGCTCATCGTGCTGCCAGGGCTTGGCAAGCTGCCGCTTGTACTTCGGGTTGACGAACAGCTCGTCGATGTTCACCGGATTGCCGCGCGGGTCGCGCACCTGGCGTGCCGGGCGCAGCGCCGAGCAGATCGCCAGCGGCAGGATCATCGTCCGCGTCCACGCCGAGACCTTGTCCATGTGAAACGGGAACCACCGCGGGAGGAACACGATCTCCGGCGGGATCGCCGGGCACGCGTCCCAGTCCACGCACCCCATGCACGCGAGATAGAAGGTGCTGAAGGTGTTGCACTTCTCCGCACCGCCAAGCGCGATGATCCGCTCGCGGGCCTTGCGCATGTGCGGGGCGTTCACGTCATCGCCCATCGCCTTGAGCGCGAGATACGCCTTCACGCACCCGCTGATGTCCGGCGCTGAGCCCGGATACTGCCCCCACGACCCGTCCTCGCGCTGCACCAGCCGCAGGTGATTGGCGATCCGCTCGAACGTGCGACGCCCGGGCCGCGTTGGAAGCGTCTCGCCACGCGTCGGCAGCCGCTCGCCGAACACGTCCTCGTCGTGCTCCTGCCCCAGGATGAACTTCATGAGCAGATACTCGCTGGAGAGGATCGAGTCCCCCTCCAGCTCGGCGCACCAGTGCCGCGAGCCGGGCGCCGATTCCGGAGCCCGATCCTCCCGCAGCTTGCCAAGAAGCGACCGCGTCGCTTCCGCAAGGGCGCTCGCGGCCCGCAGCGGCAGCCGCTCGTCATGGTCTCCAGGCCGCGCCGACGCGGCGTGGTGGGCGTTCGTTGCAGGCACGGAAATCGTCTGGCTCATGGGCACCGGGCGACAAAGTGAACAGTCAATCTGCGAAAACGGCGCGGCACGCGCTTCGAGGCAAGGATAGGGGCGCGTCAGAGGCGATCACGTCGCCATCATCCCGTCGGCAAAAGGGCGTCCCACGTCGACCCCTCGTCTTCCGGATCGCTCCGCCGCTCGCCCGCCGCCGCCTCGATCACTCCCGCAAGATCGTCGGCAAACCGGTCAAACCCAAGGTCCTTGCCCAGTTCCCCTGCCGCCCGCGAGGCCCGATCTCGCCACGCCGGATCGAGCACGAGCTTGAGGGCACGGATCCACGCGTCCACGCTCGGCACGTCGACCACCGCGCCCGGCGAATCCTGGCTCGGGCTCCGCCAGCGGGCAAGCTCATATCCCGACGCCCCGCCCGCGGCCAGAATGGGCAGCCCCATGCGCAGCGCGTCCGCGGCCCCGCGCGACAGGCCCCCGGACTCGAACACCCCGCGATCGCACTTGGCCGGCAGCACCAGCCCGTCCACGCTCGAGAGCACCGCATCCAGCCGGGCCGTCAGCGGAACGATGCGGCACACGCGCTCCGCGCCGCATCGCACCACGCGCCCGTGCATCGCCACGCAGTCTTTGGCCACCACGATCATCGTCGGCGCCCTGGTCCGGTCTCGTGCCTGCAGCTCCGCCGCCGCGCCCAGCAGCGTGTCCAGCCGCCCGCCGACCGGAAGCGGCGCCAGCACGGCGAGCGCCACGCGACCATGATCGATGTTCAACAGAGCCCGCGTGCTGGTCCTCAGCGCCGCGCGGACGTCGGTCGTCGGCGGGTCGATCGTGCTGAACGCGTCGATCTTGACGACCCGCTCGCCAACGCCGCGGGCCTTGTGCAGCAGCCGCGACGCCTCGCCCGCCGACTGTGCGCCGATCGCCACCACGCGCCGGATCCTGGGCCCGTCGGGGAAGACGCGCAGCAGGTCGCTCGCCCATGCCCGAGCAAAGCCGTGATGTCGGAGCAGCGCGATCGCCCTGGATTTGAGCCCGAGCGTTCCGACCGTGCGGCTCATCCATGCCGACCCGCTGGGCTCAAGCGGCATCCACACCTCGCCCGAGACCACCCTGGAGAAGGACACGCTCGCGTCCCGATCCACGCCGCGCACCTGCCGCCGGGCCCACGCCGCAAAGCCCATCGGCCAGTCGGTTGCCGTCTGATCGAACGAGCCAAAGGCCCGCACGCTCGCGCACGAGGTGGTGAACGCCTCGCCGTCGTCCACGCTCTGCGCACGCAGATGCACCTCATGCCCGCGCCGCGCGAGCTCTCGGCAGACCCGCGCGACCAGCCCTCCGGACGTCCACGGCTGCCTCGCCGCCCGCCCACAGATGACCACGATCTTCATGTTGCGGCCCCCGTTCCCCTTGGGCGCCGCTGTGCGCAGAGCCCAAGCAGCACGCACAGCAGGATCGCCGTCTGCTGGTTGATCGCGATCGCATCGAACATCCCCGCAAGCCCGAGCCCGATGAGCGCAAGCGCCGGCCCGGCTTCGAGCGCCGATGCCCATCCGCCTTGACCCCCCCCGCCAGGTGTGCCAATGAGCCCATACCACGTGCCGGCGCCGAGCATGCCCAGCGTCAGCAGCAGCCCGGGCACGCCCAGCGTTGCCAGCGCGTGCAGGTACCACGAGTGCGCATGGGCATGCACCATCGGGGCGGCGTCGGCCGGAGCGCCAAGGGCTCGCGCCTCCTCCGGCCCGCGCGAGCGCACCCACGGCTGGTACCCCCCCCCGCCAAGCCCAAGCACCGGGTGCTCCTTCCCCGCGGCCAGGGCCCATGACCACATCGCCAGCCGCATGCCCGTGTCGCTCGCATAGTTGCGATCGCTCATCGCCATGCGCACATCGTTGCGCGCCGCCTCCAGCCGGGCCCGCACGTGCTCTCCAGCACTCGCCCATGCGACGCCCACGCCGATCAATCCTGCCGCCATCGCCACCCCGATCGGCGCCAGCACCCGGCGCCGCGGCCGCACCTGCCAGAGGGCAAGCGCCGCGGCGATCGGCAACACGCCGGCCGCTGCGATCCACGCCCCGCGTGTGCCCGTGAGCCCAATGCCCACAAGCGGCAGCGCGCTCCCGAGTCCTCCGATGGCGCGCACGCCCCATCCGCGTCCCCACAGCGCAGGCGCCAGCCACAGCCCGAGCATCGCCACCAGCACCGAGCCCCCCGAGACCGGGTCCATCCATCCGCTGATGCGCCCCGGAGCCCGCTGGATCGGCAGCCCGAGCGCGCCGCCCGTGCTCGCATCGATCAGATGCAGCCACTGGGCCAAGAGCCCAACGAGCGACCCGGCGAGGATCGCCGCGATGATCCACGAGCGTCGATCCAGCACGCACCACACGATCAGCATCGCCGGCAGGAAGCGTGCGCCCTGCACGTCCTGAAGCCAGGTCGCCGAGGTGCCCTTGGTCCACGCGATGCTCACGCCCGCCCACGCCCACGCCGCCAGCGTCACCCAGATCACGCGATCAAACGCCAGCGGCTCGAGAATGGGATGCTGCCCGGTCATGCGCACAACCAGGCAGATCAGCGCCGGCGCCCATGCGAGTTCCACCGCCATCGTCGGGCCGCACAGCATCGTGCACGCCGCGAGCGTCAGCCACAGGTGCACCCGATACCCGATCGGATCACCCCGGCGCTGACTCGCAAACAGCGCATCCACCTCCGCCGAGGTCTGCAATCGGGGAATGTGCAGGCCGCCCGGCATCGTCCGGACTGTATGTGGTCTCAGTACGGCACCTGCTTGGGGGGGGGGGGGGGGGGG
>DHLW01000096.1:52960-59954 GCA_002405485.1 Phycisphaerales bacterium UBA4658
CCCCAGCCCGTACCCATGGCGACCACGAACTCGTCCAGGCCGCCTGGCGTGCTCTTGGCCGGGCGAGCTCTGGCGATGGTCGGGGGCCGGAGTCCCGTGCCAAACAGATTCCGGCAGATTTTTCCGAACGGGCTGCGTCTGACCTCCGAATACACTGGTATCACCCCGGGTTCTAGGACCCTGATGCGTCCTCGAACGACCGGTTTGAGCGGGGCTGGATGCCGGGCGGCCGATCGGGAGGGCCGAACAATGCACGAGATTCAACGCGTCATTTCGGCGGCTTCCTGGCGTCTGGGTCTGGCGAACTTCATCCGCGGCGTGGTGTTCATGGCCGCCGCGCTCCTCGCTCTGGCCATGCTCACGCGCATCGTGCAGCAGGTCTTTGGACTGACGCTGCCCTGGCGCGAGATCGTGTATTCCGCCGCGGGCGCGGCGCTGCTGGGCGGGCTGGTCTGGTCGATCGTGGCTCGTCCGAGCAAGGATGCCGTGGCCCGGCGCGTTGACGAGGGGGCGAATCTGAAGGAGTCGCTCTCGACAGCGCTGAGCGTCGCGCCCATGCAGGATGACCCCTGGGCCCGCGCCGCGATCGAGCAGGCAACTCGGACGGCGCGAGGAGTGAACGTCAGCCAGGCGGTGCCTATCGCGGCTCCGCGCTTCTGGCCCGTGCCGCTGACGCTGGCGCTCGCGCTGGCGGTGCTCTGGATGGCGCTGCCGCGGCTGGATGTGCTGGGCTGGAACGCCCGCAAGCTCGCCGAGGAGACGCGCCAGGCCCAGATCGTGGAGGCCAAGGCCGAGGTGATCCAGGCGACCAAGAAGGTCGAGGACATGGTGGAGAAGCTCGGTTTGGACAAGGACGCCGTCGAGGCGCCGAAACCCGAGCCGATCGCGCCGCGCACGCCCGAGGATGTGCGCCGCGAGGCGATCAAGAATCTGACGAGTCTCAAGGATCGTCTCGAGCAGCTCCGCGAGGGCGAGAAGGGCCAGAAGCTCGACGCCGTCAAGAACAAGCTCAAACAGCTTCGCACTCCGCCGGGCCAGGCGAGCGAGCTCTCCAAGGCCATGGCCAAGGGCAACTTCCAGCAGGCCAAGGAGGAGGTCGAGAAGCTCAGGGAGCAGATGGGCTCCGGGGCGCTTAGCGACGAGCAGAAGCAGCAGCTCTCCGAGCAGCTCGACTCCATGGCCAAGCAGCTCGAAGAGCTCGCCAAGAACAAGGAGGCGCTCGAGAAGGCCCTGAAGGAGGCGGGCATCGATCCGTCCAAGGCCGGCGACCCGGCCGCCCTGCAGCAGGCCATGGAACAGGCCCAGAACCTGACCCAGGAGCAGAAGCAGCAGCTCCAGGAGATGGCCCAGTCCTCCGCCGCCAGTCAATCCGCGATGGACGCGCTCAGCCAGGCTGCCTCGCAGATGGCCGAGGCCGCCCAGAGCGGCGACCAGCAGGCCATGAACCAGGCCGCCTCGCAGATGTCCGATCAGATGAGCCAGATGGAGCAGCTCAACCAGGAGATGCAGCTCGCCGAGGCCGCCATGAGCGAGTGCGAGAACCAGATGGGCCAGCTCGGTCAGTGCGAGAACGGCGGCGACCAACCCGGCGAGAGCGCTGGCGAAGGTCAGGAGCCCGGCGATGGCATGGCCGGCCAGGGCCAGGGCGAGGGAAACTCCACCTGGTCCGAGGGCTGGAGCCAGAACATGGGCCAGGGAGGCCGCGGGGGCTCGGGCCTCGGACAGGGCGGAAGCGCACAGTCCGAAAAGTCCTCGTTCGACACCGAAACCCGCAAGTCCATCGGCAAGATGGGCGAAGGCCCCATCGTCAGCCGGCGACTCGTCGAGGGTGACAGCATCCGCGGCGAGAGCCGCGCTGAGATCGTCCGCGCCATCGAGCAGGCCGAGCAGAACGCCACCGAGGCCATCGAGAACAACACCATCCCGCGCGAGTACCACGAGGCGATCAAGAACTACTTCGGCACGCTCAAGTCCGGCGGCAAGCCGGCCAAGGATGCCAAGGACGCCAAGCCCGCCGCTCCCGCCAAGCCTGCACAGCCAGCCCAGGACGCCGGAAAGTGACCGCCGATCCATCGGCCCCTTCGAATGTGGCCGCCCCCCGGGTGGTCTCGCGTCGCGTGTTCTGCGCCTCAGGCGCGCTCGCACTCGCCGCCCCGATTCTCGCACCACTCTCCGCCTGCACGCGCTCCGCCAAACCCGCGCGGCTGGTGCTCTACTGCTCCGCGGACGCCGAGTACGCCATCCAGATCATCGGGCGTTTTCAAGAGCGCGTCGGCGTGCAGGTCGATCCGGTCTTTGACACCGAAGCCACCAAGACCACCGGACTCGTGAATCGCCTGCTCGCCGAGAAGTCCCGCCCGAGAGCCGATGTCTGGTGGTCCAGCGAGCCGCTGGGCACCATCCGCCTTGCCCGCGCGGGCGTGTTCGCCCCCTATCGCAGCTCGGCCGCCGAGGCCTCACTCCCGGGCGGCTGGCCCGCGGTGCTCAAGGACGACTCCGCCACGCCACTGTGGTACGCCTTCGGCGATCGGGCCCGGGTCTTTGTTCGAAACACCCGCATCGTCCCCGAAGCAGACGCGCCGCGCACGCTCGATGATCTGCTCCATCCGCGCTTCGCCGGTCGCGTCGGGATCGCCCGGCCGCAGTTCGGCACGACCCGCGGGCACATGGCCGCGGCCCTCGCCACCCGTGGCGAGGCCGCCTTCGTCGCCTGGCTCAGAGGCCTGCGCTCCGCCAACGTCCGCCTGCTGGATGGCAACGCCGCGGTGGCGCGGGCCGTGGCCACGGGCGAGCTGCACATCGGGCTGACCGACAGCGACGACGTCTTCGCAGGTCAGGCGCAGGGCTGGCCCATCGAGCTCAGCTTCGAGCGCCCGCCCCCAGAGCCGACCCTTGTGCTCATTCCGAACACCGTCGCGCGGATCGCCGGGAATCCCGCCGGCGACGCCGCGCACGCGCTCGTGGACTATCTGCTCTCCGCCGACGCCCAGCGAGCCCTGGCGCTGACGCCCTCGCGCAATCTGCCGGTCGATCCCGATCTGCGGCGCGAGCTCGGCGGGTGGTACCCGAGCGACCTTCCCCCGCAGTCGATCGCGATGGCCCGAATCGCCGACCACGTCGAACCCGCGATCGCGCTCTGCGAGCGCGAGCTTGGCGCGTGAGATCGGCCCGCACGAGTCGCACGTCCCGTCATGCGGTCGGGTTCGACCGGTCCTTCACCCAAAGCTCCATCCGGATGTCATCGACATACTCCCCCGGGCCCATCTTGACAAACCCCCGCTGCACGTACTGGTCGATGAACCCGAGCGATCTGTACAGATGAATCGCCCGCGCGTTGGTTGCGAACACGTTGAGCCCCACGCGCTCGATCGTCGGATGCGCACGCGCCCAGCCGATCACGACCGCGATCAGCGCGCGTCCGATTCCTTCGTCTCGGCACGATGAGCACACCGAGATGCCGATCGTCCCGGCGTGCCGAAGCCGCTGATACTTCAGCGTCGCGAAGTGGATCGCCCCGGCCGCCGCACCCTGGCTCCCGGGCTCGAACGCGCCCAGGGCGAGCCAATCCGGCTCAGCAAGATGCTCCCGGATGAGCTCCGCCCGCCGCTCGATCGACAGATCCCGCTCCGCCGGCAGCGTCACCCCGAACTCCATCGCCGTCCGATCCGAGTCCCGCGTCACCTCGACGAGCGTGGCCGCATCCTCCGGCTCGCAAGTGCGCAGCACCAACCGCCTTCCGGATCGACTCTCGAAGGAGACCGGCTCGACTCTGCCCATGCTTCAGACCCGCCTCCGCGTGAGCGTGATGTAGTCCGTCGACGCGGGCTTGGTGCCGGTTTGCGCAAGCAGGCCGGCGATCTGGCCCCGGTGGTATGACGAGTGATTCACCACGTGGGTGAGGATCTCGCCCCGCGTGGACTCGTATGTCACATTCTCGGTCGATGTGTACCGCACGATCGAGTGCAGCTCATCGTGTCCGAGCCCGCCAAGCCACCGCGTCCACAGTTCGTCCATCTCGATGGCGATGCGTTCGCTCCGGTCAAGGTCCCAGTTCGGGAACACGCCGCCGTCGGGGAATCCGGTGAGGGTGCTCACGCGGCTCAGCCAGAGCTGCTTTGCCGCCTGCATGTGCGCGAAGATCGCCATCGCGCGCTCCAGAGGGGCCGCAAGCGAGGCCAGCCCGCTCTCGCGGACGCGCGTCTCCCCTTCGCGCAGCTTGGCGACGACCAGCGGCGTGCACCGCGTCTCATAGCCAAGAAGCGCCGCCAACTGTTCGTGCAACGACCGATCCATGGGTGTGCTCCTGTCCGTCTGGCCGCGCGGCTACTCGCGCCGGCGCACCGCCGCCCCGGTCATGAGCGCCTTCATCTCCCGCACGGCCTCGCGCAGGCCCACGTAGATCGCCCGGCTCACGATCGCGTGCCCGATGTGCAGCTCGCTCACGCCCATCAGCCCCGCGATCGGCGTGACGTTGTGGTAGTTCAGCGCGTGCCCCGCGTTGAAGCGCAGGCCGCTTGCGCGCACGTGCTCCCCCGCCGATCGCACCTTGTCCAGCTCCGCCGCCAAGGGCTTGCGCCGGAAGTCTCCGCCGCACGTCGCAAACGCGTGCGCGTACGGACCGGTGTGCACCTCGCACACGTCAAACCCCGCCTTCACGCACGCATCCACCTGCGCACGATCCGGGTCGATGAACGCCGACACGATCAGTCCCGCGTCCTTCAGCCGCTTCACGTCGCCCGACAGCTTCGCCAGGTTGCCGCGGACGTCCAGGCCGCCCTCGGTCGTCACCTCCTGCCGGCCCTCGGGAACGAGCATCGCGGTGTGCGGCTTGCTCCGGATCGCGATGCCGATCATCTCCTCCGTCGCCGCCATCTCCAGGTTGAGCTTCACCTTCGCCAGCCGACCGAGCAGTTCCAGGTCGCGATCCTGAATGTGCCGCCGATCCTCTCGCAGGTGCACGGTGATCCCGTCGGCCCCGCCCAGCTCCGCCTCGTGCGCGGCGCGCACCGGATCGGGTTCGCCGTCGCCCACGCCGGGCCCTCGATACCGCGCGTTCCGCACCGACGCCACGTGATCAATGTTCACGCCCAGTTGGATCATGCCGGAGGATAGAGGCGACGCGCGACAGGGGTCGAGAGCCGCGCTGCGCCGACCTCGGCCCCCGCGCCAGAGTACAGTCGAACCCGCTCAACGCACGCTCGCGCCCGCCCGTTCCGGCCGCCTTGCTCAATCGCCATGCTCCTGCTCACCTCCATCGGCACCGCGGGCGACATCCATCCATATGTCGCCATCGCTCTCGCGCTCAAGCGCCGCGGCCATCACGTCGTGCTCGCGGCCAATCCCTACTTCCAGGAGCGCATCCTCGCCGCCGGCGTCGGCTTCTGGCCCGTCGGCTCGCGCGACGAGTACCTGCGAATGGTCCGCAACGCCGACCTCGTCACGCCCTCGCGATCAGTCTCCTACGTCTTTGACGAGCTGCTCATGGGCACCTTCATGCAGCAGGTCCAGGCCGTCCAGGACGCGTGGCAGACCCTTCGGCCCGAAGCCGTCATCGCCCACCACATCTGCTTCGGCTCCGCCGCCGCGTGCGAGCGGCTGGGAATCCCGCTCATCCTGGGCGTCCTCGCCCCGCTCTTCTGGCTCTCGTCCCACGAACGCATCATCATGCCGACCCTTCCGCTTCCCGATGCGCCGGGGTTCGTGCACACGATCCTGCGCCACGCCATGCGCCCGCTCGGCCGATGGATGTTCGATCGCCCGCTCAACGCCAAACGCCGATCCGTCGGCGCCCCGCCCATCCATCGCGCGTTCGTCCGCATCGCCCGCGGCGGCGACGGTCTGCGCCCAAACGAGCGGATCTCGGATCCCCTCGCCGCCACCCCCGCGCTCGGACTCTGGTCCCCCCACTTCCGCCCCGCTCGTGCGGATGATCCCGCCGCCGGGCACATCTGTGGCTTCTGCTTCTGGGATCGCCCGCCCACCTCCGCCGCGCAGCTCGATCAGCAGCGCGAGCTCGAACGCTGGATGGACGACGGCCAGCCCCCGGTGCTCGTCACCCTCGGCTCCAGCGTCTCGCACCATGGCCGGAGCACCTACGACCTGGCCGCCCGAGCCTGCGCCCGGCTCGGCCGCCGCGCCCTGCTGCTCACCGGGGAGCCCATCGACGCCGCCTGGCCCGAGGGCATCCGCGCCACGCCCTACGCCGCCTATTCCGCCGTCATGCCAAGGGCCGCCGCCATCGTCCATCACGCGGGCATCGGCACCGCCGCCGCCGCCATGCGGGCCGGGGTTCCCAGCGTGATCCTGCCCTTTGCCAACGACGAGTTCGACAACGTCTTCCGCGCCCGGGCTCTGGGCGTTGCCGTCGAGGTCCGCCATCGCCGAAGAACTGTCGACGGGCTCGCACGGGCCATCGACGCCGCGCTCACCACGGCCGAGCTCCGCGCTCGTGCACGCGATCTGGGCGATCGAATCAGGGCCGAGAGCGGTGCTGAAACCGCCGCCGATGCCATCGAGCGCGTCCTGAACCGCCGCCGCGCCAACCCCTGAGCCATCACCCTGAACCATCCGCTCCGCGTTCGAGCCGCCTCACTTCGCAATCAGGTTGTTCACCACCACCGGCGCACACGACGGCGAGATCTCATAGAGCACCACCCGGCCAAGCTCCGCCCGATGCACCTTGAGCCCGCTCTGCTCCGCCACCCGCACGCGGTGGTCGTTCCGCGCCCGATCCATCACCACCATGATCGGCTGCCCCTCATGGCGGGCCAGCAGCACCGGCGCAGAGTCCCCAAGCACCCCGTCGGCGTACGACCAGCCGACGAGTTGCAGGTTCGGCTGAGGCTTGACGACGAACGCCACCCCGAGCTTCTCACGCGTGTAGGAGACAAACTGCTCGTCCGTCTCGCACGCCCACAGCGGCTCGAACCCCGACTTCTCGAACCGCGACAGCACCACGTCCGCCGCCACGGCCGATTCCGGCGTGATCAGCTTG